>JBGSKI010000357.1:0-4885 GCA_041741315.1 Hyphomonas sp. | reverse complement strand
GGCTATAGCGATGGGGGCTGTCTTCTTGCGGGTTTGGCGCGTGTTGGCTTTGGCGGCGTGGTGCACGGGCCTATTCGGGCGGAAATTTTGCGGTAAGCCGAGCGACCGGCGCACCGCCGCCTCGCCGCCCTCCCGCAAAATGTCCGCCGGCATCGGCCCGTGCACCACGCGGCCAATGCCATCACGCGCCAAACGCGCAAGAAGACTGCCCGCATCGCTATAGCCGAGATAGGTCTTCGCCCGCGCCGCCTCGCTCAAGTTTTCGAACGCCGTGTCCAGGATCCGGCACGCCCCATACCCGCCCCGCGCAAACCACACCGCGTCCAGCGACGCATCATTCGCATACGCTTCAAACGCCGCCGCCCGCGCCCCATCCGGCCCCGCAAAATGCCCCTCCCGCATGAAGCATTGCGAATGAAACACCAGCTCCGCCGCATCGCCCGCCAGCGCGCTGACCTTCGCCGCCAGTCCCTTGTCGATCGCCCGCGCCGGCGCGACGATGCCTATGCGTGTCTTCACATGCGTCATGTCACTCTCTCAGCCTCGATAATGTGATCCATCCCCTTTCGGTTAAATCCGGATTTCCGGAAACTGGGAACGAAAAGACTGCAGCGCTTGGCAAGCAACGCAAAGTTTGCGACCTTGGGTTACTGCGCTTGGGGAGGCAGCAATGAGCGTTTCGGTTTTGTCGGTTTGGGTGGATGCATTTGCAGGCATAGGTTCTTTGGGAGCTTTTGCAGTAGCAATTTGGGTTTTTATGGATGCTAACCGCATCAAGAAAGTTGAACAACTTGCGCTGCACTACAAGATGTGGGCTGATTTCCACCAAATCGAAATTGATACTGGTTTCTTAGACAAATGGGGCGAGTTCTATACTCTGAACTTTGACGAAGAAAAATTTCTGGGCCGGGAGCATGTAGTTACCTACGCTATTCTCAATCTGCTACGAGTTAGTTGGACCATGTGCCAAGAAAAAGTGTTGCACACGACGGCGCAGCAAGAGGAAGTTTTTAATTACTTCTATGCACTCCGCAAAAAGCGCGCATTTTTACTTCGGCAAATCGCAGCAGGAGGATACGATCCCTCTTTCTACCTTCTCGTTGCAGACTCAACGGTCGAAGATCGGTCAAAAGCCTATCGAGCATTCGAGAAGTCGCTCAGTAAGCGCTGGGTGTCGACGAGCAAGCGAGCGCGAAAATTCGAGTTTGAAAATGCATATGGGCGCAGCCAGGTTCAAACTGCTCCCGCAGCCCCGGCATCCATTGCTGTGTCATCGCCAACTTAGGGTTAGCATCACGGTGTCAGATCAAAGGCGCGCAACTTGGTCGCAGAAACTGCTAGTATGTTGGCGCAACCACTGTGATGCACGACCGAATTCTGCTGCTATAACGCAACATCATGACCCACCCCACTCGCTACTTCTTCTGCGGCATCGGCGGCTCCGGCATGTTGCCGTTGGCGTTGATCCTGCTCGACCAGGGCCACACCATCGAAGGCTCGGACCGGTCGCTCGACCAGGGGCGCACGCCTGCGAAGTTCGATTACCTCCGCAGCAGGGGCATCCGCCTCTTCCTGCAGGATGGCAGCGGCGTGACGAGCCCGGAGCAGATCGTCGTCGCCTCCGCCGCCGTGGAGGACACCGTGCCCGATATCGCCGCCGCGCTCCGCGCGGGCGCGAGGCGCATGAGCCGGGCGGACATGCTCTCGGACCTGTTCAACGCCGCGCCCTTCGCCATCGGCGTGGCGGGCACCAGCGGCAAGTCGACCGTCACCGGCATGATCGCCTGGATCCTCCATCACGCCGGCAAAAGCCCCACCGTGATGAACGGCGCGGTGATGAAGAATTTCCGCACGCCCGAAGCGCTGTTCTCAAGCTCCCTCGTCGGCACCAGCGGAATCTTCGTGAGCGAAGTTGACGAAAGCGACGGCTCCATCGCCGCCTACACTCCGCGCGTCGCCGTGCTGATGAACATCGCGCTCGACCACAAGACGATGGACGAGCTGCGCGCCCTCTTCGGCGGCTTTGCGAAGCGCGCGAAAGATGTCGTGCTCAACCTCGACAATGCCGAGACCGCGCGGATGGCGGCGGACTTTCCGGACGCAATCACCTATAGCCTCCAAAGCACCGACGGGCGGCTGATCGCGGCGGACATCGAGCTTGCGCCAACCCACGTCACCTTTCTTGCGCATGATCAGAAAACCGGCCACACAACAACGATCCGCCTCGGCACGCCGGGCCTGCACAATGTGTCGAACGCCCTCGCCGCCATCGCCGCCGCGATGACCTGCGACGTCACTCTGGAAGAAGCCGCCGCCGCGCTCGGCGAGTTCACCGGCATCGCCCGGCGGTTCGACATTGTCGGCACGGCGAACGACATCACAGTCATCGATGATTTCGGCCACAACCCGGACAAGATCGCCGCCACCCTGCGCACGGTGAAACACTTCCCCGGCCGCATCCTCGTGATGTTCCAGCCACACGGCTTCGGCCCCATTGCCAAGATGCGCAGGGAATTCGCCGAGTGCTTCGCCGGGAACCTTGGCCCCGAAGACATCCTCCTGATGCCCGAACCGGTCTATTTCGGCGGCACGGTCGACCGCTCGGTCGGCAGTGCAGACCTTGCCGCCGACATCGCCGCCCTCGGACGCAAGGCCGAAGCCTTCCCCGACCGCCCCGCCTGCGGCGACCGCCTCTTCGGCCTTGCCCGCCCCGGCGACCGCATCCTCATCATGGGCGCCCGCGACGACACGCTGTCCGTGTTCGCAAAGGACCTGCTGGAACGGTTGGCGGCGAAGGCGAGGTGACGCGCAGCTGCGCCTGTCCGCCCCTCGCCGTTACCCGCAAAAATAGGTGACGCATGCGTCACCTATTTCAATATCCGGAAAATCACGTAGACTGCGGCCATGACACAGCCAGACACAGACGTACTCATCATCGGCGCGGGCCTTTCGGGCATCGGCGCGGCCGTCCACCTCGGTAAGCGCTGCCCCGGCAAGAGCTACCGGATCTTCGAACAGCGCGACGCCATCGGCGGCACGTGGGACCTGTTCCGCTATCCCGGCATCCGCTCGGACTCGGACATGCACACGCTCGGCTTCAACTTCAAACCCTGGACCGAGGCCAAGGCCATCGCCGACGGCCCGTCGATCCGCAAATACGTGCGCGAAACGGCGGACGAGTATGGCATCACCGGGAACATCGCGTTCAACACCCGGATCGTCGCCGCCAACTGGTCGACGCCGGACCAGGCCTGGACGGTGACCAGCGAGAACACGCGCACCGGCGAGCGCTCGGCCAGCGTGGCGCGCTTCCTGTTCCTGTGCGGCGGCTATTACAAGTACGATCAGGGCTACCGTCCCGATTTCCCCGGCGAGGCGGACTTCAAGGGCAAGATCCTGCATCCGCAATTCTGGCCGGAAGATCTCGACTATTCCGGCAAGAAGGTCGTGATCATCGGCTCCGGCGCCACCGCGATGACGCTGGTGCCGGCGATGACCGACAAGGCCGCGCACGTCACCATGCTGCAGCGCTCGCCGACCTATGTCGTCTCGCGCCCTGCGGTGGATGGCGCGGCGAACTTCCTGCGCAAGATCCTGCCGGCCTCGTGGGCCTATGGCATCATCCGCTGGCGGAACGTCCTGTTCCAGCAATTCTTCTTCCGCCAGACCCGCGCCCATCCGGACAAGGCACGCGCGCGCCTCCTGGAAATGGTCAGGGCGGAACTCGGCCCGGACTATGACGTCGACAAGCATTTCACGCCGGCCTACAATCCGTGGGAACAGCGCCTGTGCCTCGTCCCGGATTCCGACCTGTTCAATGCCCTCAAGAACGGCAAGGCGAGCGTCGAGACCGACCATATCGACACCTTCACGCCCGGCGGCATCAGGCTGAAATCCGGCAAGGAGATCGAGGCCGACATCATCGTCACGGCCACCGGCCTGCAATTGCAGTTCCTCAACGGCGTCGACATGACGAAGGATGGCGTGAAGGTCGACCCGGGCAAGCTGCTCAACTACAAGGGCGTGATGCTGTCCAACGTGCCGAACCTGGCCTGCACCTTCGGCTACACCAATGCCTCATGGACCCTGAAGGCGGACCTGACCTCCGAATATGTCTGCCGCCTGATCAAGTTCATGGACGACCATCATTACACGTCGGCGATGGCGCGGCTCGATGAGTTCCCGGAACATACCGAACCCTTCGTCGACTTCTCGTCCGGCTATTTCCAGCGCGTCCTGGACCAGTTCCCCCGCCAGCACACCGAAAAGCCATGGAAGCTGAACCAGAACTACACCGTCGACCTGATGAACCTGCGCTATGGCAGGATCGACGACGGCGTGCTCGACTTCACCGCCGGAAAACAGCCGGCCCTCCAGGCCGCCGAATAGGGCAGGGCCTTAACACAGGCGGTTCGGTTCCCCATCTTGATACCGGTAGGGAGCATACGGAAGGAGCGCCTGTATGTGGTTATGGCTTTTGTGGTGGTGCGTGGATGACCATCTTGCTGCGGCATTGAACCTGCCGGGCCTCGGCACCTTGCCGATCTGGGTCCCGCTGTTCCTGTCGCTGGCCTTCACCTTCTCGATCGACAGTTCGATGAAAAAGTGGAAGCGCTGACCTAGCCTTCCGCGAACTGCAGTTCGGCCAGCCGCGCATAGAGCCCGCCCCTGGCGACGAGCGCCTCGTGATTTCCTTCTTCGACGATGCGGCCCTGGTCCATGACGACGATCCGGTCGGCCCGCCGCACGGTCGACAGGCGGTGGGCGATGACCAGCGTCGTTCGCCCTTCGGCAGCATTCGCGATGGCGCGGCGCACGGCCGCCTCGCTTTCGGAATCGAGCGCCGAGGTCGCCTCGTCCAGCAGCAAGACCGGCGCGTCACGCA
>JBGSKI010000356.1:0-3068 GCA_041741315.1 Hyphomonas sp. | reverse complement strand
GCCCTGTCCGCCGAGCACAGCGCTCGCCGCCTTGACGAGATCGACAGCCGAAAAGCGCGCAGTCAGGTCCGGCGTCACGCCGACCGCGACCCCGGCCTTGCCATCGGCCACGCCGACAAAGGCGACAATGCCGGAACCGATCTTCGATTTTGCCTCGTCGACCAGCGTGCGCAGGTCCTTGCCGGCCACGCCTTCGGCGACCCGCGCCAGCAGCTTGACGCCGCCAATCTCTTCCGGCCCGGACGCCGCGCCCCCGCCGCCGCCCATGGCCAGCTTGCGCTTTGCATCAGCCAGTTCGCGCTCCAGAGACCGCTTCTCCTCGCCGAGTGTCGCCACCCGTTTCGGAAGGTCCTTGAGCGGAACTTTCAGGCTTTCGGCGACATCTGCCGCGATCTGCGCGCGGCCTTTCAGGTAAGACAGCGCTTCGGCGCCCGTCGCCGCCTCGATCCGCCGCACCCCGGCCGACACGCCGGTTTCCGACGTGATCACGAACACCGCGATATCGCCCGAACGCTCGACATGGATGCCGCCGCACAGTTCCACCGAATAGCGCCGGCCTTCGCCGGTGCCCATAGACAGCACACGGACTTCATCGCCATACTTCTCGCCGAACAGGGCGAGCGCGCCGGCCTCGATGGCTTTCTCCGGCGTCGTCACCTGCGTGCCGGTCGGCAGGTTGGCACGGATCTGAGCATTCACCTCATCCTCGACGGCCTCGATCTCGGCGGCGCTCATCGGCTGGCCGTGCGAGAAGTCGAACCGCAGGCGGTCAGACTCGACGAGTGATCCCTTCTGCGTCACATGCTCGCCGAGCACCTTGCGCAGCGCGGCATGCATCAGGTGCGTCGCTGAATGGTTGGCCATCACGGCGCTGCGCCGAACCGCATCGACATGCAGGTCGGCCACCGCGCCGAGCTTGACCGAACCGGACACGAGTTCGCCCATGTGGACATGCACGTCTCCGGCGCGTTTCTGCACGTCGCGCACGATGAAGCGCGCGCCGCCGGCAAACACGATCTCGCCATGGTCGCCGGCCTGTCCGCCGGATTCGGCATAGAACGGCGTCGCATCGAACACCAGCTCGGCTGGTCCGGCTTCGAGCGTCTCGACGAGACCGCCGCCTGCGGCAATCGCCACCAGCTTGCCCTGGCCCTCGGTGGCCGAATAGCCGCCGAACTTCGTGGCACCGGAGGCATCGCGCACCCGGAACCAGATATCATCCGTCGCCTGATCACCGGAGGCGAACCCGGCAGCGCGGCTACCTTCGCGCTGGCCTTCCATCGAGGTTTCAAACCCGTCCGTGTCGACACTGACGCCGCGCGCACGCAGGATGTCCTGCGTCAGGTCGAGCGGGAAGCCATACGTGTCGTACAGTTTGAACGCCGTCTCGCCGGGCAGCGTGTCACCCTCCTTCAGGCCCTCGGACTCCTTTTCGAGCAGGGACAGGCCATTGCCGAGCGTCCGCTGGAAGCGCCCCTCTTCCTGTTCGAGCGCGGCCTCGATGGCGGCTTTCGCGCGCCCGAGTTCCGGATAGGCCTTGCCCATCTGGCTGATCAGGGCGGATGTCAGCTTGTGCATTTGCGGTTCGCGCGCACCGAGCAGGTGCCCGTGCCGCATGGCGCGGCGCATGATCCGGCGAAGGACATAGCCGCGGCCCTCGTTCGAGGGCAGGACGCCATCGGCAATCAGGAAGGCCGAGGTGCGCAGATGGTCCGCAATCACGCGGAACGAGGCGAGCTTGCCACCCTCGGCCTTTGCGCCGTATACGGACTCTTCTGCCTCGATCAGGGCGTGGAACAGGTCGATCTCGTAATTGTTGTGGACATGCTGGAGCACCGCCGCGATCCGCTCGAGGCCCATGCCGGTATCGATCGACGGCTTCGGCAGTTTCTTGCGCGAGCCGTCCGGCTGCTGGTCGAACTGCATGAAGACGAGGTTCCAGATCTCGATGAACCGGTCGCCATCCTCGTCCGGGCTGCCCGGAGGGCCGCCGGGGATCTTGTCGCCATGGTCGAAGAAGATTTCCGAACACGGGCCGCACGGGCCGGTATCGCCCATCGACCAGAAATTGTCCGAGGTGCCGATCCGGATGATCCTGGAATCGGAAAAGCCGGCGACCTTTTTCCATATCTGGGCGGCCTCGTCATCCTCGGCATAGACCGTGACCAGCAGGCGTTTGGCGTCGAGGCCGAATTCCTTCGTCACCATTTCCCAGGCGAAGGCGACCGCGTCTTCCTTGAAATAGTCGCCGAACGAGAAGTTTCCGAGCATCTCGAAGAACGTGTGGTGGCGCGCCGTGTAGCCGACATTGTCGAGGTCATTGTGCTTGCCGCCGGCCCGCACGCATTTCTGCGACGAGGCGGCGCGGGGCGAGAACGGGGTCTCGGTGCCGGTGAAGATGTTCTTGAACGGCACCATGCCGGCATTGACGAACAGCAGGGTCGGGTCGTTCTGCGGCACCAGCGGCGCGGACGCCCGGCGCACATGCCCCTGCTTCTCGAAATACGACAGGAAAGCTTCGCGGATGTCGTTCACGCCAGTCACAGGCATCTGGGGCATTGGGTCCTCGCCAAAAAGAATCACCCCGGACGGTCGTTTCCGGCGCCGGGTTCCACCGCGCGATATAAAGGCCCCTTTGCGGCGCGCCAAGCGTGACACGCCACAAAGGGGCCAGTTTGCCGGAAGAGAGTGCAGGACCGGCCCGGAGGAAACGCCGTCCGTCAGGGACTGCGCGACAGGAGAAGGCCGGTCAGGTCTGCTCAGCCCTCCGCAGCATCAGGGATGTCGTCTTCACCCTCGGAACCCTCGGACTCCATGCCGGCCGACAGCAATTCCTCGGCGAGCAGGCCGGCATTGCGGCGGATCGCGTCCTCGATCTCGTCGGCAATCGCCGGATTGTCCTTCAGGAACTGGCGGGCCTTCTCGCGGCCCTGACCGATCCGTTCGCCATTATAAGAGTACCATGAACCCGATTTCTCGACCACATTGGCCTTCACGCCGAGATCGACCAGCTCGCCGGACTTGGAAATGCCCTCGCCATAGAGAATGTCGAACTCGACCTGCCGGAA
>JBGSKI010000355.1:0-8737 GCA_041741315.1 Hyphomonas sp. | reverse complement strand
CGCCCTGCAGCGCTGGCGGGCCCGGGGCGAACCGCGCCCGATCTGCGGCCCGGCCATTGCCAGTTTCCGCCTCGGGCACGAACTCGGCCTCGTCGCCAGCCTGCTGCCACAACTGATCAACGGGCACCTGAAGACGTGGGAAGGGTCGGGCTGAGGGCTCTCGATCGGGATCGAAGTGCCGGGCTGCGAGAGCAGGCCCGGCTGCTCGTGCTGGGCCGTTCCCCCACCTAACCTCCCCCTAAAGGGGGAGGAATCCCTTGCTTGGGGCGGCGATCATGCAAACTCGAAAGTTCGACGCCTCAAGAAAGTTCGTTCCTCCCCCTTTAGGGGGAGGTTAGGTGGGGGAAACGGATCGCATCGCGATCCGCCGAGCAAGAGGTGGGGGAAGCAGACTCGCCCAAAGATCTGCATCCCCCATAAAGCCCTCCTACCGAGCCGCCAGGAACCGGCTATTCCGCAACAGCGCCGCAGAGATCAGCGAGACCAGCGCCCCGACCGGCAGCAGTTCCATGCAGGTCATCGGAATCCGGAATGCCGGATTATTGTACTGCTCCATGAAGTGCCGCGCCTTTTCCTCGACGGCGGCGAGTTCCTCCCCGGAGACGCCTTTCGCCCGGGCCATGTCGACCACCGCCTTGCCGTATTCCCCGGCAAAATCGAGGCCGGTGACCGCGAGCGTGACTTCCCAGGCGAGGGCATAGACGACGCTGGCAACCAGCGTGATGGCGAGGCCCATGCCGAAGGCCGGCAGGAACCGGATCACCCCGCCATTGTCCATGTCGCGCTGGCGCTTGATCGCAATGAAAACCAGGCTCAGGCCGAGCAGCATGGACGCATAGCCCAGCAACATGCCCCAATTGTTCTCGGCGAACGGCACGTCCCTGAACATCCACGTCACCACGAGCAGGAAGGCCCCGATAATGGCACCGCTGCCAAGGCCGCCCCAGATGATCCGCTTCAGCATGTGTGTCTCCTCTTGTGCTGATATTGCCCCTGGATCAGGCCGCAAAAGACGGCCGGGACAATCGCCCGAAAGGGTGATTTACGCGAAATCACCCGTTTTCTCCGGAGAGTCACGTCACCAGACCAAGTTCGCGCGCCTTGAGAATGGCCTCCGTCCGCCGGCGGGCGCCGAGCTTTTCCAGCAGCCGCGCAACATGCGTCTTCACCGTGTTGGGCGACACGCCGAGCGATCCCGCGATCTCCTTGTTGGACAGGCCCTTGGCGAGCAGGATGAGAACCTCATGCTCGCGCGAACTGATCCCGAGGCTCGCCTGCGCGGCCGGATTGCCGTCTTTGTCCTGGCCTTTCCCGCGTCCGGGCATGAGCTGCATGCCGGCCCAGACACCAAGCGCCAGGAAAAGCGCGGCGACCAGCGCATACTGGGCCTCGTCCGAATGGATCCGCATGAACCGCCGGTATTCCAGCCACTGCAACAGCGCCGCGCCGCCGGCCAGCAAGGCCCCATAGGCCAGAATCGCGCGCCACGATCCGCGCGGCAGGAAGCTTGTCGGCTTGCGTCTCGGCATCCTCTGCCCCCGTCCTTGGCCTTAAACCCTACGCCGGACGCACGCTCAGGTCACGCGCTTCGCAAGGCCAGCAACGCCGCCCAACGCTCCCGCGCCGGCGCGGACCAGACAGCGGCGGGGTCCGGGTAGAATTCCTCAAAGGCCGGTTTTCCGTCCTCAAGGGTCAGCCACGGAACCTTCGATCCGGTGAAGATGTGAACATCCGGCGCGATGGCGGCCTTGTCATCGAGCGTTCCGGCCCGCACGAACGCCGCCAGTTCCCGCACGGACGGATAGTGACTCCACACCGCGACATGGCAGTGCGGACAGCGGGCAATCAGCTGGCCCTTTCCGCTGAGGCTCGGCGTATCGACGATGACCGGCGCCTCGCCCGTCAGAGTGACCTCGCCCATCTCGATCAAGGCATTGATGACGAACGCCGAACCGGTCTCGCGCTGGCACCAGGTGCAGTGGCAGCAATGCGTGATCATCGGCTCGGTTTCCAGCCGGTAGCGGACTTTTCCGCACGTGCATCCGCCTTCCAGTTTCCTGCTCATTCGGTCTCCCTCCCGGCGGACAAACGATAGAGAAACAATGCTCCGTTGCAAGGCCGGCAACGCGCCCTACTCCTCGTTCACCTCAGGCTGGCGGACCCGAAGCAGGCCATTCGAAATCATCGTCATGACGATCTCGCCGTCCTGGTTGAACACGGTCTGCTTCGACTTGGTGATGCCCATGTCGGGGCGGGATTTCATGCGGCGCTTGGAGACAAGTTCCATTTCGACCCGCAATTCATCGCCGGGAAACACCGGCTTCACCCAGCGCAGCTCGTCTATGCCGGGCGAGCCGAGACCGGCGGTCGGTTCGGCATCCTTCCAGGTGTCGACCATCAGGCGCATCACCATCGCGCCGGTATGCCAGCCCGACGCCGACAGCCGGCCGAAATGCGTGGCGGCTGCGGCCTCGTCATCGAGGTGGAAGGGTTGGGGATCGTACTGCGTCGCGAACGCAATGACTTCCTCGCGCGTCACCTTGTAGGTCCGCGACGAGCGCGTGACCGTGCCGACAACCATGTCTTCGTAATATTTCATGCAGCTTCCCTGCCCTGCCAGTACCCAGCGTCTTCAAGCGGGTCGGAAGGCGCAAGGCAATCTGTGACGCCGGGGGATGTGGCACCGGCGCGCGCCGCCCACGGAAATAGCCCGCTCCAACGGGGGGAGCGGGCTACCTTTCCGGGCGGGCGGGGAACAGGGAGACCCCGATGGAGCGGCCCGGGGAGGTTCCTATTGGCCTTTGCGCTGTTTCACGTCTTCTTCGCCGGCCGTCGAGCGGTCGGTGTCGTCGAAGATGATTTCAGCTTCTTCGCCCTTGCCATAGGCGCGGGATTTCTTGGCCAGTGCCGACATCGAATCCTGCATCCGTCCCTGGCCGACGGCCATGGTCTTGGAGGCGTCCATGCCGACAGACTCGGCGTCGTCGAACTTGGCGAACTCGGCCCCGAGGAACACGACTTCCCAGCCCTTGGCGCGGGCCCGGTCGAGCGCCGCTTTGGCACCGTCCCTGGTCAGTTCCTGCGAGGAGTTTTCCTGACCGTCGGTCATGATGACGAGCACGGCCTTCTCCGGCTTGTCGGCCTCGGCGAGATTGACCATCCGGCCAATCGCGTCGAACAGCGGAGTCATGCCGCGCGGATTGGCCTCGTCATTGGTGACATCGGTCCAGTTCTCGGCCTTCACGTCCTTGCGCAGGACATCGAATTGCAGGCTTTCCTGATAGTCGAACACGGCGAGCGTGACGGTCGTGTCGATATCGGCGCCGTCGATCTCGCCCTCATCGGCCTCGCCGACACTGGCGGCATAGGCGTTCACCGAACCGAGGGCCTCTTCCCAGATGCCGGACATCGAGCCGGTGCGGTCGAGAAGAATATAGGAATGTACAGCACCCGGATCGGCCGGCGCCGGCTTGGCGGCGGCGGTGCCCGTCAGGGCAATGGCGGCAGTTCCGAGTGCGAGGGTTGCAAGCAAGGTCTTCATGGGGCGTCCCTTCCCGTTTGAGGGGCCAGTGCCTGGCCCGGTCGCGACCCCGAGCGGGTCCGATGGGAGGAAACTGAGCGCCGATTGGGGCGCGTCTGTGGCCGAAGGTTGCTGTTAGAAAGGAATTCGGCCCGCCGGAGGTTACGGCGGGCCGAGTGAGTGAACGGCTGTTCAGTTTGACCTACTTTTTCGGCTTGAACAGGCCGCCACCCTTGCGCTTCTGGACGTCGGCCTCGCCCGAAGCGGCGCGGTCGGCTTCGTCGAACGCCATCGGTGCCTCGGCGTTCTGGTAATAGGCCTGCGCCTTGCGGGAGAGGCGCGCCATCGAGTCGGTCATCCGCCCGGCGCCCATCGACATCGACTTCGATGCCGAAATCCCGACCGAGTCGGCATCCGAGAAATTGGCAAACTCCGCGCCGAGGAAGACGACTTCCCAGCCGCGCTTCTCTGCCCGTTCGATGGCTGCCTTGACGCCAGCCTTGGTCACTTCGCGGGAGGAGTTTTCCTCGCCATCGGTCATGATGACGAACACGGCTTTCTCCGGTGCGTCCGCTTCGGCAAGCGCAATGATACGGGCAATCGCGTCGAACAGGGGTGTCATGCCGCGCGGGCTGGCTTCCTTGTCGGTGACCGGTTGCCAGTCCTTGGCGGCGACCGAGCGGCGCAGCACATCGAATTGCAGGCCGTCCTGCGCGTCGAACACGGCCAAGGTCAGTGCCGGAACAATGTCGCCGGTCTTGGAAGCTATATCGGAGGCATAGGCGTTCACCGAGCTCAGGGCTTCGGTCCAGATGCCGGACATCGAACCGGTGCGGTCGAGCAGGATATAGGAATGAACTTGGGGTTGGGCCATGCGGGTCTCTCCGATGCTGGCCCCCCGGCCCGGACGAAGAGATAGGGATCAACTTTCCGTGAACAAGAGGCGGCCCCATCGGGGGCCCAACTAATTCCACCCTTCCGGATACGGATCAGGCGAAGCGCGGCGCGATCTGCAGGTTCCGCACCCAGCCGATCTTCTCCATCAGCAACAGCATCGACCCGTTATAATCGACGATCCGGTTCCAGATGCCGCGGCGCGGACGGTGCAGCGCGCTGGACGGCTCGTCATGGTGATGGTCGTGGAAGGCTTCCCCACCTGTCAGAAGACCGATCAGGTGATCCGCCCAGACCGGCGTCTTGAGGTGGCCGAGCACATTGATGCCATAGACCGTGGCGTGGAACTGGATGGCGCGGCCGATCACGAAGCTTGCATGCAGCAGCGCCGTCAGCACGAGCGATCCGCCGGAGGCCCAGACGATGCCATAGATGAAGGCCGGGATGACAAGGTGCACGATCAGGCTGAGCTCATTGTAGAACCGGTCCATCCAGACGATCACCGGCTGGCCCTTCAGCCAGAGCGCCAGCGGGCGGTCCATGTCCTTCTTGTCGCGGAAAATGATCCAGCCGACCCAGGCCCAGCGCTTGGATTCGAACGGATTGTGCGGGTCGCCTGGCCGGTCGGCGAAGCGGTGGTGCTGCGAGTGATAGTTCACCCAATCCTTCACATTGCCCTGCATGGCGATCATCAGGTTGACCATGGTCAGGACCTGCGCCGGCACGGCGAGTTCGCCCGCCCGGTGCTGCAGGATGCGGTGCAGCGGGCCGATGCCGGCATTGCACCAGAAGATGGTGAAGGCGATGACGCCGAAGGCGATGGCGAAATACCACCAGCGCAGCGTCAGCTCGCTGAGGAAGATGCCGAGCAGGACCATGGTCACGAACAGGATGATTCCGAGGGCGGGATATCCGAAGGCCGAGAAGAAACTTGCCGGGTTGAACGTCTTCCAGTTTTTCGGAATCGCAAGCGAACGCGGCAATGTCATGGTCTTCTCCCAAATGGTTCGCCGCTGGCCGGGCGAGCACTCGCGCGGATTCTCCAGCGCGGCGCGTTAACACATCATTAAAGGGGGAATCCTCCCGGTAAAGCGGCAGAGTGCGCGCAGCCTGCGTTTATGATCCTGCCGTGATCCTGCCGCAACGGGGGTGACGGACGGCTGCAGCCTGAGGTAAGTATCGCGGGCTGACGGGGCGGTGAGCGCCTGCCGCAAACGGGGTCTTCTATCGATGTCGGATGAGCGGCAGCAGCAGGAAAACCGCGAACTGGAAAAACTCGGCATCGACTTCGAGGCGAGCCAGGACCAGTCGGACATCCGCGCCCCCTGCGATCTGACCGACGAATGCGAGGCCTCGCGGGAAAACTCGCTGGTCCTCGATGCCCTCGAGCGGACCTTCCAGTGCACGACCTGCGGCGAGCGGGGCAGCTTCACCGACCTGATCAAGCTGAAGCAGGAACGCCGGGATCATGCCCCCGCCGCGCCGCCGCTAGAGTCCGAGTATCTCGGCGTTGCGGAATCCAATGACGTGCCGGACGACGTGATCGATGTGCCCTCGCGCACGGCGCTGGTCAGGGTCGAGCGCAATCTCGCCCCTGCCCGCGAGCCGAAGGTCAAGCATCTCCGCGAGGCCGACCGGATGGACGTCCGCTTCCCGCCGCCCAAGCCGAAGGAAAAGAAGCCGTTCAACGGCGAGAAGTTCATCGTCACCCTGCTGGCGCTGGTCTTCCTGGTTGCCGGGCTCGGGGCGGCGGCCCTGTCAGGCTATGCCAATTTCCAGGCGTTCTCCGGCTCCGTCGCCGATGCCCTGCAGGCCCGGGTCTGGGGCTGGACCGGGGTGATCGCGGCGATCATCTCGTTCGGCGGCTTCACCTTCTTCTACTGGCACACGGCCAATCATCGCATGAAGGAGGGCTGGCGCGCCCTGCTGTTCGCGCTCGCCGGCATGGGCACCTCGATTGTCGGCACCGAATCCTACATCTCGGCCAACAACCAGCAGGCCGCCGCCGAAATCAGCCGGGCCGACACCAATCGCGGCATCCTCGAAACCCAGATCGCCGACTGGCGCCGCCAGCTTGAAGGCATCCCACCCGAGACGCGCTCCGTCGAGGGGCTGGAATCCTACCTGGCGGAAGTCGAACGGGTCGGCCGGACCGAGCAGAAACCCTACCGGGACGCGCAGAACGAACTCGGCCTCGCCCGCCGCCGCGACGAGTTGCAGGGCAAGATCGAGGCGGCAAATGCCGAGCTGCTGGGCCTCGGCACGGGAAACATCCTGACCGAAGCGCAGTCGCGCACCCGCCTGCCCTCCTGGTTCTTCGCCCTGATGCTGGAACTTTTCTCCAGCCAGGGCACCTCGATTGCCCTGGTCGCCCTGCTGATCCTGTACGGACGCCGGCCAGCGGCCGCGGCAACATCTTAACCGGGCCGCCCTGCTGATTAACCTTCCCGAACCGCCCGGAATGGAACGGTTCCGGCGCCTTGCGCATAGGTACGGTGAAGACCTTTTCGGGTACTTCTCCATCTTACCTGATCAATGGGGCTGGCTCAGAACGAGCTGGCCCCTCTTTTTTGTGCCATTCCGGGAATTTGTCCGGAACCCGCCGGCACGCCGCGCGTAGGGTTAACGGAACGCTAAGGCGCGTTCCCCCGTCTTGAAAGATGCCCTTGGCCGGCTCTTCGGAGCCGGCCTTTTTTGTTTCGCTAACCCATCCTCAATATCAGGGGTGCTGGAGTTGCGGCCGGATCGGCGGCCTGCAGAGATGGCGGCCCGGCTGGCACAGGGGGAGGAGACGTTTCATGAACCTGTTTTTCCGGTTCCTTCGGATATTCCTGCCGGCCTTCTTCTCGAAGGCGCGGACCGGCCTGCTGGACATGCACACCATCCGGTCGGCTGTCTGGATCGGCGACCATGACCCGCTCGGGCACATGACCAATTCGCGCTATGCTTCCTTCACCGACCTTGGCATCATGAATTTCATGGGCCGGACAGGAACCCTGAAAGTTTTCCGCAAGCGCGGCTGGATCCCGGTCATCCAGTACGAGTCGCTGCTGTATTTCCGCAGCATGCGCTTCCCGCAGAAATTCGAGCTGCAGACCCAGATGGTCGGCTGGCAGGACACCTATATGTGCTTCCGGCACACCTTCATTTCCGGCGGCAAGACCATCGCAACCAGCCGGATGATCGCCCGGCTGGTCGGCCGCGGCAAGGAACGGGTGACCGCCGACATGGCGCTTGAGGCGCTTGGCACGCCGATGCAGAGCCCGCCGCTCGACAAGCCCTTCCTCGACGCTATCGCGGAACTCGCCGCAGGCCGGGCATGACGCGCCGCCGGCGTCCCCTGATCATCGATTGCGATCCCGGCGTCGACGATGCCGTCATGCTGATGATGGCCTTCGCGAGCCCGGCGCTCGACGTTCGGGCGATCACCACCGTCGCCGGCAATGTGCCGCTGTACCTGACGAGCCGCAATGCGCGCATGATGTGCCAGCTGATGGGCCGGGGCGATGTGCCGGTGTTCGCCGGATGTCCGCGCCCGATCCTGCGCGCGCCGGTCACGGCCGAGGATTTCCATGGCGAAAGCGGTATTGCCGGGCTCGACCCGTTCGAACCGGATGCGCCGCTGCGGCCCGAACACGCCGTTTTCTTCCTTGTCGACACGCTGAAAGCGGCTGCAGACGGCGAGTATACGCTGGTCATCACCGGACCGATGACCAATATCGCCGCCGCGCTGGTCATGGACCCGTCGATTGCCCGCGGCATCGGCCGGATGGTCATCATGGGCGGGGCCGACACCGAGGGCGGCAACATCACCCGCTTCTCCGAATTCAACATCTTCGCCGACCCGCATGCTGCTGCCATCGTGCTGGAAACCGGCATTCCCGCAACACTGCTCAGCCTCGACGTGACCCATACGGTGCGCGCCGAGGAGCCCCGCATGGAGTCGCTGCGGCGGCTGACCTCGCCCCGCGCGCGGATCATGACGCAACTGCTGGAGGCTGGAAACGCACTGGAAGCGCGCTGGAAGGAAGGCCGCCGGTCGCCGATGCATGACCCTTCGACGATTGCCTGGCTGCTAGCCCCGCACCTGTTCACGTCCCGCCAGACCCGCGTCAGCGTGGTCACCGAACCCGGCGCAGCCTTCGGCCAGACGCGGCTATCGCCCTTCGAAGCCGGCCCGCATGAATGGGTGACGAGCGCCGATGCCGGCGGCTTCTTTGCCCTGATCGAAACCCTTCTGGAGGCGGCATGATCACCGTTATCGGCTCCGTCAATCTCGACATCGTCGCCACCGGCCGCGACCTGCCCCGTCCCGGCGAGACC
>JBGSKI010000354.1:0-5642 GCA_041741315.1 Hyphomonas sp. | reverse complement strand
CGGCGCCGACCACCGCCGTTGCGAGCGCCTTCGCCGTGCGGTTCAGCGTCGCGACAATCATCAGGCCGCCGGGCCGGACGAGGCTCGCCGTGTCCTTCAGGAAATGGTGCGGGTCGGCGACATGCTCGACCACTTCAAGGTTCAGGACGATGTCGAACGGCGCTTCGCCCGCTTCGATCAGGCCCTCGGCAGTGCCGGCGCGATAGTCGATGGCGAGATCCTGCTCACCGGCATGGGTCAGCGCGGTCTTGATATTGGCGTCCGAGGCATCGACGCCGGTGACCGACGCGCCAAGCCGGGCCATCGGCTCGCAGACAAGGCCCCCGCCGCACCCGATATCGAGCAGGCGCAGGCCCTCCAGCGGACGGCGCAGGCCAGGGGCCAGGCCGAAATGCCGCTCGGCGGTTTCGCGGATGAACCCGAGCCGGACCGGATTGAACCGGTGCAACGGCTTGAACTTGCCCTTCGGGTCCCACCAGTCGGCGGCCATGGCGGAAAACTTTGCAACCTCGGCCAGGTCGATGCTGGGGGTGCGCGGTGTCTCCCGGGATGCGTCGATTGTTCTCGTCATCGTTTAGCAAACCTGTTTGATCCGGGCCGGAACTGCCCCTATGAGGGCGCATATAGAGGGACATATCCCTTTCTGACAGGATATAGGGCGAAATGGCGCGCACGGTACTCAAGTTTGGTGGCACTTCTGTCGGGGATCTCGACCGCATCGCGAACGTCGCCGAAATCGTCAAGGCCCGTGCCGAACGGGGCGAGAAGCTCGCCGTGGTCGTGTCCGCGATGTCCGGCGAAACCAACAAGCTCGTGGCATTTGCCGAAGGTGCTGCCGGAAAAGACCTCGCGCGCGAGTTGTACGACGATGAATACGATGTCGTCGTCGCGTCCGGCGAGCAGGTCACGGCGGGCCTCCTCGCGCTGGCCCTGCGCCGGCGGGGCCTCAAGGCCCGCTCCTGGCTCGGCTGGCAGCTGCGCCTGAAGACCAATAACAGCCATGGCCGCGCCCGCATCATGGGGTTCGACGACTCCACCCTGCCGGATTCGATCGACCGGGGCGAAATCGCCGTCATTGCCGGTTTCCAGGGCGTCACCGATGACGACCGGGTCACCACGCTCGGCCGGGGCGGATCGGACACCAGCGCTGTCGCCGTGGCCGCCGCGCTGGGGGCCCGCGTCTGCGACATCTATACCGATGTCGACGGCGTCTACACGACCGATCCGCGCATGGTTCCGAAAGCCCGCCGGATCGACAAGATATCGTTCGAGGAAATGCTCGAAATGGCGTCGCTGGGCGCCAAGGTGCTCCAGACCCGGTCTGTCGAGCTCGCCATGAATCACAATGTGCCGGTGCGTGTCCTGTCGAGCTTCGTGAAGCCCGGCGAGGAAAGCCCCGGAACCCTAGTCTGCGCAGAGGAAGAAATCGTGGAAAAGCAGGTTGTCAGCGGCGTCGCCTATTCGCGCGACGAGGCGAAAGTCACTCTCTATGGCATGCCGGACAAGCCCGGCGTGTCGGCGCGCATCTTTTCGGCCCTCGCGAAGGCCGGAATCAATGTCGACATGATCGTCCAGGCGCATGCCCGCGGGCCCGACCGGGCCAACATGGTGTTCACCTGCACCGACCGGGACAGCCCGTTCGCCCGTGAAACGCTGGAGAAGCTGCAGGCGGAAATCGGCTTTGAATCCATGGATGTCACCCGCGACGTGTCCAAAGTGTCGATCATCGGGGTCGGCATGAAGAGCCATACCGGCGTCGCCGAGACCATGTTCCGCGCGCTGTCGGACAAAAACATCAACATTGACGTGATTTCGACCTCCGAGATCAAAATCTCGGTCCTGATTGGCGCGCCTTATACCGAATTGGCTGTGCGCGCGCTGCACACAGCCTTCGGCCTTGACGCGGAATAAGGGCGGCTGCGACAGTCGGGTCATCCATGGCCTACAACTTGCCAGCCACACGCCTGCTGATGAACCGCCTCCGCCAGATGATGGCGGAAGACGGCGAAACCCGTTCCCGTCTGGACAACGTGGTCCAGCTGATCGCGTCGACCATGGTGGCGGACGTCTGTTCGATCTATTTGCGCACGCGCGGCGGGGCGCTGCTGCTGATTGCCACGGAGGGCCTGAAGCCCGAAGCCGTCGGCAGCACCCGCCTCAACGCGAATGAGGGCCTTGTCGGCCTCGTGGCCCGCCGGGCCGAGCCAATGGCGATCCAGGATGCGCCCCGCCACCCGTCTTTCTCCTACCGCCCGGAAACCGGGGAGGACCCGTTCCATGCGTTCATGGGCGTGCCGATCCTGCGCGGCGGCCGGGTTATCGGCGTCCTGACCGTCCAGAACCGGACCGAACGGGCCTATGGCGACGACGAGATCGACACGCTGCAGACCATCGCGATGGTGCTGGCCGAGATCATCGACCGGATCGATCCGGACCATCTCGAGAACGGCGACGTCCAGAAGCGCGAACGCAACGCCGTCAGCCTGAAGGGCAGGGTGTTCTGCGAAGGGCTCGGCTATGGCCGCGCCGTGCTGCACGACCCGGTCGTTCCGGCGGCCAAGTTCTTCGCGGCCGACCAGGAGATCGAAGCGAGGCGCCTGACCGCTGCGCTGCGGGAGCTGAAGGCCTCTATCGACCAGATGATGGCGATCGACGGGGCGGCGCTCGGCGAAGACCCCCGCGACGTGATGGAGACCTACCGCCTGCTGGCGCACGACCCGTCCTGGGCCGAGAAGATGCAGGAAGGCGTCCGGTCCGGCCTGTCCGCCGAGGCTTCGGTCGACCGGGCCCGGCGCGAACACCGTGCCCGCATGCAGAATGCCCGCGACCCCTACCTGCGCGAGCGCCTGCACGATCTCGAAGACCTCGACAACCGGCTCCTGCGCATCCTCGGGGGAGACGAAGGCAAGCCGCAGATCAATGAGGAACGCTCCGTTCTGGTTGCCCGCCGGCTCGGCCCGGCGGAATTGCTGGAATATGCCAATACCGGCCTGCGTGCGATCCTGATGGAGGAGGCGGCCGCCTCGTCGCATGCAGCCATCGTCGCCCGGGCCCTCGGCATTCCGACTCTCGGCGGGATTGCCGGCCTGACCACCCGGATCGATCAGGGCGACTGGCTGATCGTCGATGCGGAAGAGGGCGTGCTGCACGTACGGCCCGACAACAACCTGTATGACGCCTACAAGGGGCGCGTTGCCCTGCGCTCCGAGCGGCAGGCAGTGTATGCGTCGCTGCGTGACCTGCCGGCGCGCACCAGGGACGGGCACACGATCAAGCTGATGCTGAATGCCGGCCTCGATCTCGATCTCGACATGCTGGAACCGGCAGGGGCCGATGGCGTCGGCCTGTTCCGGACCGAATTCCAGTTCCTCGTGTCCGAAAACCTGCCCCGGCTTGAGGACCAGATCGAACTCTACAAGCGCGTGCTCGACAAGGCGCATGGCAAGCCTGTCATCTTCCGCACGCTCGATCTCGGGGGCGACAAGGTGTTGCCGGCCCTGAACATGCGGCGGGAAGAGAACCCGGCGCTCGGCTGGCGGTCGATCCGGTTTGCGCTCGACTACAAGGGCCTGTTCCGCCGGCAGCTCCGGGCACTGGTCCGT
Organism: Hyphomonas sp.; assembly: GCA_041741315.1. Classification (GTDB taxonomy): domain Bacteria; phylum Pseudomonadota; class Alphaproteobacteria; order Caulobacterales; family Hyphomonadaceae; genus Hyphomonas. Next base: position 2,040 of record JBGSKI010000354.1, on the reverse strand, counting down.
GCAGCTGGTACCGGACCCCTGACCGTGATGTTTCCGATGGTTACAATTCCGTCAGAATTCTTCGACGCGCGCGACCTGCTGATGAAGGAAGTCGACTGGTCGGAAGAAGCGACCGGCAAGCGGCCGTCACGGATCGAAGTCGGGGTCATGCTGGAGACACCGGCCCTAGCCTACAGCCTGCCGGAACTGGCTGGCGCCGTCGAGTTCCTGTCGGTCGGCACCAATGACCTGATGCAGTTCTTCTATGCGGCAGACCGCATGACGCCGGCGGTCTCGGATCGCTATGACCTTGTTTTCCCGAGCGCCCTCAGATTCCTCAAGCAGGTGGCGGAGACCAGTGCAAGGCATGGCATCCGGTTGTCGGTGTGCGGAGAGGCGACCGCCGCCCCGCTTTCGGCCCTTTGCTTCGTGTCGCTCGGCTTCACCAATCTCTCAATGTCGGCAGGCGCCATCGGTCCTGTCAAAAGGATGATACGAAGCCTTGATATGAACGCGTTTAGGGCCGATTTTATGGCGGCGCTCGATAAACCGAACGGTGCGTTCCGTAACCAGTTGTTAGCCCTTGCGGCTGAACATGGCGTGGAATTGTCCGAAGGTTGATCAATTTGCGCTGCGGGTTAACCTCGTGTGCGGACCAAATCTTGCGCGGGCACGGGGAAATCGGCACAGGCAAACGCCGGACTGGATGAAGATGACACAAGACGACGGTATCATCACCAACAGAAAGCCTGCGGAGGCCCCGCAAGGCACACCTGTCGACGCGCTGGTCAAGAAGATTTTCGACGAGCGGACCTTCGAAGGCGAAGCGCTCCGCATGGGCCAGGTCCTGCGCCGGGTTCGCGAAGCGCGCGGCTTCGAGTTGGAAGACGTCGCCCGCCACACCCGCTTGCGCAAGGAATACCTGTTGTGGATCGAGCGCATGGAAGTCGGGGAGCTGCCGAAGGGCGGATACCTGACCGCCATCGTCGGCAACTATGCCCGTTTCCTCGGCCTGCCCGAGAAGGAAGTCGTGTCGATCTACACCCGCGAATGCGGCGCCGTGGACGATGTTAAGGCCGCCGCGCCGGTGCCCAAGATCGGCGGCATCGGCCCGGAAAAATCGCGACTGCCCCTGATGGCAGCGTCTGCGGCCTTCCTGGTGATGCTGGGGGCAGGGGCGCTGGGCGTCGCCCACCTGATGCAGCCGGCGTCCGAGATCGAATCGTCCCCGATGGTCGTGGCGACCAATGGGGCGCATGACAGCCTGTTCTCTGACACTGCCGCTACGCATCCGGTTCCGGAAGGCCTCCCGCTGGAACTCGCCGCCGTCAAGCAGGGCTGGCTGGAAGTGCGCGGCGCCGACGGCACGATTTTCCGCAGCCGCGTCATGGCGGTCGGCGAAACCTATTTCCCGCGCCTGAATGCCGGCTGGACCGTGTCGGCCCGCGATGGCGGTGCGTTCGAATGGCGCGTCGGCGACATCGTGGTCGGCCCGCTTGGCCCGGATGGCGGCCAGGTGTTTTCGGTCAGCGTCGACGAGCAACTCGTCCGTGCCGCCGAGCTTTCGGCACCGGCCGTGGCTGCAAATGGTGGCAGCAAGGCCACGCGCTGAGCGCGCCTGACGCATTGCCGGACGCACAAAGGCGGGCCATGTAAGGCGGCAGAAGCCCGGAAGGCATGACATGAGCCACAATCCGATCCGTCCCTGGCGCAACATAGACCGGCGCAAGTCGCGGCAGATCCGTGTCGGCAATGTCCTGATTGGCGGCGATGCGCCGATTGCCGTGCAGACCATGACCAATACGCCGACCGAGGACGCGGCCGCGACGATTGCCCAGATCCAGCGCGCCGCCGACGCTGGCGTCGACATCGTGCGTGTGTCCTGCCCGACCGAGGAATCGACCGCCGCGATGCACGCGATCTGCAAGGCGAGCCCGGTACCGATCGTTGCCGACATCCATTTCCACTACAAGCGCGGCATCGAGGCCGCCGACGCGGGCGCTGCCTGCCTGCGCATCAATCCCGGCAATATCGGCTCGCAGGCGCGGGTCAGGGAAGTGG
>JBGSKI010000353.1:0-2430 GCA_041741315.1 Hyphomonas sp. | reverse complement strand
GGTCCAGAGTCGCCACCAGCGCTGCCAGGGCGGCCCTCTGCCGGTCGGGCGGCACCGGCACGCCGCGTTCGCCGCCATCCCCGTTCAGCGAATAATAGAACTCGAACCCGCCAACCGATTTCGCCGCTGCATCCACCTGGTAGCGGTGATAGAGGTACAGCGGCACGATCACCTCGCGCAGTTTCGACACCGGCACGCCCGTTTGAATATTGCCAAGCCCGAACCGGCCGAGCGCAATCTTCCGAACCCGCATCGTCTCGTCCAGCATGCGCACCGCGTCGCTGCCATTGTCCCAGACGCTCGCATAGGGATGCCCGGTCGACACGTCGCGCCCCTCGGAATCGTCGACAAAACGCAGGCCGCCGGCATAGGCTGCTTCCAGCAGCTTGCCGCCCCCGGCGACAGCATCGGCGCCATCTGCATACTGCGCATAGAGCCAGGTCGCCGCCACCTTGTCCCATGCCCCGATCCCCACCGCATAGGCGCCGCTGAAATCGAGATCCTCGCCCGCCGCGAGCACGAACGGTGCCGGATAGTCCATCACCGAGGCCCGGTCATTCGACGAGGCCGCAAAATTGTGGGCAAAGCCGAGCGTGTGACCCACCTCATGGGCCGCCAGTTGCCGGATGCGCGCCAGCGACAATTCCACCGGATCGTCCGGCGCGCCCGTGCCGGTTTTCGACACGCCCGCCAGCCCTTCGAAGATCATCCGGTCCTGCCGCACGCGCTGGCTGCCGAGGATGACATTCGCCTTCAGCATTTCGCCCGTACGCGGATCGTACACGCCGCCGCCATACGACCAGCCACGCGTCTGCCGGTGCGTCCACTGGATCACGTTGTAGCGCACGTCGAGCGGATGCACGCCCTCCGGCAGAACTTCCACCTTGAACGAATCCGGGAACCCCGCCGCCACGAAGGCATCGGCCCACCAGGACGTGCCCTCGATCAGCGCATTGCGCACGTCTTCCGGCGCGCCGCTGTCGACATAGAACACCAGCGGCTTCTTCGCGGGGCTGCTCGCCGCCGCCGGGTCCTGCTTCTCCAGCCGGAACCGCCGCGCGAAAGCCTGCTTCACCTCACCGTCCAGCGGTGCGGAAAAGTCATAATAGGGAACATCGATGCCGCCGCTGCGCGGATCGAACATGCGCGGCGTGAACCCGTCATCCGGCAGGCGCACCAGCGACTGGTGCTGCACCATCGTGACGGCATGCGGGTCGGCCGCCGTCGCACGAACCTCCGCCTTCGGATCGTCGCTGACCAGCGTCAGGTAGGCGTCGAATTCCGCATTGTCCGGGAACACGAGCGCATTCGCCACGTCCGGCATCGTCCGGTCCTCGGCGAACGAGAAATTGCCGCCGCCCGGATTGTTCGACAACACGCCGCGCACGTCGAGCGCGTCGCGCGTCAGGAACCCCGACAGGTCGACCAGCAATTCGCCATTCGCGCCCTCCGCGATGATGTCGCCCGACCACAGGAAACTCTGCGCAAAGGATTGCCGCACGGCCTTGCGCTCCAGCGGGTTCTCGGCGCTCGCCCGGTAGGCCCAGTTCTCCTTCTCGGCGACCAGCTTCTTGCCGATGCGCCGGAACGCCACGATCGCGCCCTCGTTGAAATAGCCCCGGTCGAGCCCGATCGGATTGGAGCCGAGCCCCGCCGTCAGTCCCGCCGAATGGATCGCCCGCAGCGACACGCCCTCGCCATCCGGCGCCGGAAACGCTGCCAGCACGCGCCCGTCCTTGGCATCCGGATAGATCGGCAGGAACCCCTCGACCCGCGCCAGGCCATCCACGGCCTTGTCCCAGGTCTCCGCCGGCGCCCTGCCGCCCTGCGCGAAAGCCGGCCCCGCAAACAAGGCCAGAACCACGACGACAATCACTGCACCCAGACGCATCACCCGCTCCACTTTCCCGAACCGGTTCACGCTGCCGCAAACCGGCGCGCCTTTCAAACCCTTTCGGTCAGCGGGCGACACAATTCGCAAGGCGGGCTGAACCCGGCAATGCCCGTTGCCCGCACGGCGGCGCCCATCACCCCTTCAGCAAATCCCGTGAAATGATCACCCGCATGATTTCGTTCGTGCCTTCGAGGATTTGGTGAACCCTCAGGTCACGGACGATCCGTTCCACGCCATAGTCTGACAGGTAGCCATAGCCGCCATGCACCTGCAACGCATCGTTCGCCACCTTGAACGCCGTGTCGGTCACGAACCGCTTCGCCATCGCACACCAGCGCGTCGCGTCCGGCGTCTTGCCGTCGAGCCGCCCGGCCGCCTCGTACAGCATCACCCGCGCCGCCTGCAGCTCGGTTTCCATGTCGGCCAGCTTGAACTGCATCGACTGGAATTCGGCAATCGCCTTGCCGAACTGCATCCGCTCCTTGGCATAGGCAATCGCCTTGTCGAGCGCCAGCTGCGCCCCGCCCAGCGCGCAG
>JBGSKI010000352.1:0-7645 GCA_041741315.1 Hyphomonas sp. | reverse complement strand
CACGCCGGCGGGCGAGGCCTTCGCGCTGCGCGACATCTGCCCGCACCGGCTGGTGCCGCTGTCGGCCGGCCAGCAGCTCGAGACCAATGGCGAATGGGCCCTGCAATGCCCCTATCATGGCTGGCGCTTCGGCACCGGCGACGGCGTCTGCAAGCTGATGCCGAGCCTGGTCGACGGATCGCCCTACGATCCCGGCAAGGTCAGGGTGCGCCGCTATCCGGTGCATGAGGCGAACGGCGCGGTGTATATCTACATCGGCCACAATCCGCGCGCGGACGATCCGCCCGCCGTGCCGCCGCCGGATTTCGGCCCCCTGCCTGCCAGGCCCGGCTTTGTCATCCATGACGTGTTCAATGCGCACATGGACGATGCGGCGGTCGGCCTGATGGACCCGGCGCATGTACCCTTCGTGCACAATCAGTGGTGGTGGCGGCCGCCTTCGGCCGGCCTGAAGCTGAAAGAGAAGCAATTCGTCCCGACACCGCGCGGCTGGGCCATCGACCGGCATTCGCCGTCATCGAACTCCAAGCTTTATCGCTGGGTGTTCGGCGGCGACGTGCAGACCGAGATCCGGTTCCAGCTGCCCGGCTATCGCTGGGAGATCGTGTCGAACGATACTGCGCGCCTGCTGACGCTGACCTGCCTGACGCCGGAGGCGCCGAAACGTACACGGATCACCCAGTTCACCTGGTGGACCGGCGCGCCGCTGCTCAATCTTGCCATCCCGATCGCCAAGCCTGCGGGCCGCAAGTTCCTGCGCCAGGACGGCGACATGGTCGACCTGCAGAATGCCGGCATGGCCCACCAGAAGAACATGCTGTGGATCGACGATATCGACGTGCAGGCCAAATGGTACCAGCGCCTGAAGCGCGAATGGACCGAGAGCCGCACCGAAGGCCGCGACTTCGCCAACCCGATCGAACCACGGGTGTTGAGGTGGATGAGTTGAGGCATGTCCACCATCAAGGGCTTGCCTGACGGTTACCTGCCGATCGAATGCGGGCTCACGGCCCATCCGGATGTCAGGCGGGATGTGTTCCTGGCTGCGCTGATCGATTTCAAGACGGCTTTCCCGTCCGTGCGTGTCGTGGCTCGCCCTGGCAGATCGGAAGCCCTGGTGCAGTTCGCCGATGAAGACCTTGTTGAGTGGCTGTCGCGCTACGACGCTCCGGATCTTGGTGGCGGACTGATTGTCGGTATGCCGATGGCGGCTTACCGCGAGACGCTCAGCTGTCCCGCCGAGATCGACCACACGCACAGGAAACAGGGTTTCAAGCCCCAGTTCGCCCGCATCAGGGTCAGGTTCGAACCGCTCGGGCCGGGGTCTGGTTTCGTGTTCGCCCGCGCGACCCCTCCTGGCGCCGTGCCGGACGCCTACGTGCCGGACGTCCGGAACGGCCTCCTGGAGGCCAGCAAGGATGGCCTGCTCGCTGGTCATCCGGTTACGGACTTCAAGGCGACTCTGGTCGATGGCGCTTTCCACGACCTCGACTCGTCCGGGCCGGCCTTCGAAATGGCCGCCCGCGTTGCCTTTCGCAAGCTGAAGGGCGCGAGCGATCCACGCCTGCTGGAACCCTGGGTCCGGGTAGACATACGCACACGCGCCACGCAGGCAGCCGCGGTCCGAACAGTCCTGATGGATGTGAAAACCGAGACCCATCTCGATACCGCACAGGGCGATATGTTCCACTCTGAATTCGGGGTCACGCTTGTGAACTGGCTCGGCAAGTCCGCCGCCGTGTCGGACGCCACGCATGGCAGCGCCGAAATCAGGACCGTGTTCGACGGTCTCCGACCGGTGCCCCGGCACCCGCCAAGTGGCGACGACACTTACCTGTCCGACCTCGGCATGCGTCAGTATCTGGCCTGAGCCGTTGCAGCCTGAACGCCGCCCGGAACAGCAGCGCATGGGACATCCATGTGCGGAAATACAGCGCGCCCCACAGGGTCAACCGGGCGTCGCCGCCGCGATCTTGATGATCCAGAAGCCCAGCGTGACCGCCGGAACCTTGGAGAGTGCCTGCAAAACTGCCATGCGATTCGTCCGGCTCCTGATGAAAATGCGGTCGTTCCGCCACCTCACAGGACAATCCTTTCCGGGGCATTGACCATCCAGGCGCGGTGAAATTCCGGCACGACCGAAGATGAAGATCGTCGCTCGCTGTTCGGTTTTCCTAGCTATTGTGACTGATAAGCACTACTATAGAGAGTATTGGCTGCCCCTGAACGGCGTTCGGCCGACTGAGAGACCGTTGAGCTCCCGCCCCGTGCTGGAGATTCCATGTCCAAAATCGTACAATCAGTCATACGCAATAAATTGCTGGTCGCGTTGCCGCCACAGGAGTTTGAGCTTGTCGCGCCGGAGCTGCGAACCATCGGACTCGACCTCGGAACAACGCTTCACCGGCCGGGTGAAGTGATCGACCGGGTCTATTTCGTCGAATCCGGATTTATCTCGGCGCTCGCAGTGCTGGTTGACGGGCAACCTCTGGAAGTCGGTCTGATCGGCTCCGAAGGCGTCGCCGGCGCGGACATTGTGCTCGGTGCGGCCACATCCTATTGCGAAACCATGTGCCAGACGGGCGGCATGGCCTACACTATCACGCCCGCCCTCCTGCTGCCGCTTGTGGATAAGTGCCCTGTCCTCCGTACGCGGATACTCAAATACCTGCACGTGTTTCACGCGCAAGTCGTGCAAACGGCTGCCTGTAACGCGCACCACGACCTGTCCCAGCGCCTCGCCCGCTGGCTGCTCAGCGCGCATGACCGCAGCGGTGTCGCAGAACTGTCACTGACCCAGGACCTCATTGCGATCATGCTCGGCGTGCGCCGGTCGACGGTCAGTGTTGCCGCATCAACCCTGCAGCGCGCCGGAATCATTCGCTACCAGCATGGCCGCATCACCATCGTTGACCGTGAAGGCCTCGAGAACGCAGCCTGCGAATGCTACGAGACCATCTCCGGCGAATACCGCCGCCTGTTCGGCGAGTCATCGAAGACTGTCGTCCTGCCGCACCGGTTCATAACATAAGTCCGCCGCAAGAGAACGGCGCTCCCCTGCCTCTCCGCGGCCACTGCCGAAATATTTCCGATGAGTCGCTTGGCGTACAAACTCTTCCGGTCATCGGTTGTTAATATCTGGGCAGATTGGGGCAAGATCATGCGCTTTTCCTTGGGTAGTACCGAATTCGGAATATCGACCGGCAATCGCTTTTCCCGGCCTGCTGATATCAAGAACGCGCGGCGTTCTGACAGCAGGCGCCTGAAAGTGCTCTTGGACGATGCCAATGAGCGCGTTCTGGCCCACGCCGCACAGGTTCGCGAAGCCGATCACCGCATCCGCAACAGCCTGCAGATCCTCGGCAGCATCATCCGTACAGAAGCGAGAGTGTCGGACAATGACGAGGTGCGCGCAGCGCTCGGCGCGGTCGAGATGCGGATCGGTGCCGTCGCCCTTGTGCATGACGCCTTGCAGAGCTGCAGCGATCGCGGCCGCGTCGATCTCGGAAAACTGGTGGGCCAGATGTGCGAGTCCATGCAGGTGCTGGCTGACGGCAGGGCCGAGATAGTTTGCGATGTCGAGAATGCACCGGCCGCCGTGCCCGCAACAATTGCGAGATCGCTGCTGCTCGTCATCAACGAATTCATCGTCAATGCCGTGCGTCACGCATTCCCCGATGAAGCGGTCGGCCGGATCGAGGTCACCGTGCGGCGGGAGGGCGGTAGCGTCGTCACCACCGTACACGACAACGGCTCGGGCCTGCCGGAGGGACCTGTCACACGGACAGGGTTCGGAACCAACCTGATCCGGATGATGGTGCGCCAGCTGTCGGGGGATCTCGTCTCTGACTGTGCCTCCGGCACGCTGCTCACACTGACCGTGCCACTGCCGGTCGACGACAACGACTTCGGTGACTGCGACGTGATCAACGTGACGGCCGCTGAATAGACGTGTGGAATAGCGCGCCTGCACTCCGGCTCTCCCGGTGCAGGCCATGCCCTTCCATTGAACTTGAGCGGGCCAATCCCCCCGGTCCGCTCTGGCGCACCGCTGCCTGGAGCCCCCTTGCAGCGGTGCGCCGCCTTTTTTTTGATCCAGCGCCCTCTGAACCTTTTCCGTCATCGCGCGTTGATGCCAGCGACGTTTCCACGAGAGGACTCCGCTCATGAAAGCCCTTCTTCTTCCTGCAGCCGGCGCGCTTGCGCTCGCCATTGCTGCGGCCTGCTCGCCCGCCCCCGTTTCCGATCCGGTCGATCCCGCGCCGGTGGACGAAGTCGCCGCGCCCGAGCCGGATCCCGCTCCGGCTGTTGTCGAATCGCATACGGTGATCGATGTCGCGGTCGCCAACCCTGACCTTTCCACCCTTGTCGCCGCTTTGCAGGCGGCGGGTCTTGAAGATGCGCTGAAAGGCGACGGTCCGTTCACGCTCTTCGCGCCGACCAACGAGGCCTTCGCCGCCCTGCCCGCCGGAACGCTGGAAGACCTGCTCAAGCCCGAGAACAAGGACAGGCTGGTCCGCGTGCTGCAATACCATGTCGTGCCGGGCAAGATCCGCTCCGGGAACGTGCCTGCCGAGGCCGAAGGCGTTGCAACGCCGAGCCTCAACGGGCTCGACCTGGCCGTCCGGACCACGGACGGTGGCACGGTAATGATCAATCAGGCCACGATTACATCGGCGGACATCGACGCCTCCAATGGCATCATCCACGTGATCGACAATGTCCTGATCCCCCGCATGAGCGAATAGACTCAAGCCTGCCCTGGCTTCCTGGCCGCGTTCCATTCCGGGGCGCGGTCCTTTTTTGCGCGAACGCCTGAGGCGAGTCCCCTCGCCAAACCTCCGGAAAGCGGGCACTCTCCCTTCCACACAGCAGGTGCCGCCATCAAGAGCGGCCCGCCGGGGAGGAAAACATGGAACAGCTGCAGGGCATGGACGCCTCTTTCGTCTCGCTCGAGACACCTAATTCGCCGATGCATATCGGATCGATCCTGATCTACGATCCGTCCACCGCGCCCGGCGGCTTCGTCCGGTTCAAGGACATTCTCGACTTCTACAAATCGCGCATGCAGCTGTCCAAGACGATGCGGCAGAAGCTCGTCCGCGTGCCGCTCAACATCGACTATCCCTATTGGGTCGAGGACCCGGATTTCGACCTCGAATACCATGTCCGCCACGTCGCCCTGCCGAAGCCCGGCGACTGGCGCCAGCTCTGCATCCAGGCCGCCCGCATCTTCTCCCGCCCGCTCGACCTGACCCGTCCGCCCTGGGAATTCACCGTCGTGGAGGGCCTCGACAATGTGCCCGGCGTGCCGAAAGGCAGCTTCGCCATGGTCACCAAGGTGCACCATGCCGCGATCGACGGCATGTCCGGCATCGACCTGATGCAGGCCCTGCACACGCTGACCCCGGACGAAGCCCCGCCCGCCAAACCGGACCTCTGGAAGCCCGACCGCGACCCGAACCGGCTCGGCCTGTTCGCCAAGGGCTATGCGCGGGCATGGATCAATCCGCTGCGCCAGATCGGCGTTGCCGCCCGCTCCGTGCCCGGCGCCTACAAGACCGTGCGCGGCCTCGTCAAAGGCGAGTTCGACGTCGACGCCGCGATCAAGGCCCCCCGCACGCGGTTCAATGTCAAGGTCTCGCCCCACCGCGTCACCGAAGGCTGCACCTTCCGCCTGAAGGACATTTCCGCCATGCGGTCGCTGTCGGAAGGCGCCAAGGTCAATGACGTGATGCTGTCGATCATCGGCGGCGCGCTGAACCTCTACCTCACTGACAAGGGAGAGCTGCCGGGCGCAACCCTTACCGCAATGGCCCCGATCTCGGTCCGCTCCGAGAACGAGAAGAATGCGATGGGAAACCAGGTCGCCGCGATGATCGCTCCGCTCGGCACGCACATCAAGGACCCGGCCGAGCGCATGCGCTACGTGCACGAACAGACCAGCCGCTCGAAGGCCATGACCCATGCCATCGGCGCCCGCCAGATGACCGAGGCGAGCAAGGTCTCGCCGCAGCTGTTCATGGCCCTCGGCGCACAGCTCTACACCCGCCTCGGCATCGCCAATGTGATGAAGCCGATGATCAACACCGTGGTCACCAATGTGCCCGGCCCGCCGGTGCCGATCTATTCCTGCGGGGCGAGGCTGGTGCACATGCAGGGCCTGCTCTGCCTGCTCGACGGCGTCGCGCTCGGCCATGTCGTGCAGTCCTACATGGATCAGGCCACGATCAGCTTCACCGCCTGCCGGGATGCCCTGCCGGACCCGGAATTCTACGCCGCCTGCATCCGCAAGTCGCATGACCAGATGGCCAGGGCGGCCGGCATCTCCCTCGCGCCTCCTGCAGCGTCCGCTGCACAAAAGGCCCCCGCCAAGCCCCGCAAGGCCGCTGCGCCGCGCAAGCGGGCAACTGCTAAAGGTGCGTAATTCGCGCTTGCCGGACAGAAACACGCTGCCCAGAGTGCGGCACCGGCCAGGCAAACATGCCGGCCGCAAGGAGGAGACGAAGATGAGCGCCGTGGACACTGCCCGCCCGCCAAGCCTGTTCTGGACCCTGACCGAGGGCCGCGCCGTGTTCGAACTGGGCGCCTTCGGCCTCCTGTCGAAGGCCATGCGCCGCCTGCCGAGGGGCGACGGGCACCCCGTCCTCGTCCTGCCCGGCTTCATGGCCTCCGACCCCTCGACCCGCCCGATGCGCAGCCTGCTCGACGATCTCGGCTATCAGTCGCATGCTTGGGGCCTCGGCCAGAATGTCCGCTTCGACGCCCAGCGCGAAGCCGCGATGTCCGATCTGGTCGAGCGCATCTTCCGCGAGTCCGGCCGCAAGGTCTCGATCGTCGGCTGGAGCCTTGGCGGCGTGTTTGCCCGCGAACTCGCCAAGACCCATCCGGACAAGGTCCGCATGGTCATCACCCTCGGCAGCCCGATTTCCGGCGACCGCAACCATTCCAGCGCCCGCCACCTGTTCGAAGCGATCAATGGCAAGGAAACCACGCCCGAACTGGAAGGCCGCTACCAGCGCCTGCACGAGGCCCCGCCGGTGCCCACGACCTCGATCTTCACCCGCACAGACGGCATCGTCGCCTGGCAGGGCTCGGTCCAGTCGGCCCGCCACGGCCATGCCGACACCGAGAATATCGAGGTTCCGGCCAGCCATATCGGCCTCGGCGTCAATCCGCTGGTCATGCTGGCAATTGCCGACCGCCTCGCCCTGAAGGAAGGCAAGTGGATGCCGTTCCGCCGCGCCGGCTGGCGCGCCCTCGCCTTCCGCGCGCACGGCTGAGAGGGCCTGGCCGGACAAGACCGGCACAGGTGAACAAACCGGGAAAATGCAAGGTGCCATTAACCCGCCGCCCTGATACAGTGCGCGGATGACACACACGATTCGCGTCCTCGGAATCGACCCCGGCCTGCGCCATACCGGCTGGGGCGTGATCGAGCTGACCGGCATGCGCCTGGCGCATGTCGCGCATGGCGTGATCTCGGTCGATCCGGACCTGCCGATGTCCGAGCGCCTCGGCGGCATCTTCGAGGCAGTCGGCGAACTCGCCCGCCACCATTCGCCAGACGCCGCCGGGATTGAAGAGACGCTGGTCAACGCCAATCCCCGCGCGGCGCTGAAGCTCGGCGCCGCCCGCGGGGCCG
>JBGSKI010000351.1:0-4249 GCA_041741315.1 Hyphomonas sp. | reverse complement strand
GCCTCGGTCGGTGGGGCGACGCCGCCCAGGATTGCCCCGAGCACGGCGAAGATCAGGGCCAGCGGCGCGCCGAGGCCATAGGCGACTTCCTTGAAGGTCAGCGGCGCGGTGTCGCCGGAGACCTTGACCGGCGGGCAGGCGTCCGGGCGCAGGAAAGCGACAATCGCGATATAGATGAGATAGGTGGCGACGAGCAGCAGGCCGGGGATCAGCGCCCCGGCAAACAGGTCGCCCACCGACACGACGAGCGAGGCGCCGCCGCTCTTGAGGCTGGCCTGGCTTGCGGCATTGGAGACGGCATCCGCCAGTAGGATCAGGATGATCGAGGGCGGAATGATCTGGCCGAGCGTGCCGGAGGCGGCAATCGTGCCGGTGGCGAGCTTCGGGTCATAGCCCTGTTTGAGCATGGTCGGCAGGGCGATAAGGGTCATTGTGATCACCGTCGCACCGACAATCCCGGTCGAGGCGGCGAGCAGCGTCCCGACGAGGACAACCGCAAAGCCGAGCCCGCCGCGTACCCGGCCGAGCAGGCGGCTGGCAATGTGCAGCAGGTCTTCGGCGACGCGCGAGCGTTCCAGCACAACGCCCATCAGCACGAACAGGGGCACCGCGACAAGCGTGCTGTTCTGCATGATCGACCCGCCCTGGATGCGGCTCGGCAGGGTACGGAGGATCGGTTCCGGGAAGGCGCCCGTGGCGATACCGATCAGGGCGTACAGAAGGGCCACGCCGCCCAGCGTCAGCGCCACGGGATAGCCGGCCAGCAGCGCGCCGATGGCCGTCAGGAACATCGCGACGGCGAGGATGACCTCAAGTTCCATGCGCGCCTCCGAGGGCCGGAGGCGCTTCGGGCGGCGGCATCCGCCCGGTCAGGCGCAGGGCGGCCTTCATCGCCAGCGAGAGGCCCTGCATCAGCATCAGCGCGGCAAACACCGGCACGAGGGTCTTGAACAGGAACAGGGCGGGCAGGCCGTCGCTCTCGCGCGAGCCTTCAAACAGGGACCATGTGCGGGCAAGTCCCTGCTCGCCGGTGGTCAGGATGCGGATGCAGATCGGGAACAGGAAGAGGTAAGTGCCGGCCAGTTCGATCCAGTTACGGCCGGTCTCGCCGAAGCGCGGGCGCAAGATGTCGACCCGGACATGCGCATCGTCGCGCAGGGCGGCCGCTGCGCCGAGCATGAACATGGCCGCGAAGGCATAGATCACCAGTTCGTTGAGCCATGTATAGGACAGGCCAAAGGCGTAGCGCAGCACGACCACGACCAGCTGAAAGACGAGCAGCGCCAGCGCGCTGAGGATTGCCCCGCCGAAGGCAAAGCCGGTCACCCGGTCGATGACGCTGGCGATCCTCTTTCCCGCGCCTTCGACGAGACCCGGTACGACCAGCGCCAGCAGCGGCAGCAGGTAAAGCCCCAGTAGCGCGGTGCCCAGCCCCTTCAGGATACCGCCGATCTGGAGGAAAACGTCCGGACTCATCGCGACTGCGTCCCGGTTACTTGTTGGCCGAACGGGCGGCGTAGTACGGCCCTTCGGACACATTGGCCCAGCCGCGCATCAGTTTCAGCGATGCCTCGAAACTCTCGTAGATGCGCTTCTCGATACCGTCCCTGCCGGAGGCGGCGCGCACGTCCCATGCGGCTTCGGCCATTGCCTTGACGACGTCCGGCGGGAAGCTGCGCAGCTTTGTGCCGTGCTCGCGGACCAGGAGGTCGAGGTGGATAGAGTTCTGGTAGGTAAACTCGCCGAGCGAGGTGTGGTTGGTGGATTCGCAGGCGGCCTGGATGATTGCCTGCTCGCCGGGCGTCAGGCCGTCCCAGATGCGGCGGTTGATGCCGACGGCGAGGCTGGCACCCGGTTCGTGGAAGCCGGGGCCGTAGTAGAAAGGCGCCTCGCGGTGGAAGCCGAGGGAATAGTCGTTCCACGGGCCGACCCATTCGGTGGCGTCGATCGCGCCGGTCTGCAGAGCCTGGTAGATTTCGCCGCCGGGCAGGGCGATGGACGAGCCGCCAAGCGCGCGCAACACTTCGCCGCCCTGTCCGGGAATCCGCATCTTGAGGCCGATCAGGTCATCGAGACTGTTGATTTCCTTGCGGAACCATCCGCCCATCTGGTGACCGGTATTGGCTCCCTGGAATGACTTTATGCCGAACTGGCCCGAGAGTTCGTCCCACAATTGCTGGCCGCCGCCGAAATCGATCCAGCCCATGATTTCCTCGGCGGTCATGCCGAACGGCACGGCGGTGAAGAAGGGATAGGCGGTCGACTTGGCGGTCCAGTAATAATCGGCGCCGTGGTAAATGTCGGCCGAGCCATTGGCGACGGCGTCGAAGGATTCGAAGGCCGGCACGAGTTCGCCTGCCGCGAAGACTTTCACCTCGATCAGGCCGTCCGACATGGCGGCGATGCGGGCGGCGGTCCGGTCGGCTGCCTCGCCGAGACCGGGCAGGCCCTTTGGCCAGGTCGTGACCATGTTGAGCCGGCGGCGGTTGCGGCTGATCGCAGGGGCACCGAAGGCGGGTGCGGATTTGGGATCGGCGAAGGCCGCAGTTGCGCCTGCGAGTCCGAGAACACCCGCCCCCAGGAGGTTGCGTCGGTCGATCATGCGTTTCCTTCCCCTTGCCCCTCCGGCCGCCCGCTTGCCGGGCCTATTCGTCGTCCCTCAGGGGCCGCCAGCGGTCGCCGTCGAGCACTTCGAGTGGCTTGTAGCGGCGCTTGTAATCCATTTTCGGGCTGCCCTTCACCCAGTAGCCCAGGTAGACATGCGGCAGGCCCTTTTCCTGCGCGTGCAGGATATGATCCAAAATCATGTAGTGGCCCAGCCCTTTCGCATCCTGTTCGGGATCGAAGAAGGTGTAGACCATCGAGAAGCCGTCGCGCAGCTCGTCGGTGACCGAGACGGCAACCAGTGGGGCATCTGGTTCTGGCCCGTCGCGGTATTCGAAGATCAGGCTTTTGACCGGGCTGCCGCCGACCATCGCGGAATAGTCACGGTAAGTCATTTCCGACATGCCGCCGCCATCATGCCGGCTTTTGACGTAGGATTTCAGCAACCGGTACTGTTCGCGGGTGGCTGAGGACTCCACCGTGCGGCGAATCAGCGAGGCATTCCGGGACAGCGACTTACGGTCGTTGCGTGACAGGTGGAAGTCGCGCGTCGGCACCCGGACACTTCGGCAGGCATTGCAGCGCAAGCAGGCCGGCCGGTAGGCGATCGACTGGCTGCGCCGGAAACCCGCCTGGCTGAGCTGGTTATGGACCAGATCGGCGTCGGAAATGGCAAGATTGGTGAATGCCTTGCGTTCCCGCTTGCCCGGCAGGTACGGGCACGGGCTGGGGTTCGTCACGTAAAAACGTAACGACCGCTCCAGTCCGGGGGGCAGCATATGCGAGTCCGTGAACTTCATGATGCAGACGATTACACTTACAGATCAAACCGCCAAGGGGCGAAGATGGTAAACACGACCCAAAGCAGCAGAACGAGCGGTCCGCCGAATTTCACGAAATCGGCAAATCTGTAGTGTCCGGGGCCCATGACCAGCATGTTGGTCTGGTAGGCGATGGGTGTCGCGAAACTGCAATTGGCACCATAGATCACGGCAAGGAGGAAGGGTAGCGGATCGCTGACGCCGAGTTCGGTGGCCGCCGAAAGGGCGATGGGCGAGAACAGGATTGCCGTCGCGGCATTGGACAGGAGGTTGGTTAACAGGGCGACGGCGAGGAACAGGGCCGACAGTACGGCCAGCGTGCCATACGGCGCCGCGAGGTTGACCACGGCATGGGCGAGCATGACCGCCGCGCCGGTCTTTTCCAGGGCCATACCCATGGCCAGGGCGGCACCGATGACGAGGAAGATTCGCAGGTCGAGGGCCCGGCTGGCCTGCCGGTAATTGAGGCAACCGGCCATCAGCATGGCCACCGCGCCGAGCACCGAGGCATGCAGGATCGACACGAAACCGCTGGCGGCGGCGACGATCAGGCCGAGCGAGATGAGCCGCGCGGCAACGGCCTTGCCGGTCAGCGGGATCTCCGATTGGGACCATTCGAGCAGGATCAGGTCGCGGCTCTGGCGCAGTTCGAGGAAGGCATCGGCCGGTCCGCAGAGCAGCAGCGTGTCGCCGGACTCCAGCCTTATCTCGCCAAGCTTGGAGCGGATCATGCGGCTCCGGCGCTGGATGCCGAGGGTGACGGCGCGGGTGAGGCGGCGGAAGCCGAGCATCTCGACGGTCCGGCCGACCATGCGAGAGCCGGG
>JBGSKI010000350.1:0-3437 GCA_041741315.1 Hyphomonas sp. | reverse complement strand
CTGCGGCGTCGCGGCAGACCTCGCCCACGCGGCACCGGACCAGCCGGCCCGTCACGCCGCCAAGCTGCGCGAGGACCTGCTGACCCCGATTGCCAAGGCCTGGTCCACCGATACCGGCGTCTACGTCGCCAGCATGGGCGTGCAGATCCATGGCGGCATGGGCTTCATGAACGAGACGCTGGCAGCGCAGCTTTACCGCGATGCCCGGATCGCCCCGATCTATGAAGGCACCAATGGCATCCAGGCCATCGACCTTGTCGGCCGCAAGCTTGCCGGGACGAATGGCGAGTCAATGCGCCTGATGCTCGGCGAGATCGAGGCGACCATAAGGGAAGCGCGGGAAACCAACGACCCGCAACTGGTGCAGATCGCCGACCGGTTGCGCGGCGGGACAGACGCCCTGCGCCAGGCCAGCGACTGGATGCTGGACGCCATGAAGGGCCGCGACCAGGACAAGGCGCTGGCCGGGGCGACCGAATACCTTGCCCTCGCCGGCGATGTCATCGGCGGGCATTTCCTGACCCGCGCAGCAGTTGCTGCGCGCAAGGAAGAGCCCGCTGTCCGTGCCCGCCATCTCGCACTGGCAGGCTTCTTCGCGGAAACCGCTTTGGCCTCCGCGCCGGGCCGCGTGCCGGGCATCACCGAAGGCGGCGCGACCTTCCTCGACAATAGCGAGGCATTATTCGGCCTGTCCTGAAAAAGTCAGGTCTGAAACGTCATTGTCCGAACGAAAAAGGCCGTCTCCCGGGGGAGACGGCCTTTCCGCAGTCAAATGTCCTGGAAGACTATTCGGCCGAGATCGTGTCGACAGCGACTTTGCCGCTGCGCTGATCTTTTGCGGTCGTGAACGAGACCTTCTGGCCTTCGCTCAGGGCGCGCATGCCGGCGCGCTCAAGCGCCGTTGCATGCACGAACACGTCGGTGCCGCCATCGTTAGGTGCGATGAAGCCGAAGCCTTTTTGGTCGTTGTAGAATTTTACGGTGCCACTTGTCATGGAACACTCCTGTCATTGATGCGGACCTGCAACACGCGGGTCCGCGGAAGTTCGATTTTTGTATGGGAGGTCTCTGATAAAGCGGCAGGGCGGGGCCCTGACAGTCGATGCCTGATTGTCCGGCGAAAAGTCGAACCCCTCACCTAATGGGTTTTGGGGATATAACAAGGGCAACCCTGCTAATGCCGGAATCCGGGGACAGGGCGATTGGTACTGGCGGCGAGCAGGGCAGGTGCGTGGATGCCTCCCGGTCCAGCTGGCAACTCCCGCGCAAACCTGTGGCAGTGACTGCAGGAAGCCCCGAAATATCCCTCGCGTTCGGTCCGGCCGGATTTGGTGTCTGGCCGGGCGGGCACTCGCCCCCGGCGCGGGTCTACTTGATTGCGCGATGCATTCGGATCACATTTGTTACGGATGCCTGTAGATGCCAATCTCCTGACGCTCGTGACCGAGTTTTCGAGCCCGCCCGGCCATGTCCGGGAAGCGACGGCGGACCCGCGTCCCGCAGGCGAACTGAATTTCGACATGCCGCTGTCCGCGCTGGAAGGCACGCGCGACCCCGCCCTGTTGCCGCTGCTCGAGAACGCCACCATCACATCGTCCGGGTTTGCGCCCGATGGGTTCCCCGCGCTGGTACGCGACGACCAGAGGCGCTTCGTCTCGGCGGAAGATGCCCTTGCGGGCCTTGCGACCGAGCCGGTGGGAAATGTCGCCGGCTATCCGGAAAGCGCGGTCGGCCGGGTGACAGCCTGGTTTCGCGGCAAGGTGCGCTATTGCACCGGCACGGTTGTGGCCGAACGGGTCGTGCTCACCGCCGCGCACTGCGTCTGGTCCCGGTCTGCAGCGGTCGGCCGGGGCGCCTATTTTGCCGACTGGGTGACCTTCGAGCCCGGCTATTCCGACGGACATGCCGCCGGCAAGTGGGCGGCAGAGCAGGGCTATATCCAGAAGGGCTGGGCCGATCCCCGGCCGGGCACCAATGCCAGCCCGTATGACTATGCGATCCTGCGCCTCGATGCGCCGATTGCCCGGGTCACCGGCGTCGCGCCGCTGCAACTGAATGCCCATCCCGAAGGCGAGGTGGAGTCGCTCGGCTATCCGCGCGAACCGTCCGAGAGCATCAAGTTCGATGGCCGGTTCCTGTACAAGACGCGCGGCCAGCTGCTCCAGACGCTCGACCCCGGCACGCTCTATGCCAGCAACGGCCTGACCGAAGGATCGTCCGGCGGGCCTTGGCTGATCGAGTCCGGCGGCCAGCAGGTCGTCGTCGGTATCAATTCGACCAAGCCGCTGCACGCCAATGACACGACCTGGTCGCCCCGCCTCGGCGACGGGTTCGAATTGCTCCTGTCCAGGGCCCTGTCGGACATGACAGGCTCCTAGGCGGGCGCTTCGAGCTTCGGCAGGACAGGCAGAAGGACCACGGGCAGGCAGGCGAGCAGCGCCGCGATGGCCGCCGGCGGAACCAGGCCAACAACCAGCCAAGGTACGGCCAATGCCGTGCCGCCAGCCGTCAGCAACAGGACCGCAACGATGACAAGAGCGGACCCGCATGCGGCATCATTCCTTGCAGCAGGGATCGCCCGCGCCGCGTCGTGTCGACGATTCTTGCGGCTTGGAGAGCCTGCCGGTAAGACGGGCGCCAACGCCGCTGGAGGCGGGGGACACGCATGGCCTGGACCAAGATCTACGACGGCGCCGAACCCTTGCGCATCAACAAATGGCTCGCCGAGGAAGGCGTCTGCTCGCGGCGCGAGGCGGATGCCCTGATCGAGAGCGGCTATGTCCGCGTCGATGGCGAGAAAGCGGTGCAGGGCCAGAAGATCGAGAATGGCCAGCGGCTGGACCTGGTCCAGAAGGCGACGCGGCAGCTCGACAACAAATTGTCGGTGGTTTTCCACAAGCCGGTCGGCATCGTTTCCGGAACGCCGGAAGCGGGCGAAATCCCGGCGGTGCGGCTGATTACCGAGGAAACCCTGTCCGGCAAGGCGCACGCCATTCCCGGACGCAACAACAAGCTCGCGCCGCTCGGGCGGCTCGACAAGGATTCGCGCGGGCTGCTGATCCTGTCGGAAGACGGGGTATTGGCGAAGGCGCTGATCGGCCCGGCGAGCGAACTCGACAAGGAATACGTGGTGAAAGTGCGCGGCGAGGTGACCGAAGAGGCACTGGGCAAGCTGCGCCACGGCCTGGAACTCGACGGGCGGCAGCTGAAGCCGGCCGGGGTGGAGCGGATCAAGCCGCAGGAATTGCGCTTCATCCTGCGCGAGGGCCGCAACCGCCAGATTCGCCGGATGTGCGATCTTGTCGGCCTGCGCGTGGTGGACCTGGTGCGCGTGCGGATCGGGCCACTGGAACTGGCCGGACTACCGGAAGGCAAATGGCGGCCCTTGAGCGGGCGCGAACGCGACGCACTGCTGAAAGCCGAAGCGCCAGTTCCGC
>JBGSKI010000349.1:0-7727 GCA_041741315.1 Hyphomonas sp. | reverse complement strand
GCCACGCCGGAAGTGGCGCCAGCGGCCGTCGAGCCTGCAGCCGCTCCCCCCGTGGAAGTGGCTTATGGCAAGACCGGTACCTACAAATCGGACCCGAACCACACATCGCTGATCTGGCGGGTCAAGCATCTCGGCCTGTCGAACTACACGGCCCGCTTCACAGACGTCTCCGCGACGCTGCAATTCAATCCTGACGATGCGTCGGCGACGTCGCTGACTGCCACGATCAACCCGAACTCGGTCGAAACCGACTACCCCGGCGACTTCAAGGGCACGCACCCGGACAGCCCGTATGACACGTTCGACGCGGAAATCGGCCAGAGCCCGGACTTCCTGAATTCCGCAGCCTTCCCGCAAATCACGTTCACCTCCACCGCCATCACCAAGACCGGCCCGGACACCGGCACCGTTACAGGTGACCTGTCCTTCCTCGGCGTGACCAAACCGGTGACGCTCGACGTGAAGTACAATGGCGTGGCGCAATTCCCGTGGGCACCGGAAGAGGAC
This sequence comes from Hyphomonas sp., assembly GCA_041741315.1. Classification (GTDB taxonomy): domain Bacteria; phylum Pseudomonadota; class Alphaproteobacteria; order Caulobacterales; family Hyphomonadaceae; genus Hyphomonas. The sequence goes on along the minus strand of JBGSKI010000349.1, from coordinate 7,220 downwards.
CATATCGGCTTCTCGGCGACCACCACGCTGAACCGCGCCGATTTCGGCCAGACTGCCGTTGCTGGCTTTGTCTCCGACGAAGTCGAGATCATCATCGAGATCGAATTCGGTGAGGTCTCTGCGGCCGCCACCGAGTAAGACCGGAGCCCGGGCCCGTGCCGCACAGCCAGACGTCCCGCTACACCAGCGTCGCGATCGCCCTTCACTGGGCGATCGCAGGCCTGATCCTGTTCATGATCTGGCTCGGCTGGAACATGGAAGAGAACGAGACGCGGTTGCAGCTGCACAAGTCAATCGGCATCTCGATCCTGATCCTCAGCGTCGCCCGGCTCGCCTGGCGCTGGCTGAACCCGCCGCCGGCATTGCCTGAAGGCATGAAGCCGCTGGAAGTGAAGGCTTCGCACGGGGTGCATGTCGCCTTCTACGCGTTGATGATCCTGATGCCGCTCGGCGGATGGTTCGTGGCGTCGACGGGCAGGCTCAGCGTGCCGATCGTGCTGTTCGACACGGTCAGCTGGCCACACTTTCCGTTCACGGACGGCATTCGCGGCGGGACTGTTCACGACGTTGCCGAGTTTGCCCACTCCAAGGGTGCCTGGCTGATCATCGGCCTGCTCGCCCTGCATGTCGCCGGCGCCCTGAAGCATGAATTCTCTGCGGAAGAAGGCGTTCTGAAACGGATGATCCCCGGCCTGTTCGGCAAGGCTGCTCCACCGGCCGCGCCGTCGCGCGGCTTCATCATGGCCTTCGGCGCAGCGCTGATCCTGTTCGGTGCCATCGCCGCCGTGCCCTTGTTGCAACGCAGCCAGGCCGCCCCGCCTGCACCGGGCGATGCGGTCAGCGCGCCAGCCGCCGTGCAGGTCGATGCCAACTGGGTGGTCGACTATGACGTCTCCGAAATCCGCTTCTCCGGACTGCACGAGGGCAAGCCCTTCACCGGTACGTTCGGCAAGTGGACCGCCGACGTGAAATTCGACCCGGAAGACCTCGCCGGATCGAAGGCCTTCGTTACGGTTGACACGGCCTCAGCCTCGGCAGGCAAGAAGCTCTACGACGACGCCCTGCGCGCGCCGGAATGGTTTGGCGTGAAGACGTTCCCGCAGGCGACCGTGCTGCTCGACAATTTCACCGCCACCGATACGGGCTATGCCGCAACCGCCACGCTGACCATCAAGGATGTTGAGGTTACCGCGCCCCTGACCTTCACGCTCGTCATGGACGGCGGCACAGCAACGCTCGACGGCACGGCCACGCTGTCCCGCAAGGCGCTGAATCTGGGCCAGAAATCTGACGCTGCGGGCAAGTATGTCACCGACGAGGTCACCGTCACCCTTGCCGGCAAGGCAACCCGGAAATAGGTGATTGCCCGCTTCCGGGCCGGGCCACGGGATGGTAAGCCGCTGGTCATGACTGCAAAGATCGTCCCCGTCCTGCCGCAGACAATAGAACTCGCCGCGCAGATCCTGCGCGACGGCGGGCTGGTCGCGATGCCGACGGAAACGGTCTATGGCCTCGCCTGCGATGCCTCAAATGCCGAGGCGGTTGTCCGGCTGTATGAGGCCAAGGGGCGGCCACGCTTCAATCCGCTGATCGCGCATGTCTCGTCCCTTAATATGGCCGGCCGCGAAGCCGTCTTCTCGTCGATGGCTTCGACCACCGCGTCGATGCACTGGCCGGGCCCGCTGACCATCGTGTTGCCCGTGGCCCCCAAAGCGCACGTGTGCGATCTCGCCCGTGCCGGGCTGGACACGATCGCCGTTCGCATGCCGAAGCATGACGGTGCCCGCGCGCTGATCGAGGCCTTTGGCGGCCCCATCGTCGCCCCCTCGGCCAATCGTTCCGGCCATGTCAGCCCGACGCGTGCCGACCATGTGATGCACGACCTCGGCGACAAGATCGACCTGATCCTCGACGGCGGGCCGAGCCAGCACGGCATCGAATCCACGATCATTTCCTTTGTCGGCAACGAGCCTCACCTCCTGCGCGCTGGTGCCGTCGGCGCCGGAGTCCTGGAAGCCTTCTTCGAAGGAAAGCTCGTCCGTGACACCCAGTCCGATGGAATCTCTGCACCCGGACAATTGAAAAGCCACTATGCCCCCAAGGCCCGGCTGCGCCTCAACGCCGAAGCACCGGAACCGGGCGAAGCCTGGCTGGGTTTCGGGCCATCGCCCCATGCCGGCCTGAACCTGTCGCCCAAGGGGGAGCTTGGCGGTGCCGCCGCGCGACTGTTTGCGGCCCTGCGCGCACTGGACGAGCGGTATGACCGGATTGCCGTCGCGCCGATCCCGAATACCGGCCTCGGCGAAGCGATCAATGACCGCCTTATCCGTGCGGCATACCGGGACTAGGTTTCGCCTGTGCACCCTGCCCGTCTCTTCCACGAGTCCGACCTGACCGTCCTGCGCCAGCGCATGTTGGACAATCCGCTTGCGCTGATCACCGCTGTCAGCGAGGGCAAGCCGATTGCCGCGCATGCTCCGGTTCTTCCGCATGAAGAGGGTCACTCCCCCGGGGGAGGGGGCCGCATCGCCCTGCGCTTTCACCTGTCCGCTGCCAATCCGGTGACGAAGGCCCTGCTCGATGGAAGCGAAGCGCTGATCGTGTTCACCGGAATACACGGTTACATCTCGCCCGACTGGTATGGCATCGACGATCAGGTGCCGACCTGGAACTATCTGTCTGTCGAGGCCGCCGGGCCGGTTACGCGACTTGAAGCTGCGGGGACCCGGCAGATGGTGGACGATCTCTCAAACGTCTTCGAAGCGCAGCTGGCGCCCAAGCCGGTGTGGACCTCCGCCAAGATGACGCCGGCGCGCCTCGAGGCCCTGCTATTGGGGATCGTCGCCTTCGAACTGGTGCCGACGCACCTGCGAGGCATTACCAAGCTCGGCCAGAACAAGCCCCCCGAAGCCATTGCCCGCGTGGCGGATGCACTGGATGCGACGGAAAGCGGCTTCGCGCTGGCCGCGGAAATGCGTAAACTGCTGCCATGACCCAGACATTGCCACCCACCTTCCTCTCCGCCGCCAAGGATCTGCTCGGGCCGCAGGGCTGGAGCGAAGATGCCGAGCGCCTGAAGGAACATTCGACACCATGGCGCGGCGGCTGGCAGGGCGACACGCCCTTCCTCGCCCGGCCGGCCAGCACCGGTGAAGCCGCCGCGCTCGTGAAACTCTGCGCCCAGTACCATGTCGCGATCACGCCGCAGGGCGGCAATACAGGCCTCGTCGATGGCGGCATTCCGCACGGCGAAATCTGCGTCTCGATGCGCCGGATGACGGCCGTGCGCAGCGTCGACCCGTTCAACAATTCCATGGTCATCGAAGCCGGCGCGCCACTCGTCACCGCGCAGGAAGCCGCCGCCGCCGCCAACCGCCTGTTCCCGCTGTCGCTCGGCTCGGAAGGCACCGCGACGATTGGCGGCCTGATTTCGACCAATGCCGGCGGCGTCGCCGTCCTGCGCTACGGCATGATGCGCGACCTGATCCTCGGTCTCGAGGTCGTCCTGCCGAGCGGCGAGGTCTGGGACGGCCTGTCGGGCCTGCGCAAGAACAATACGGGCTATGACCTGAAGCATCTGTTCGCAGGTGCCGAGGGTACGCTTGGCCTGATCACCGCCGCGACGCTGAAGCTCTTCCCCAGGGTTCAACGCGCCACGGCCTGGGTCACCTGTTCCTCCCCGGACGATGTCGTCGCCCTGCTTGCGCTGGTGCGCGACCATGCCGGCGACACGGTGACCAGCTTCGAGATCATCCCCGCCAATGCCATCGACATGGTGCTTGCCGACGTGCCGGGTACGCGCGACCCCCTGCCGTCGAACATGGGCTGGCGCGTGCTCATGGAAGTGTCCCTGACCGACGAGGCAATGGCGCAGACTGCTCTCCAGGACGCCCTCGAAGCGGCCTTCGACGCAGACCTGATCCAGGATGCCGTCGTCGCCGGCAGCCTGTCCCAGGCCGACAGTTTCTGGCGCATCCGCGAGACGATCCCGCTCTCCAAGCGCGCTTATGGCAGTTCGATCAATCACGACATTTCGGTGCCGGTCAGCCGCATTCCCGCCTTCATCGCCGCCTGCAATGGCGCAGTATCGCAGGAAGTCCCGAGCGCCGATTTCGTGATCTTCGGCCATGTCGGCGACGGCAACCTTCACTACTCCGTATGCGAACCTTCGGACGCCTCCGCGCCCGTTCTGAAGTCGCACGAGGCAGCGGTGAACCGCATCATTTTCGACACCGTCATGGCACATGGCGGATCGATCTCGGCCGAACATGGCGTCGGCCGCCTGAAGCGCGACGAACTCGCCCGCCTTCGTCCGGCCGCAGCGACCGACACGATGCGCGCCATCAAGAAGGCGCTCGACCCGCTCGGCATCATGAACCCCGGCCGCGTTGTCAGAGTCTGAGCGACATCGCCGCCTGCGCCAGCAGGGGTTCTGTATAGAGGTTTGCGGTCCGATGCAGCGGGCTGCGCGGCGGTTCGTCACCCGACGTGCCGGTCACGGCATAGGCAATCTCCGCATCGAGATCCGGCGCGTGCCATGCCCCCGAATAGAGGCCGTAGGCCTCGCCATGGTGTCCGATCAGGCGGACGCCCGGAACGGGAGAATCCGTCGCCGGATGAATCTGCGGGCCTTCGCCATACACCGAAAAGTACCCGAAATCCGTATCGCCATTCCCGTTCGCCGGATCGAACACCCAGGCTGGTTGAGGGGCGCGCGGATGCTGCGCCGCCATTCGCACCAGCGAACACAGGTCCGGCAGGTTTGCCCGCAAGCCACCCTGAGGGCTGAACAGCGTTCCATTGCTGCCCACCTCGTAATCTTCCAGACGAAACTCCGGCTCCGCCAGAATCGCCGGACCGTCGCCCGACAATTTGTCCGGCCCGTCTGCCAGGACCTGCCATGCCTCGTCCTGCTTCACGTAGAGCGTGGCGCCCGTCCGGCGCGCCTCCGCCGGGACACCTGACCAGTTGTACCCCGCCTGCATGCCCGCCGGGTCCAGCACCAGACGCTGGGCCACCAGGTCGAACCGCTCTCCGGTCACCCGTTCAAGCACTGTCGCCAGAATGCCGAACCCGAAATTGCAATACAGGAAATACCCACCCGGCCGCCCCGGTTGCCACATCCAGGGGGAGAACAGGTCCTCGATCCGCCCCGGCGCCGGCATCCAGTAGATGTCCGGGTCCCGCAGGCCGGACGTATGGCTCATCAGGCTGCGGACCGGAACATCCGTCTCCGGATAATCCGGATGCGTCAGGGCATCGCCAAACCAATCCGACAGCGGCGCATCGAGATCGAGCAAACCCGCATCCGCCAGCCGGTGTGCCGTCATCGCGACGCCCAGCTTGGAGACGGACGCGACCCGCATACGCGTATCCACGCCAAATGGCCGCAGTGGTCCGCCGCCGCTTTCAAGACCGCCAGCGTGGCCCGCCGCATGGGCAAACACGGTCTTGCCGCCCCTGCGAACCACAAGACCCGCCGCCGGAACCGGTCCGCTCGCCACCAGCGCATCTATACTGCCCTTGGTATCATCCACCCGGTTCGGCAAAGCGCACGCGCCCAGAAGGCCGAGGCCGCACGTCAGAAGGGCTCGCCGCGTCGCCTGCATCTAGGTGCGCCGCCGCAGCAGGCTTTCGTCCAGTTCGGCGAGCGACCGGATGCCCAGCAGGCTCATGCCACGTTCGACATCATCAGAGAGGATTTTCAATGCCCGTGCCACACCCGTCTCGCCGCCGGCCGCGAGCCCGTAAAGGTACGCCCGTCCGAGCGCCACGCTGGTCGCCCCGCGCGCGATGAGTTTCAGCACATGGCTGCCCCGGCGCACGCCTCCATCCGCGATCACTTCAATTCCCGGCGGTATCGCCGCACGAATGTCAGGCAGAAGATCAATGACGGGTACGGACGTATCCATCTGCCGTCCGCCATGATTGGAGAGCCACACGGCGCTCGCGCCATGGTCCACCGCGCGGCGCGCATCGGCCACGGTCGCCAGGCCCTTCACCGCGAACGGACCACCCCATTCCTGCGCCATCCATTCGGCATCCTTCCAGGTCATGGTGCGATCGAACAGCTCGTTGATGACCCCCATCACGTCCCGCCCGCCGGTATCGACATTGGCGAAATTCGCCGGGCCAATGGTGGAGGATGTCGCCATGTCCCAGAGATAGCCCGGACGGGCGAGCGCCTGAGTCGCCGTCTTCATACTGACTTTCGGCGGAATCGAGAATCCGTTGCGTGGATCACGCTCGCGATAGCCTGCCACAACGGCATCGACCGTCAGGATGCACCCGGTAAATCCCGCCGCCTTGGCCCGCGACAGGAATTCCTTCACGATCCCCCGGTCCTTCCAGACATAGACCTGGATGAACTTCGGAACGTCCGGCGCAGCTTTCGCGAGATCCTCCAGCGTGTGGCTGGCAAGCGTCGAAGCGGAATAGGCGATGCCGGCCTTCTGCGCGGCACGCGCCACCGCCAGCTCGCCCAGTTTCGGATGGAAGAGGCGCGATGCCGCTGTCGGCGAGATGAAGAAAGGCTGCGCAATCGCCTGCCCCAGCACGGTCGCCCGCGTGTCGATCCTGGAAATGTCGACCAACGAGTTCCACTGCCATTCATAATCCGCATACCGATCTACTGACCGGCGCAACGTCACCTCGTCTTCGGCTCCGCCGTCGATATAGTCGAACACCATGCGCGGCAGGCGCGCCTTCGCCAGTGTGCGAAGGTCGTCGATATTGATCGCAGATGATGGTCCAGCCACGGCGCTTCCTTCCTGATCCAAAAACGCGCCGAATTCGATTTACGGCGCGGCCGGTCGTCGATACCTTATGTCCCATCTAGTAGTCCGAGAGGAACCTGGTGCGCAACTGCATGTCCATCGCAATGCTCGTCCCAATCGTCGCAGCCTGCTCGCCTGCCGGCCCGGGCCCCATAGCCGGCGGACCCTGCAAATACGAAACATCCATGATCACGGGCACCGTCACCGAAGTGGGCGACGACAACGTCCTGATGATGGGGGAAGACGGGGAGTTCCGGGTGCAGGTCGCCGACTTCAGGAATCCGCCGGCTGTCGGAGACACGCTGACGCTGCAGCGCCAGCTGATCACCGAAGGCACCTGCACGCCTGAGATTTACGCCGAAACCGTCGGCAACCCGGATTAGCCTGCCAGCGCCGCAGCGGCGTCGCGGTGCGAGGCGAACACGGTGCACGCCCCGGCGTCGG
>JBGSKI010000348.1:0-4860 GCA_041741315.1 Hyphomonas sp. | reverse complement strand
CGCTTCGCCGTCTCGACCGCATCCTGGCCGGTCAGCGAGTCGGCGACCAGCAGGGTTTCCGACGGGTTGGCGATCGCCGCGATTTCGGCGGCTTCCGCCATCATCTGCTCGTCGATCGAGGTGCGGCCCGCCGTATCGAGGAAGAGGACGTCATAGCCGCCGATCTTCGCCGCGTTCAGCGCGCGACGGGCGATGTCCGCCGGCAGCTGGCCGGCAATGATCGGCAGGGAACTGACATTCGGCCCGCACTGCTGCGCCAGGATGGCCAGCTGTTCCATCGCCGCCGGGCGGCGCACGTCGAGCGAGGCGAGCAGCACTTTCTTGCGGCCCTTCTCGGCGAGGCGCTTGGCGAGCTTGCCGGTCGTCGTCGTCTTGCCGGAGCCCTGCAGGCCGGCCATCATCACCACGGCGGGCGGGCTGTCGACGCGCAGCTCGGTGTCGGCATCCTCGCCGCCCAGCATGTCGACCAGGCCGTCATAGACGATCTTGATCACCTGCTGGCCGGGCTTCACCGAGCGGATGACTTCCTCGCCGACGGCGCGGGCCTTCACCTTGTCGATGAACTCCTTGACCACCGGCAGCGCGACGTCGGCCTCGAGCAGGGCGAGGCGGATTTCACGCAAGGCTTCGGACACGTCCTTTTCGGACAGCGCGCCGCGCCCCGTCAGGTTGTCGAATATGCCGCCAAGCTTCTCGCTCAGTGCGTCAAACATCGCGTGTCTCCTCTGCCGTCTGCCAGGTTTTCCCTGACATGGGCGCTCCATGGCCAGCGCGCAAAGCCCAAGAGCCCCGCTGAGCGAAGCTTCGCCGGGCGGGGGGCCTCGCTGTCCTCACGGGAACGGTCAAGGCGCGCTTCTGGATTTTGCGCGAATGTGCGGCGCGTAAAGCACGCACGTGCCCGCCCGTCAAGCCAGCTGCATCTCCCGGATCCGGTCCTTCAGCAGGAGGATGGCGGCCTTGGCCTCGTCGCCGACCAGCGACATCACGGCCATATCGGCCCAGGACCCGTTGGCGATGCGCAGATACCCGCGCAGCGTGCCCTCGCGTTTGGCACCGAACCGTTCGATCGACCGGACCGAGCGCTCATTGGCATCCGGCGTCAGGATTTCCAGCCGCCGGATGCGCGAGCCCACGGCCCGTTCGATCAGGGCGAGCTGCACGGCGGGCACGATCAGGGTGCCGCGCATGTCCGGCACGATCCAGAGAGACGCCATCCGCAGGCGGCGGTGCGTGCGCGAAATATCGGCATAGGCGACCACGCCGGCGAAGGCGTCATCGGACTTGCGCCAGATGCTGAAGGGAATGTAGTCGCCGGTCTGCTTCATCTCCAGCGCGTGATCGAAATAGGAATGGAAATTGGTCCCGGTCGCGATCACCGGCATCCATTGCCACATGTCCTCGACCGCCGTCGTGGCGCCCAGCACGTCGCGATCCGCCTCGGTCAGCACTTTCAGCCGGACATAATCGTTTTCGAGACCGGGATCGTCGAGTTTCATGCCCCAGCGTCTCACGGAACCCATGTTTGGCAAGGGGCAGCCGAAGAAAAACCCGCATTCCAAAATGGAACGCGGGTTCTCCATTCTTATTTCAGACTTACTCCCCGTCCGCCGGGAACAGTTTCTCGCTGAGATAGGTGAATTCCAGCGCCGAGCGTTTGGCGCGTTCGGTCTGGTTGGCGGCGGCGGCGTGGCCGCCATCGATGTTTTCGTAATAGAGGAACGGCAGGCCCGCCGCCTCGAACTTCTTCGCCATCTTGCGGGCATGGCCCGGATGCACCCGGTCATCCTTGGTCGAAGTGACGAAGAAGGGCACCGGATAGGGCTTGGACGCATCGAAATTCTGGTAAGGCGAAATCGTCTCCAGGAAGGCCCGCTCCTCCGGCACATCCGGCGATCCATATTCATCCACCCACGAAGCCCCGGCCAGCAGCCTGTGATAGCGCAGCATGTCGAGCAGCGGCACCTGCACCACGACGGCATTCCACAGGTCCGGCCGCTGGTTCAGCATGACGCCCATCAGCAGGCCGCCATTCGACCCGCCCATGATGCCGAGATGTTCCGGCGAGGTGACGCCGGTTGCGACAAGGTCCTCACCGACCGCTATGAAGTCGTCATAGATGCGCTGGCGGTTGAGCTTCAGGCCAGCCTGGTGCCAGGCCGGGCCGAACTCGCCGCCGCCCCTTATATTGGCCAGGACATAGGCCCCGCCCTGTTCCAGCCACAACCGTCCCGTCACCGGGCTGTATCCCGGGTTCATCGACACCTGAAACCCGCCATAACCATACAGCAGGGTCGGCGTTGTGCCGTCCATCGGAATGTCGGCCCGGCTGACCAGGAAGTACGGCACCTGCGTGCCATCCTTTGAGGTCGCAAAATGCTGTTCCACCTTCAGGCCCGTCGTATCGAACTTCGGCGGCAGGCTTGTCAGCGTCGTCACAGCGCCGGTGGCAATGTCATAGTCGAGCAGCGAATCCGGCGTCAGGAAGTCCTCGTAATTGAGGAAGACCGCCGTTTCCCGGTCGCTCGCAAACGCAATGCTGGCCTGTCCGGTGCCCGGCAGCGCGACAGGCGTCACCGTCCAGCTGCCACCGGCCTGCGCGGCCCGCATCACCTTGCCGACCGCCGTATCGCTGACCGACAGGAGTAGCGCGCCCTTGGCAATGCTGACCCCTTCCAGCGCCTGCGAGGCCGACGGGCGGAACACCAGCGACACCGGCGGCAGGGTCCGCGTGGTCAGGAATGCGTCGACATCGAAGGCAACGAGGTCGCCCGACAGGAACGCCTCGCCGGACCCCGGCACCGTCCAGTCTTCCTGCAACGAGACCAGCATCTGGCCTTCATACACGCCATTTGGCGTCGATTTCAGCGGGATCGGCCATTGCACCGGCGTCGTTTCGCCCTCCGGCATCCAGAAATATTTCGAGGTGAAGAAGGTCTCGGCCTCGACCGCGCCCTGCAGCACGCGGCCATCGTCCAGTTCGATCGTCATCGGCCAGACGCCGACATCCTTCGCGTTGCCGCGATAGATCTCGACCGCGGTTTCCAGCGGCGTGCCGCGCTGCCAGCGCTTGACGATGAACGGATAGCCCGACTCGGTCACCGTATCCTTGCCCCAGTCGGTCGCGATCAGCAGCGTGTCCGGCCCGGCCCAGGCGGTGCCCTGCTTGGCCTCCGGCGTCACGAAGCCGCCCTCGACGAATGTCTTGGTGGCAAGGTCGAATTCGCGCTGGATCACTGCATCCTTGCCACCATCCGACAGCGAGACGAGGCATGTGTACGCCTCCGATCCGCGCGGCGCGAAACAGTCGGCGCCCTTGTAGACCCAGTTCTTGCCCTCGTCCGCCGACAGCTTGTCGAAATCGACAATCGTTTCCCAGTCCGGCGCACTGGTCTTGTAGGAGGCGAGCGGCGTGCGCCGCCACAGGCCGCGCACGTTCAAGTCGTCCTGCCAGAAATTATAGACGAGCCCGCTGCGCACCGAACCATAAGCAATGCGCTCCTTCGAGTTCAGCGCGTCTTCCGCCGCCGCCTCGAACCCGGCATAGCGCGGATCGGCCTGCAGCCCGGCCAGCGTGCGCGCATTCTGCGACCGCACCCAGGCGAGAGCATCTTCGCCCTCGACCTCTTCGAGCCAGAGATAGGGATCGTCCGCTTCCGCCGTTGCGGCGGGCATTGCAGTATCTGCCAAGGTCGTCTCCGGTTTGGGCTGTGTGCAGCAGGCCGCCAGGGCCGACGCGCCGAGCATTGCGAGGAAATTGCGCATCTGTGTCACCTCCGGGGCAGATTTGCCCTGTCAGCCGCCCGGTCGGGGCGCGTTGCGTGTCTGGATACGTTCTTAGCGCGAGCTTCGCCCGGCGCAACCGGGCTCCGGTCACCTTTGCCGGCTCCCTATTCGCCCCAGCGGTCGAGCCGGTCGATCACGATGCTCTCGACGATCAGCGCGCGGGACTTTTCCGGCACGACCGGACGGATGCCGAGATTGTCGACGCCCTGCTCGCCCTCGATGCGCGGCACGCGGTACTCGAATGAATAGTCCGCAAATCCGGGCTGCAGGTCGAATGTCTGCCAGCCCGATTCCCCGACCCGTCCGGCATCGTAATTGACCTCCATCTGCATCGCGCCATGGTCGTCCGCCGGACGTGCCCGCACGGTGATGCGGAGCGTGAAGCCCGCATACTGGGTCTCCAGGTCTGCCGCGAGCCGGAAGTGCGGCCCGGACTCGACGCCCGCTGCCAGCGCGCCCGCATCCGCCTCGATGTACAGGAGGCGCTTGCCGCCCGGACCCTGTTCCAGCCGGGTGATCGCCTTGCCGCCGGCATAGACCTTGTTGAGATAGGTGTCGGCGACCGTGATCTTGGTATAGTGGCGGCCATCGCCCGTCACTGCGCCCGTCGGCAGCCGGCCGATCCCCGGCGACAGCGCCAGCAGGACCATGCCTGCCGCGACGATGAGCGCGAGGGGGAAAAAGAATCTGTCCCGCATGCCGGTCCCTTATTCTTTGCGTGCGCAGCCGCCTGCTGCGCTGGCCAATCGGTCGCGCTCCTGTTAGCAGCTTCGGAATCGGTTTGGCGAGCAGATTGCGCCGCCGGAATGACTGCTGGGTGCACCGCACATGACCAAATCCGCCCTCAGGCGACGGGCCCGCGAGGCCCGCCACTGGCTGACCGATGCCTGCTTTCCGCTCTGGGCGGAACGCGGCACCGGCGCAGGCGGCGTCTTCCGGGAATCGCTGACCCTCGACCACCAGCCGGCCGACTCGGCCTTCACCCGCGTGCGCGTGCAGGCCCGGCAGGCCTATGTCTTCGCCGAAGCCTACCGGATGGGCTGGGAACCCTCCCACGCCGCCGATCTGGCGCTTGCC
>JBGSKI010000347.1:0-1503 GCA_041741315.1 Hyphomonas sp. | reverse complement strand
AAGCGGCGCTGTTGACGGTCGGACTGACCGCCGGGGACCCGGCCAAGCTCGATCCGGCCGACATGGCGGTTCTCGCCGAGGCATTGCGCCGGGCGGGCTCGGAAGATGCCGCTCGCCTGCTGGCGCTGGAATCGACAGGCTACTGGAAGGCCGCCAAGTAACGCGAAGGCAAGGCTTGATCTGATCCCGCCAAGGGCGGATGCTTCCCCGACAGGCAAAATGCCGGACGAACGGGAGGAAAATTCATGAGACATCTCGCACTGGCGAGCGCATCGCTGTTGATCCTGGCGGCGGCCTGCGCACCGAATTCCGAAAAGCCGTTGCCCGACGCGCCGCCACCGGAAGCCGCACTGGATATTGCCCCGGCCGTCGCTGATCCGGCCAGCCGCACGGCCCTGTTCGGCGACCTGCACGTGCATACCGGGCAATCCTTCGATGCGTTCATCTCGAACGTGCGGGCGACGCCGGACGATGCCTACCGGTTTGCCAAGGGCGAGAAGCTGCACATCGATGCCGGGTATGACATCCAGCTCAGCGGTCCGCTCGACTTCCTCGCGGTCACCGACCATGGCGAATACCTTGGCATCATGCAGGCCATGGCGACGCCGGGCAGCGCGCTGTCGCAGACGGCATTTGCCAGGACCGTGTTCGGCCCGGAGGCAGAAAACCCGGCCCAGTCGTTCCAGAATGTCGGCTTCACCATCGTGTCCGGCGAGGAGATCGAGGAAATCTATGACCGCGACGTGATCGACTCGGCCTGGCACCGCGCGATCGAGGCGGCCGAGCGCCACTACGAGCCCGGCAAGTTCACGACTTTCTCGGGCTATGAATTCACCGCGATGACGCCTGTTCCGGAGTCCAAGATCCCGGCGGCCGCAAACCTGCACCGCAACGTGATCTTCCGCGGCGCGGCGCCGGACCGGTTGTTCTCGACGCTCGATTCGACCAATCCGGAAGACCTCTGGGCCTGGATGGATGCGCAGCGGGCGGACGGCCGGGACGTGATGGCGATCCCGCACAATTCGAATGCCTCGAATGGCGAGATGTTCGCCGCCGAGACCTATGAGGGCGGCGCGCTGACCGCGGACTATGCCGAAACCCGGATGCGCAACGAGCCGGTGATCGAGATCACCCAGATCAAGGGCACGTCAGAGACGCATCCCTCGCTGTCGCCGAATGACGAATGGGCGGATTTCGAACTCTACGAGACCTTTATCGGCAGCGCGGCCAAGTCGTCGCCGCATATCGGGGACTATGCCCGCACGGCGCTGGCGCGCGGGCTGGGGATCGAGGACACGCAGGGCTTCAACCCGTTCCGGTTCGGCTTCATCGGATCGTCGGACACGCATATCGGCGCCGGGCCGTTCATCGAGGAGAAGTTCTGGGGCAAGTTCCCGCAGGATGGCGCGGGCCCGGAGAACCGCCACTCGGTGCCGCCGGACGGGGCGACGGCCTGGGACATTGCCGAAGCCGAAACCGCGGCGGCGAGCGGCGGCGTGATGC
>JBGSKI010000346.1:0-6048 GCA_041741315.1 Hyphomonas sp. | reverse complement strand
CAGAAACAAAGGAGAACGTGCACTACAGTTTGCACTACAAATTGCCGACTTTTTGCACTACAAGCGGTGCGCTCGAACCTTTTAACGATTTGAAGAATAACGGTTTTTGGGTTGATTTTTACGCGCGTCACTCGCGCCATTTTCTTCTGGCTGACAATAGAAAACCCTGAAAAAATGAGAAAAAATTCTCCCCTCACAGGGAAAGTCAATCGTTTCGCGGGGCGGCCGTATACCTTGAGGAAGTTGAGCAGCAAATTCCGCAATAGCCCGCCAACGGAACTTGAGTTCCTTCCCTGCGCGCATTCAGGCTGTTAACGTGAAGCGAGATGCCTCATTCAGGCTCTTGGGGGGTAGTCCTGACGATCGCGTCCAAACCACGTTCGATATTCCGGCCGGATCCCCTGATCGGCTGGACGCTGACCCCTGATGCGCGGGTTCAGGTGCCGTTTCGCGAAAACGTCGTGCAGACAATGGGAAGCGACGGATGGCGCTTCGTTCCGGGCGCCAGCGATGACCGGGACCATGTACTGGCGATCTATGGATGTTCCTATACTTACGGGACCTGTCTCACGGACGAAGAGACATATCCGGCGCTGCTGCAGCAGAGGTTTCCCGGAATCCGTGTCCTGAACCGGGGCGTTGGCGGGCACGGGACCGTACAGAACCTGGTACAGTTCCAGAGCGACCTCATCGCGAATCGAGTGAACTCGGCGATCTTCGGTGTGTTCAGCGACCACAGGTACAGGAATATCGGCCATCCGAAACGGATGCGCCAACACCTTGACCGCGCCTGGTATGAATTGGGCGTCGAACACCTGCCCGTCGCGCGTCACACGCGGGCGGGCGATTTGCGGATCGAATACATTCCGATCTGGCAGCCCGGCCTGCTTGGCATGGCCTTCGACGACTTCCTGCCGGACGACCACCTGATCGACAGGGCGACGATCTCGGTCTTCCAGGCGATTGTCGCCCTGGCAGGTGCCCATGGAATTCCCGTGACCTTCGTTCTGCTCGATAATCTGGACACGGACTTCAATAACTTGATGCTGGAACGCTTCCCCCAGGCGGTAGACATCTCGACGCCGTTCGACGCCGGGCACAATTTCCTTCCCGACGATAATCACCCCAATCCGCATGCCAACGAATTGTTCGCGAGCCGTTTGGCGCAGCATGGACGTTCACTGCCCTGGGGCCGGGATTTGGCTACTCCATGACACACGGAAAATACGTTCTCGGCGTGTCCGCCCTGTTTCACGATTCCGCAGCGGCGCTGGTCTGCGGCCGTGAAGTGATCGCCGCCGCGCAGGAAGAACGGTTCACGCGGGTCAAGGGCGACTGGGCGTTTCCCCGCAATGCCATCGACTATTGCCTCGGGCAACTTCCGCCCGGCGCGCAGCTCGATGCGCTCGCGTACTACGAAAATCCACGCATGAAGATCGACCGCATTTTTCAGAATGCGATCGCGAATGCGCCCGGCGGCGCGCCCTTGTTTCCGCCGGCCCTCCGCACCTTGCAGACATTGAACCGCGACTTGCCCGGATTGTTGCTCGGTATTCTGGGCGATGCCGGAAGGATACGCTTCTGCGAACATCACCGGTCGCATGCGGCGTCGGCTTACTATCCGTCCCCCTTCGAGGAATGCGCGGTCCTCGTCGTCGATGGCGTGGGGGAGTGGAGCACGACCTCCATCTGGTCGGGACGCGATCGGCAGCTCAGGCTTGAGGCCGAACTGGCCTTCCCCAATTCCCTCGGCCTGCTCTACAGCGCCTTCACGCAATATTGCGGCTTCAAGGTCAATTCGGGCGAATACAAGTTGATGGGGCTTGCCCCGTTCGGCCGGCCAATATTCCGTAAACGGATATTGCAGGAACTGATCGATCTGAAGCCTGACGGGTCCTTTGCGCTGAACATGAATTATTTCGGCTTTCACAAGGGCTTGAGTTCGATCAACCCCTTGTTCGGCTATCTCTTCGGTGTGCAGGCGCGCCACCCCAATGAGCCGATGACACAGCACTTCATGGACGTCGCCGCGTCGATACAGTCTGCTACCAATGAAGTCATGTGCGGGCTGGCCGCATGGGCCATGCGCGCGACCGGCTCGAAACACTTGGTCATGGCTGGCGGGGTTGCCCTCAATTGCGTTGCGAACAGCGAAATCATTCGGCATACCGAAGGCTTGGAATCGGTCTGGATTCAACCGGCAGCCGGCGATGCAGGCGGCGCGCTCGGGGCGGCGCTCGCCGTGGCGCAGGAACTGGAATCGGCGCCGGCGGGGGCGAGCCATCCGTTTCCAAAGACGCGTGATGACATGCAGGGCGCGTATCTCGGTCCCGAATATGGCACGGAAGACATGCGCTCGGCTTTGGAACAGTCTGGCCTGGCATTCGAGACGTTTCCGGATGAATCCGGGTTGATGGCGGAAGTGGCGCGCCGGCTGGCAGACGGCGATGTCGTCGGAAACTTCCATGGCCGGATGGAATTCGGCCCGCGCGCCCTCGGAAACCGGTCGATTCTGGCCGACCCGCGACCGGCCGGAACGCTCAATCGCGTCAACCGGAAAATCAAGTTCCGGGAAGGATGGCGGCCGTTCGCGCCCGTTGTTCTGGCGGAGCATGCCGATCACTATTTCGAAGGACCGAATGACAGCCCCTACATGCTGCTGGTGTCTGACATCAGGGAAGCGTTCCGTGGCAAGACGAAACTTGCCGCCGCGCGGGCAACCGGCACCTCGTCGCCCGGGCAACTCCAGGCCTTGGTCACGTCAGACTTTCCGGCCATCACCCATGTCGACTTCAGTTCGCGGCTGCAGACCGTTTCAGAGACGTCGACGGCCCGCATTCGAAAGATCCTTGAGGCCTTTTACCTCGCCAGCGGGTGTCCGATATTGCTGAATACGTCCTTCAACGTCCGGGGAGAACCGATCATCTGCACCCCGGCGGAAGCGATTGACTGCTTCCTCAATACGAACATGGATGTCCTGGTTCTTGGCAATTACCTGGTTTGCCGGAGCGCGCAGGGCAGCTGGGTCGAGGACAGGATTGGAAAGGTCAAATTCCGTGCCGATTGATCAGGTAGACCTCATGCGCCTCTTCGCCGATACGCTTTGCGGACTCCGGGCCGATGGCACCGCGGCCGCAGGAAAGGACGCCTGGCGCAGCGAGGCGGAGTCCTGCTTCGTGGTTCCCTCCGATGCCGGCCTGCGGCCGAGCCTTTCCCTCACAGACATTCTCGGCGGGCAGGACACGCTCCTGCAGGCCTATGCAGACGAACGAAGCGCCGCAGGCTTCCCGGCGGAAGCAGATGCCATTCGCAAGATCGAAGCATTCCTCCTGCAGCACGCCGGGGACCTTGCCCTTGATGATCCAGACAGGAAGCGCGTGCTCGATTTTGTCTACCCGGTCGTCTGATCCACCGTCTGATCCAAAGGGCGGCCATGCCGCCGTTATTCTGCTCGGTTCAGCATCGGTTCCAGATAGGGGGCGAGCCGGTCTGCGATGATCCGCACACCCTCTGCCGTCGGATGAAGGCCATCGGGCTGCAGCAGGTCAGGGTGATCCGCGACGCCTTCCATGAGATCGGGAAACAGAGGCACGGCATACAATTGCGCGAGTTCGGGATAGATATCGGCAAACTCCGCATCGCGGCTGCCGTCAACCACCGCCCCACGCGGGCTCAGGCCCACGAGGACGCTGTCAATTCCGGCGTCGTGCGCCTTGTCGAGAATGGCTGAAAGATTGGCCCGCGCCTGCGCCGCCGGCAGGCCAAGCAGGTAGTCGTTGGCACCGAGCGCGATGACAACCAGGTCGGGCTGTGCCGATGTGACGCTCCAGTCGAACCGGGCAAGGCCATTGGCCGTCGTATCTCCCGATACACCGGCATTGATCGCCTGTGCGTCGAAGCCGTCGGCTGTCCAGCGTGCCTCGATCTGCGCGGGCAGGGCGTCGCCGGCAGCGAGCCCGAGGCCTGCCGTCAGGCTGTCGCCGAGGAAGACAACAACGGTCGCCGCTCGTTCGGTGTCCGGTTCGGCCACGGCCGCTGGTGTGGGAACGTCAGCTTGCGGTGTCGCAGCAGGCGGTCCGCCGCATGCCGCCAGCAAACAGGCCAGGCCAGCCAGCAGGGCGGTTCGTCTGAGCATCCGGAGCCTCGCGATCACATATCTGCCAGCCTTGCGCTAATCGATAGACACCGGGGCCGCATCTGACAATGTAGGGGGTGCGCCACGATGGACCAACACATGAATGAAGTGCTTCGCCTCACCGGCGTCTGGCTGACCTTGTCGGCGGCGTCGGTCGAACTGGACATCCTCAAGGGTGTGGATTTCGCCGCCCGCGCAGGCGAGAGCGTCGCGATCGTCGGGCCGTCGGGTTCGGGAAAGTCGTCCCTGATCGCCGTTGCCGCCGGTCTGGAGCGCAGCACACGCGGGGAAGTCATTCTCCTCGGCGAGTCCATCAACCGGCAGAGCGAGGACCAGCTGGCGCGCCTGCGCCGGGGCCGCGTCAGCATGGTCTTCCAGTCCTTCCACCTGCTCGAGACCATGACCGCCTTCGACAATGTCCGCGCGCAGCTGGAAATCGCGCGCCTCGACAAGGTCAACGAGCGCGCCAGTGCAGCCCTCGATGCTGTCGGCCTTGCGGACCGCCGCCTGCACTATCCAGCCCAGCTCTCCGGCGGGGAGCGCCAGCGCGTCGCCGTCGCGCGCGCCCTTGCCTGCGATCCCGTCCTCGTCTTCGCCGACGAGCCGACCGGCAATCTCGATGCCGAAAGCGGGCGCGCCGTTGCCGACATGCTGTTCGCCATTTCGAAAGATCGCGGCGCAACCCTGATCCTCGTGACGCACGACCACGACCTTGCCGCCCGGGCCGGCCGGACCATCGGCATGCGGGACGGGCTGATCGTATGATGGCTGTGTCGATCAGGCTGGCGCTGCGGGAATTGTCCGGCGGCATCCGGGGATTCTGGATCTACCTTGCCTGCCTCGCCCTCGGCACGGCCGCCATCGCATCCGCCGGATCGGTGACGGAAGTCTTCTCCCGCGGCCTGCAGTCCGAAGCACGGACCCTGCTCGGCGCGGACGCCCTGTTCAGCACCGCACAGCGCCGCATCGATCCGGACGAGCGCGCCTTTGTCGAGGCCTTGGGCAAGGTATCGGAAGCCGCATCGCTCGACGTGATGGGCGAGGCCAACGGCAAGCGCCAGCAAGTCGACGTGCGCGCGGTCGATGCGGCCTACCCGCTTGTCGGGGCGGCGACCCTTTCGGGCGGCGCGACAGACCTGCAGGCCGCGCTTGCCCGGCAGGGAGACCGCTGGGGCGCCGTGGTCAGCCAATCCTTCCTGGATGTCTTCGATGCCGGCATTGGCGACGACGTCCAGATCGGCCCCATCCGCGCCAAGATTACCGCCCGGCTGGACGGCACGCCCGACCGGGTCGGCACGCCTGGAACCTTCGGGCCGGAAGCCATCCTCCCGCTCGAAGCGATGGTCGAGGCAGGCCGCCTGACCAATGGACAATTGTTCCGCGGCGGCCTGCGCGTCGTGTTCACACAGGGACAGGATCTCGACACAGTCAGCGCCGCCTTCAAGGAGCAATTTCCCGAGTCGACCCTGCGCATCCGCGCCCCGGAAGACGCCGTCGACGGCCTTCAGAACCTGCTCGACACGCTGAACAGCTTCCTCTCCCTGATCGGCATCGTCTCGCTGGTCGCGGGCGGCGTCGGCGTCGCGCAGGCAACCTCGTCCTTCCTTGAGTCCCGCACCCAATCCATCGCCGCCCTGAAAGTGTTCGGGGCGGATGCGGCGACGATACGCGCGACGTATTTGATCCAGCTCGGCCTGCTCGCCTTGCTTGGGGCGGGCGCGGGCATTCTGCTCGGGGCGGCGGCCCCCTACTTGCTGACCCTTGCCGCAGGCGGATCGATTCCCCTGCCGCAGGCCCTCGGCATCTACCCCGCGCCTCTGATTCGTGCCCTCGCCCTCGGCCTGCTCGCAGCGGCCATGTTCGCACTGCCCGCCATTGGGCGTGCGAGCGCAACGCGCCCATCGGCCCAGATC
>JBGSKI010000345.1:0-6293 GCA_041741315.1 Hyphomonas sp. | reverse complement strand
GCCGGAGCCTGCGCCGGCATCCACGACGAAGATGCGGTCGCCCGCGACCACCACGGTCATCGGCCCGGCCCGGTTCGGATCGGGCAGCGGAGAGCCTGTGCCGACGAGCACGACGGTCAGCCCGTCCGGCAGTCCGGCAATCGCGTTGCGCCCGACATTCTGCTTCACGGCGGCCTTGAAGGCCGCGTTGCCGATCTGTGTACTGAAGACCGTGCGGGCAGCGGCCCCGGCCAGCAGCACGGCGGCGAGAAGGATCAGGAGCGGTTTCAGGATACGCATCGTCGGTCCTCCCCGGGAACAGGTTGTCAGGCGTTGAAGTTGAGAACGAGGCCGGGTTCCGGCCAACGGCACTTGATGAGGTTGCCGGTGCCGGACAGCGTGACATAGGCGTCGCGCATGTCCGCCCCACCGAAGGCGATATTGGTCACCAGCAGGTCCGGGAAGGCGATGTGGCTGTGCTCTCCCGCCGGCGTGATCGTCGTAATGCCGCCATTCAGGATGGTGGCCACGCAGACATTGCCGGCGGCGGTCATCGCAAGGCTGTCGAAATATTGCAGGCCCGGCATGGTCGCCACGACCCGTCCGCCATTGAACGGCGTTGCCGGCTTGATGACGCCCGGGCTCTCCAGGTCGAAGGCCCACATCTTGCCCGGCATCGTGTCGGCCATGAACACGGTCGTCTCGTCCGGCGACAGGCCGACGCCGTTCGGGCTGGCATAGTGGAAGTCGAGCTCCTTCGCGTCGCTCGAACCCCTGGCAAGGAAATAGAGCCCGCCGAAATCGCGCTGACGCGGATAGGTCTTGCCATGATCGGTGAAGTAGAGGTTGCCCGCCTTGTCGAAGACGAGGTCGTTCGGGCCTTTCAGCGGGTTGCCGCCGACCGTGTCGAGCACGCGCTCTACCTTGTAGGTCGACAGGTCGACCCGCTCGATTCGGCCGCCGTCATAATCGTCCGGGCAATTGCCGGGGATCAGCAGGCCGTTGACCTCATGATACTGGAAGCCGCCATTGTTGCAGACCCAGAGCGCGCCGTCCGGGCCGATGGCGAGGCCGTTGGGGCCGCCGCCGGGTGTCGCGATGACCTCTGTCTTGCCGCCGCCCCAGCAGCGGGTGATGCACTTCTTCTCGATCTCGACGACGATGATGGAGCCGTCAGCCATGACGACCGGGCCTTCAGGGAAGCGCAGGCCGCTCGCGACTGTTTCGTAATCCATATTGTCCTCCCGCTTTTTCAAGCACTCTAGGCGGGAGTTTCAGAACCTGCAATATGGCACTCAAAGTGTCATTACTTTGAGTGGGCGGGCACCCGGTCCATGCGGACGATGGTGAAGGCATGGTCGTTGCGCTCGCCGGCCGGATGAGAGGCGATGATCGCTTCGGACCATTCTGCAGAATTGATGGACGGAAAGTACGCATCGCCCTCAGGCGCGGCATCGACTTCGGTGAGGTATAGCCGGTCGGTGAGCGGGAGGGCGATCTCGTAGATCGCGTGGCCGCCGATCACGAAGACGTCTTCTGCGCCTTCGCGCACGGCAATCGCGCGGGCGGCAGCGAGTGCCGGCCCGAAGCTCGAATAGACCCGTGCGCCCGGCGCATCATAGGTCCAGTCGCGCGTCATCACGATGTTGGCACGGCCCTTCAGCGGGCGTACCGGCAGGCTTTCCCAGGTCTTGCGGCCCATGATGATCGGCGCGCCCATCGTAACCCTCTTCAAGAAGGCGAGATCGTCCTTCAGGCGCCAGGGCAGGGATCCCTGGTTTCCGATCACATTGTTGCGCGCGCGTGCCGCGATCAGGCAGACGCGGATAGCCGAGTGCATGACGACAGACCTTCGAGTCACTTTTTTTGATGAGCGATCATTCGCTGCATCTATTGCAGCCCATGGTGTCCGGGTTACATGTTGGAAAGCAACACTTCTGGTCAGCGGGCACCGGAGAAATAGCAGCCAGCACGGGGGTGCTCCTTGAATACTTTGGCTTCTGTCCTGACCAACGGTCATGACCAGCAGTTACTGCCGGTTGCGATTGCCCTCGTTTTCAGCTTCTCGGCGATCTGGCTGCTGAAGGGGCGGGCCTGGGCGCTGATTTACGTGGCGTTGATTCCCTTCCTGAACTGGTCGTTCGGCGTGATTTCCGAATTCAATGTCTACTGCACGCAGGACATGGTGGACCTCGCCCAAGCGACAGGGCAGGGCTGCGTGAAGCCGCTGCTCGGTGTCTCGGAACAATTCAAGCATGGCGTCTCGCTGCACCCGATGACCATGGTCACCGGCATGGTATTCGTGGTGCGGGATTTCGTGCAGCGCGAGATGCACCACCGCGTGCTGGTCGTGATGGCGATGGCGGTGGCCTGGTCGTTCTATTATGCGTGGCCGGTGATCGCGCTGGCCAGCGGCATCGCTTTTGCCATCTCCGAAGGCGTCGACTGGCTGATGTTCACCTTCACGAAATACCGCCTGTCGACCCGCATCCTGCTATCGAGCGCGCTGGCGGCACCGGTCGACACCACGGTGTTCCTGTATGGCGCAGACTTGGCCAGGCAGATGGAGTTCGGGGCCGAGCCGGGAAATTCCCTGCACATGTGGAACTGGATCGTCTTCGTCATCGGCAAGATGATCGGCGCAGTTGCCGTATCCGCCATCATGCGGCGGCGGGAAGACCTCGGCCTGGTCGACCCGGCCGAGGCCTGAAAGTCCGCTAGTCGGCTTCGGTGATGTGCAGCGTCGACAGGAAACCGGCAAGGCCGGCCCCGATCAGCGGTGCCACGAAGAACAGCCAGAGCTGGCTGATCGCCTGCCCGCCGACGAACACGGCCGGGCCGAAGCTGCGCGCCGGATTGACCGACACGCCGGTCACCTGGATGCCGACAATGTGGATCATCACCAGCGTCAGGCCGATCGCCAGACCGGCAAAGCCCGCCGGCGCTGCCTTCTGCGTCGATCCGAGGATCACGACCAGGAAGATGAACGTGGCGACGACTTCGAACCAGAAGGCCGACATCAGGCTGAATTCGCCGAGATAGCCTGTGCCCCATCCGTTCTGGCCGAGGCCGTTCGAATGGACATCGTAGCCGGTCTGGCCGCTGGCGATCAGGTAGAGGATGCCCGCGCCGAGCACCGCGCCGATGAATTGCGCTGCCCAATAGGTCAGCATGTTTTTCAGCGTCATCCGCCCGGCGACGAAGGCACCGAAGCTGACCGCCGGGTTGACGTGACAGCCTGAAATCGGGCCGATGCCATAGGCCATCGCGACGATCGCAAGGCCGAAAGCGAACGAAATACCCAGCTGGCCGACTTCCGGCGCCGCCAGTACGGCGGATCCGCAACCGAACAGCACAAGCGTCAGCGTTCCGATAAGTTCTGCAACAAATACTTTCATGTGTACCCTCCCAGATACCTGCACCGGGCCCGCGCCCGGATGAGGCCAGAACACTGGTCCAATTCGGGATTCCGGGCAATCGGCTAAGCGAAGGGAGGGGTGGGACTGCCTAGACGGCTACAGGCGCCTTGATGTGGGCGTGGGCCTGGTAGTTCTCGACCTTGAAGTCTTCAAACTCCCAGCCGAACAGGTCTGTCTTGTCGGGGTTCATCACCATGGTGGGCAGGGGCAGGGGCTCGCGCGACAGCTGTAGTTTCGCCTGCTCGACATGGTTCAGGTAGAGATGGGCGTCGCCGAACGTGTGCACGAACTCGCCGGGCTTGAGGCCTGTGGCGCGCGCCATCATCAGCGTCAGCAGCGCATAGGATGCGATATTGAATGGCACGCCGAGGAAGATGTCGGCCGAGCGTTGATAGAGCTGGCAGTTCAGCTTGCCGTCCATGACATTGAACTGGAACAGGCAGTGGCAGGGCGGCAGGGCCATCTCGTTCACATCGGCCGGATTCCAGGCCGAGACGATCAGGCGGCGCGAATTCGGATTGGTGCGGATTTCGTCCAGCACCCACTGGATCTGGTCGATGGTGCGCCCGTCCGGGGCGGCCCAGCTGCGCCATTGCTTGCCATACACAGGGCCAAGGTCGCCGTTCCCGTCGGCCCATTCATCCCAGATCGAGACCTTGTTGTCCTTCAGGTACTTGATGTTCGTGTCGCCCTTCAGGAACCACAGCAGTTCCACGATGATCGAGCGCAGGTGCAGCTTCTTGGTCGTGACCATCGGGAAGCCGTCTTCTAGGTTGAAGCGCAGCTGCCGGCCGAACACGGCGCGTGTGCCTGTACAGGTACGGTCGGCGCGCTCGAAGCCGTTCTCAAGGGCATCCGTCAGCAGATCAAGGTACTGGCGCATCGAGACTCCTTCTGCGGACCGAGGGCGTGCGGGCCAATTCTGGGCGCTGCAGCTGATTCCCGCAAGTGCGGGCCTGAAACCGCCTGTGGAGCGCCTGCCATGGCTAACACGAGGTTTCCGGCGAGCCGTCACTTTGCCTGTGCGGCTAAGGGCTCCGGCAAGGGTGAAATGGGAAAATGCAGGCGATTGGGCTCCGGTTTCCGGAGAGGGAGAACCGGCGTGCAGTCCTTGCATTCGAAGCATATCTTGCGGGCGTGGCGGCGCGATGCGCGGGCCAACATGACCATTCTCATGGCCTTCGTGATCACCGCGATCCTTGCCCTGGCCGGCATTTCGATCGACCTCGAATTCACGATCCGTCAGAAGAGCAAGGTCCAGTATGCGCTCGACTCCGCCGTGCTTGCCGGGGCGCTGCAGCGTCAGGCCGGCGACGACGAGGATGCGGTGGCGGCCGAAGTTCAATCCTATGCGGCGGCGCAGTTCGCCGAAGCGGGCGGCGACCTGGCCTGCCAGCCGGTGCAGGTCCAGTTCTTCGAGGCGAGCGCCGATATCCGGGGCAGTGTCACCTGCGTCCAGCCGACCTTCCTTACCGAGATCATCGGCCACCAGAACCTGACCTTCTCGGTCGCCTCGACCTCGACCTACTCGGTCGGCAAGGTCGACGTGTCGTTCGTGTTCGACGTGTCGGGTTCGATGAACAGCTATAACCGGCTCGACCTGCTGAAGACGGCCGCCGGTGCGGCCTTCGACGAATTGCTGCCCGACGGCAAGGAGCCCGACGGCACGGTGCGGATTGCCGTGGCGACCTATAACAACGCAGTGAATGCGGGTCCCTACGCCTCGGCGGTCACCGATGCCGTCACCCTGCCGGCGGATGCGTCGAACACGGCGGCAAAGAACAATTACAACGCCTACAATGGCCGGCGCATGTATGACAGCGCCACCGGCAAGCGTTTCTTCTACTACCAGACCGGCACCTGCCTCGATTACGGCACCTGCGACAGGTATTCCAACTGGTCGTGGGCCCCTTCGCGGCGCTTCTACGATGATGTCGGCGTCGACCAGACCTGCGTCTTCGAGCGCACCGGCGGGAAGGCCTTCACCGACGCCGCGCCGGGCAATTTCGCCTGGATCGGCATGGGCAATCCGGGCTGGAATTTCAATGCCAGCAGCAAGAACAAGTATGACGGCTGGCAGGAAGTCGTCTATGGCGGCGCGGACTCGACCTCCAAGGGCGCGTTCACGAACGATTTTGCGACCTGCGAGGGCTCGACCCCCGTTCCGCTTACGGACGACAAGACCGTACTGAAGGAACATGTCGAAGACCTCACCGCCAGCGGCGGCACGGCTGGGCATCTCGGCATTGCCTGGGGCTGGTACCTGATCTCTCCGAACTGGGATTCGGTCTGGCCAGCCGATTCCGAACCGCGCGCCTATGACGAAGTCAACGTCACCAAGGCGGTGATCCTGATGACCGACGGGGATTTCAACTCGTCCCATCCGTCCGCCTCCGGCGGATCGTTCAGCCAGTCGATGAGCCTGTGCGATGCGATGAAGGCATATCCGTCGAATGTCGAGGTTTTCACCGTCGGCTTCCAGGTGCCGTCAAATGTCCAGAAGACGGGCGACGGCAAGACCATTCTCCAGTATTGCGCTTCGGATGCCAGTCATGCGTACACGGCAGAAACCGGCGACGAACTGAAGGACGTCTACAAGGAAATCGCCAAGTCGATCTCCGACCTCAGGATCAAGCAATAGGATCAGGCGCCTGCGGCGATCCGGCCGCCGGAGACTTCCAGGCATTGGGCCCGGTCGCCGAAGGCTTCGAACAGGAAGCGTTCCGTTCCGGTGAGCCAGGCCTGGCCGCCGAGGGCGGCGAGTTCGTCGAACAGCGCGGCACGCCGGTCAGGATCGAGATGCGCGGCAGCCTCGTCCAGCAGGAGCAGGGGAGGCGGCCCGTCCTGTCCGGCCTTCAGCGCGCCGGCGGAGGCAAGGATCAGCCCGATCAGCAG
>JBGSKI010000344.1:0-1803 GCA_041741315.1 Hyphomonas sp. | reverse complement strand
CGAAGAGCGCCGCCGGGGCGGTCGAAACCGTCCGCGAGGCCCGTGTCGTCAACATTTCCCGTGCGCTGGAGCAGCTGGGCGAGGCCGGTTACCACACGGTGGGCCTTGCCGGCGAGGGCGAGGCGATGATCGAAACGGCGGTCGCAGGGGCGAAAAAGCTCGCCATCGTGCTGGGTGCGGAAGGCTCGGGCCTGCGTCCGGGGGTTGCCAGGGCGTGCGCCGAGCTGGCCCGGATTCCGATCCATGCCGACATGGAAAGCCTCAACGTCTCCAATGCTGCCGCAATTGCCTTCTACGAAGCAGCGCGCAATGGTTTTCCCGGCACATGATCCTCTGTTAGGGTCAGGCCGGATTCGATCGCAGGGAGCCCGCGGCCATGATGAGATTTCTCTCTATCCTCGTTCTGCTCGGAGGCCTCGTGGCCGCCGGACTGGGGGCTGCACGCCTGCTGGAGCATTACCGGCCCGCCCCGGTGGCCGCCTCAATGGACTCGGCCCCGATGACCGAGAGCGCACCGCCGCCTGTCGAGGCACCCGCCGAGATGGAGATGGAAATGGAGTCCGGCATGGACATGGACTCCGCCCCGATGGAGGCCGAACCGGAGGCTGCCGCCGAGCCGCCACCGCCGCCGCCAGCCGAAATGTCGACGGAATCCGCTCCCATGACCAAATCCACCCGGTCGCTGTCCCTGCCGGAACCGGAACGGGGCGAAGTGTTCACGGAATCGGCGCCGGTAGATGACGGCGCGGCAGACGAAAGAGTCCGTGGCTTTGCCGCCGCGCCTAGCGAGGAAGAGATCCTGGTCGAACCTTCGGTCGCCATGGATGCCGCCGCCCCCGCCAAATCGGCCGCCCAGGTTTTCATGGAGTCCCTGAAGACAGTCCCGGTCGCCCACGAGACGCCCGCAACCGCCGAATACAAGCGCCCCTTCGACGTGACCTTCGCGATAGATGCGACGGGCGATGACACCGCCGCCGATGCCCTGCCGGGGCGCGGCAATGTGGTCGAGGGGACGGCAAAAGTGTCGGACCGGGTCGAGGCGCGCCTGTCGGGCGCTGCCTTCGAGATCAAGCCGCTGTCGCCGGAAGTTCAGAACCTGTCGCCGGTGACCGAGAACACCTGGCGCTGGTCGGTGACGCCGCTGACCGCCGGCAGCCATGACCTGGTGTTCGAAGTGTTCGCCATTGACCAGGATTCGGTCGTGCCGCTGCGCACCTTCCATGACACGGTGACGGTCAAGGTTTCCGGCATCAACCGCGCCATCGCCTTTGTCGATCAGGCGAACCCGCTGGCCATGTTCCTCGGCGGGATCGGTTCGGTGGTCGGCGGCCTGTTCGGGGCGCTCCGGTTCGTGCGCAAACGCTAGAAAACAGGGCAGCGCTGCCCGATTCCCGGCGAATGCATGGCTGACCTGCCTGACGCGGGGTCAAACCGGCTTTGACTTTCGTTCGAAAGGCGGCTTTCAGTCTCCGGCATGACACAGAAACGTACCGCAGCGCCCCTAACCCTTGAAACCGCGCAGGAATTTCTGCGCGAACAGGCCGCCCGCATCGATATCGACCCGATGACCAATTCGGTCTTTGCGCTGGCCCAGACCCTGTTCCGGGAGATGGAGGATGGCGGGGCGAGCCTTGCGGACCTGTCGAAGCTGGCGAGCGAGGTGCACCTGCACCTGATCGAAGCACGGGCCGAACGGTTCCGCGACCAGCATGCCGGCGCCGACGAGGCAGCGGCCTGGAAGCCGCTGGAAGCGCGGCTGCAGGCATTTGCGGCGGAGGGGCTCGACGCGTATCGCACGGCGCT
>JBGSKI010000343.1:0-10539 GCA_041741315.1 Hyphomonas sp. | reverse complement strand
TTATCAGGCAGAAGTGGCTGGATAATCCGCCACTCCGCATCCGAAAGATCAAAACGGGCCATCGACAACCTCCTGTCAAAATGGAGATTGAATCACACTTCGGCCTCAACAGGAATCCTGTTTATGAGTACAGAATCTAGGACAGCCGCCGCGACAGGGCGGAAAACATGGCCAGAAGTGGCAGCGCGACCAGACTGGCATAGTGCTCCGGTGGATGATGGCCAGTGCCGCCCGGCTTGAACAGCCAGGCATTGAACGTGTGCAACGCGATCTCGAACAGTTTCAGCAAAAGCACCAATGGGACCAAGGTTTGGTAGCGGATGGCTACCGCGAGCATCAGTACACCCCAGACAATCTGGGTTGCGCCTGCCCATGCGAACAGCGCGATTGTCCTTTCGGACGCTATGCCGAGATCAATGCCGGCAATGACCCCT
Source organism: Hyphomonas sp. (assembly GCA_041741315.1). Classification (GTDB taxonomy): domain Bacteria; phylum Pseudomonadota; class Alphaproteobacteria; order Caulobacterales; family Hyphomonadaceae; genus Hyphomonas. The sequence continues at coordinate 10,105 of JBGSKI010000343.1, read as the reverse complement.
GCCCCGCCATCCGGCAGGAACTCATGGATCATTCCGGGCACAATCGTGAGAAGACCCGCAATGCCCAGGAACCACGCCGCGGCCCGCGCACCCTGATACATCTGGTTGGTCGAAGGCGGGAGCAGCATGGCCCGGATCAATTCGGCCAGTAAACGTATTCGTCGCCCGGCTCGAATTGGTCAGCACCGGTCTTGTCCACCATGATCGGGCTTTCGATTGTGTACGGATAGAGCGGCGGCCGGGCATCTGCCCAATGCGCTTCTATGAGCGCCTGCAGTTCCGCGACCTTTTCCGGCCTCACCTCTGAAAGATCTGTCTGTTCGGTCGGGTCGTCCTGCAGATTGAACAGCCAGACCTTGTTCTGCCTGCCATTGACCTGGAGCTTCCATCCGCCGGAATGGACCACGCGATAGTACCCGCTCGACCAATACAAGGCGTCCCCGGGCCTTTCGAGCGTCCCCTGACCTGAAGCGACCGGGAGAAGGTCGCGGCCATCGATATCCACGCCCTCCGGCAGGCTCGCACCCGCGGCGGCCGCCAGTGTTGGCAATAAATCGATATGCGCCACCGGCTCCTCGATTTTCGTGTCCGGTGCAATGTGTCCCGGCCACGAAAGAAACATCGGCACGCGGATGCCCCCCTCGAACAACGTGATTTTCCAGCCCCTGTAGGGTTGGTTCACTGCGGGGATGCCAATGTATCCCGCGCCGCCATTGTCGCTGGAGAAGACCAGGACCGTATTGTCCGTCAGGCCTTCCTCATCAAGCTTGTCGAGAATCTCGCCGACGCTGCGGTCGAGCGCCCGCACCATCGCGGCATAGACACGCTCCCGCTCAGGCTCGATGTCCCCGACGGCGTCATAGTCTTCGCGCGTTGCCTGCAACGGTGTGTGGACGCCCCAATGGGCGAGGTAGAGAAAGAAAGGGCGGTTGCGGTTCGCCTCAATCACTTTCAGGGATTCGCGGGTCCAGTAGTCGGTCAGGTACCCCTCAGGCTCAAACCACTCGCCCTCATTGTACGACGCGGCATATTGCATCCGTGCCCACAGGAACTTGTCGATGGGGTCGAAGTCGAGCTTGGCATTGACCGTGCCCGGATCATCCTCCGGCGCATAGAGGCCGCTGGCCATCAGCAGGCTCTCGTCGAAACCCTGCGCGGTCGGCTTCGATTCCTCGCTCCGCCCGAGATGCCATTTTCCGATATGGACTGTGTGATAGCCCTTCCCTTTCAGCATTTCAGCAATCGTCACTTCGCTTCCCGGCAGGCCCTGCGCCTCGAAGGGGAGCGCAACTTCGTCCGAAGCCTTGTTCCATTCGATCGGCGGACGCCCCGTGTCCATGCCATTTCCGATCATCGACACCATCCGTCCCATGCCGCCGGGCGTCGGTGTAAACTCGAAGCCAGTCCGGGTCGGATAGCGCCCGGTCATCAACATGGCACGCGACGGCGCGCAGGTGGCGGTTCCGGAATAGGCATTGGAGAAGATCGCGCCGCGAGCCGCCAGCCGGTCGATGTTCGGTGTCGGCACACGGCCATCGGCGATGCCGCCGCCAAAGGTCGAAATGTCGTTTATGCCGAGATCGTCGGCGAGAATGAAGATGATGTTCGGCGGCCGGTCCGGCTCCGGTGCGTCTGCCTGTTCCGGGCCTTGCATCCATTCGACGGGCCGGTTCGGTGCCACTTCGCGCATTTCCTGATGGCTGACGATCTGGAGCAGGATGGCTTCGCGATTGAAATAGGCCAGTCCACCAGCGATGACCAAGGCGGCTACAAGACAGAGTACGATACGTTTCAACATGTTGAGGTGTCTTTCTTCAATTCTGTCCGAGCGCTTCGCAACCGGTACCCGCCAGGATTTCCCCGGCGCGCCGCTGTGCGTCTGCGGGGAGGGCCGAGTAAGATGCGCGGAGCGCGGAAAGGCATTTTGCCTGATAGGGAAATGTCGGCTGGGTCCAGCGCCGGCCGTCTATCCCGGTTTCGAATTCCGGCTTTCCGCTGGCCACGGCATCTGCGTTGGCGAGCAGGAACGGCACATAGACGCGGCCCATCTCGACAAGCAAGGGACGCAGCGCCTCCGCAGCGTCCTCTAGCGAATACCAATCGCCCTCTTCCGGCGACAGGCCGGACAGGTCTTCCATTCTGTCGAGCCATGCCCGCACCCGCGGGCTTGCTGCATTCAGTATTGCCGCAGACGTCGGTTCGACAATGCCAAGCTGCGTCAACTGGCCGTAGAGCGCGAAGTCTGCCGAGGCTGGCCGCCCGCCGAGGACGTAACCGGCGCGGCCGAGCAGTGCGTCGAGAATATCGATGAGCCGGACATAGCTCGCTTCAATCGTCTCGGCGGTCACGTCGTTTGATCCGACCACATACAGGCGATCAAACTGGCGCTGCGTGAAATAGTCGCTCATCTTCCGCGCGGTCTCGGAATCTGCGGTCGGTGCGGACCAGAACATCAGGAGAGGGCCGGCATTTTCACGATCCGCCTTGTGATACCAGCGGTAGTGGAACATGGCCTTGGTCAGCCACTCGTCAGCGTAGTCCTCGATCAGGTCATTGAGGAGGGCCAGAACAGGCGACGACGGCAGAACGTTACGACCGGCATGTTCCCGTTCCAGCCGCCGGATGATCGGCGTGGAATCGGTTACGGCTTCGAGACCGCCGCCTGCCGCCGGAAAATAGAATGTGGGGAGCAGTTTCACTTTCGGTGCCGGATATCCGGCGGGCGGAGACTGGTGCCCGCCCCAAATGATGGCATGCGGAATCCTGCGGTAACGCAGCAGTGCGAGCATCTTGCGCGTATAGGGCGACCCCGGTGCCCCCAGGAATTCCAGCCTGGCCGCTGCTTGCATTTCCGCGTCCTCCCGATTTTTTTGGCACTATGACTGCCATTTTATTGGCCGGTCAAGCCGTCAGCCGACTTGTCTCAAGTCTGGCGGCGCAGCGGGATGCGGATGGAAACAACAAGCGCCTGCCGGATGCCGTCGATGGCTTGTCTGCTCTATGCAATGGCACAAACGCACCAATCGCGAGCCTGCCCGTTCAGCCCGGCTGGTAACGCAGGTCCAACGTGCAAGGATAATGGAGGTTCGCTTCCTCCGGCGGCGGATTCACCTCGCCGGGCGAATGCCCCATTGCGGCAAACCGCGCGAGCCTCCGTCCTTCGGCTTCGTTTTCGTTGACCGGATAGGTCTCGAAACTGCGGCCACCCGGATGGGCGACATGGTAAGTCAAGCCGCCGAGCGACTTGGCGTTCAATGTATCGACAAGATCGATCACGAGTGGGGCGTGGATCTTCATCCGGGGGTGGAGGCTCGACGGTTGCGACCATGCCTTGAACCGGACGCCCGCGACAAACTTGCCAGCTTCGTCGGTGGCCGTCAGCGGCACCCGCCGGCCATTGCACGTCACAACATGGCGCCCTGGATTGAACCCGCGCACAATCAATTCCACCCGTTCGACTGTCGCATCTACAGAACGGCTGACACCGCCGCCGGCGGGTTCCTCCCCCATGACGGGCCAGGGCTCCAACGCATTGCGCAATTCCAAAGTGGTCGGTCCGACCTGCGCGGTACCACATTCCGGGAAGCGGAACGTGAAGAAAGGCTCGAACCAGGCCGGGTCAAGCCTGTAACCACTGGTCTGAAGGAATTTCAGGACGGCGTTCAGATCGTCCCGCACAAAGTGGGACAGCATGAACGTGTCGTGCAGTTCGGTGCTCCAGCGGATCAGCGGCGCCTTGTACGGCGTCTTCCAGAATGTCGCGATGCAGGCCCGGATCAGAAGACTCTGGACAAGGCTCATCTGTGGGTGTGGCGGCATTTCGAAGCCGCGCATTTCGAGGAGGCCAAGCCGGCCCCGCTCACTGTCCGGGCTGTAGAGCTTGTCGATGCAGAATTCGGCCCGGTGTGTGTTACCTGTCAGGTCCACGAGAAGGTTGCGGAACAGGCGGTCGACCAGCCAGGGCGGCGTCTCTTCGCCTTCCGGCACTTGCTGGAAGGCGATCTCGAGTTCGTACATCGCATCGTGGCGCGCCTCGTCGATGCGAGGCGACTGGCTCGTCGGGCCGATATAGGTGCCCGCGAACAGGTAGGACAGCGCCGGGTGGTTCTGCCAGAAAGTGATCATTGAACGGAGCAGATCGGGCCTGCGCAGGAATGGGCTGTCAGCCGGCTGCATCGCGCCGAGCACGATGTGGTTGCCACCACCCGTGCCGGTGCGCCGGCCATCAAGCATGAACTTCTCGGTGGAGAGTCGCGACAGGCGCGCTTCTTCGTACACCGTATTGATGATACCCTTCAACTGTTCCCAATTCGATGCCGGCTGGATGTTCACTTCAATCACGCCGGGGTCTGGCGTGACGCTCATGTGTCCAATCCGGGGATCGCGCGACGGTGTATAGCCTTCCAGAACGACAGCAACGGCCTGCCTGGCCGCCACGGATTCAATCGCGGCGACGAGTTCCAGGAAATGCTCCGCCCACGCAATGGGTGGCAGGAACAGGTGGAGCAACCCATCCCGCACCTCGGCACAGACAGCCGTTCGGATCAATCCGTTCGGATCGCTTGCGAAAGCTGAATCTGTCTGCTTGCTGCGCGCAGCGAGACTCTTCTTCAGCGCGGCCGGCGTGGGCAACTTTGCCGTCACTTGAAATGCGTTCCGCTCCGGCACGAGTTCGTTTTCCGCTTCTTCCGGACTCGGAAGACTGCTCAGCGGCAGGCGCAGGCCGATGGGAGAGTCTCCGGTCAGCAGGATCAGGTGCGGCCCCTTGAAGGCCCATCTGTTGCTGATCCATTGTCCCCGGCGGTGGGAAAAATGCAGGGGCAGGACATAGCCGACCGGTGCGTTCAGGTCCTTGTCCATGAGCTTCTGCAGGCGTGCACGCTCGGTCTTTTCGTAGACATCCGCCTCAAAAGCTTCATCGGAAATCGGCAGCCGCCTCTCTTTCCAGAGATAGTAGGGCGTGTCCTCGCGGGCGGGCAGGACATACTTTTCCGGGATTCCCAGTTCGTTGCCGAGCGCTGTAAGGAACGCCTCCGCCGTCTTGAGATCATGTCCCTGCGGCTCGTCGGGGTCAGCCAGAAGCGCCACATCCTTCCAGATCGGCGCACCATCTTCCCGCCAGAAGCACGGCATGGCCCAGCGTGGCAGGATTTCCCCGGGATACCATTTGCCCTGCGTGAACATATGCAAGGCACCGGTCGCGAAGCGCTCGCGCAGGCGATACAGAAGGTCCTTGGCCAGTTCCTTCTTGTTGCTGCCGAGCGCCCCGTAATGCCAGGCGTCGTCCTGCCGGTCATCGATCGACACGAATGTCGGTTCGCCGCCCATGGTCAGGCGAACGTCGGACGCCTTGAGAACCTTGTCGATTTTCTGACCCAGCGCGTCGATTCCCTGCCAGTCTTCCTCGGAATAGGGCTTGGTCACGCGCGGCGCTTCCCTTATGCGGCGTACGGACATTTCGTGCTTCAGTGTCGCGGAGGCTCCGCCTTCGAGGCTACCGGAGATCGGCGCGGCGCTGGACGGATTCGGCGTGCAGCAAAGCGGGATATGGCCTTCACCGGCGAACAGGCCGGATGTCGGGTCGAGGCCGACCCAGCCAGCGCCCGGAAGATAGACTTCCGCCCAGGCGTGCAGGTCGGTGAAATCCACTTCGGTGCCCGACGGGCCGTCGAGGGATTTGATGTCCTGTGCGAGTTGGATCAGGTAACCGGACGCGAAGCGGCTGGCGAGTCCGCAATGGCGCAATGCCTGGCACAGGAACCATGCCATGTCGCGGCATGACCCTGTGCCGAGTTCCAATGTCTGTTCGCAGGTCTGTATGCCGGGTTCGAGCCGCACGGTATAGGACAGCGACTGGTTCAGCCGCTGGTTCATTGCCACCAGGAAGTCGATGATCGAGCGTTGCGACATGTCGCAACCGGCGATCCAGGATTCCAGTTCGCCTCCCCGCTCCTTGATTTCCAGGTAAGGCGCAAGTTCCTCGGCGAGATTGGTGTCGTACTTGAACGGAAAGGTCTCGGCATACTCTTCGAGGAAGAAATCGAACGGGTTGAACACCCGGATTTCCGTCACGAGATCGACTTCGACACGGAAGTTTTTCACTTTTTCCGGGAACACAACCCGCGCAAGGAAGTTACCGAAGGGATCCTGCTGCCAGTTGATGAAGTGGTTCTTCGGTGACACCACAAGGCTGTAGGCTTGGATCGCATTGCGGACATGGGGCGCAGGCCTCAGCCGGATCGTCTGCATCCCCAGCGTTACCGGGCGATCGTAGGCATAGTCGGTCACGTGGTTCAGGGCGACAGTGATACTCATATTCTCAGTTCTGATCCGGGGGTTGAGATCACACCTATACGACAGCTTGCCGATCAGGTTACATTTTTATGCCGCCTTACGGCAGGTGTGCGTCCTGGCCAGAACGAGAGAATATCCAAGTGTTTCAAATACCAGCCTTGAACAGCGACATTGTGCTGATCAACTTCGACTCGCCCAGTTCGCCGACAATCAACATAAATCTGGCCAAAAACCTGTCAGGCAGCCATTCCCATGGCTGGGGATTGGGCTGGTACCCCGGAAACCACGCTTCGGCGATGATCATCAAGGACCCGGCGGCGCGCGGCGGACAGGTGTTCACCGACAGCCTGACGGACTGGTCGAATTTCCGGTCCAACGTGTTCTTCTGCAAGGTGCGCGGGGCGGACCGGGGATACAATCAATCGGACACCCAGCCTTTCGGGCGGAGCTTTGCCGGCGCAGACTGGTTGTTCATGCACAATGGCGACCTCGACCGGATCGCCCTGGCGCACGCTTTTGGAGAGCCTGCCGGTTCGCTCGAACCGAACGGCCGCACGGATTCTGAACTCGCCTTCTGCATCCTGCTGGGACACATGCAGGACGCCCGCGCACGCAAGCTCTCCGAGATCGATCCAAACCTGTTGCTTTCCTGGTTCCAGGCATTCGACCGGCTCGGCAGCGCGGACATGTACCTGTCAGACGGGCAGACGGTGTGCTGTTTCCACGGCACGCAATCGCCCAAGAGCCTGCATTACTTGCGGCTCCAGCCGCCGAACAATCTGCATGTCCTGGAGTCGGACGTCGTGCGCGTCGCCGTCGATGACCCGCGCGACGCTTTGCGCACCGCTCTGGTCGTGACCTCGTCGCCGTTCCCCGGCGGCGACTGGACCCAAATGCAGCCCGGCCAGCTGATCATCGCCAATCATGGCGTGATCGTTTGGAACAGTCATTTCAGCACGCCCTCAACCCTGTCGCCCCCCTTCCCCCCGGCTGCCGGCGCACCGACATTCACGTCCAATACGCTGCAGGGGCAGGCGCTTCGGTCGGCGCCGGCTATCCCGCCCAACGTGCCGGTGACCCAGGAATTCGTGACCAGTACACGGGCCATTACCCGGACCGTCGAGGGCCGCAGCCTGTTCTACCGGCTGTTCGACGTGACGCACGCGTCCCATTATCAGTATTCCGAGCCGGTGGAGCGCAGCACGCACCTGTTCCGGCTGATGCCGACTGACGATTTGGTGCAGGAAGTGGTTCACTCCAAGCTGACCCTGTCGACGGCGGCGGACGAACTCCAGTACGAGGATGTGTTCGGAAACCAGTCCGTTCACTGCGAGATCGGGGTTCCCTACGACAAGCTCTCGGTGACGGCGACCAGCCGGGTCAAGATCTACCAGACCCCGCCGGACGATTTCGGTAGCGCGCTGCGCCAGTCCACCATCCCCCTCATCTGGATGCCGTGGCAGAGGCAGATGATGCTGCCCTACCTGCTGCCCCCGGAACTCCCGGAGTCCCAGCTCCGGGAGCTGACCAACTATGCCATGAGCTTCGTCGAGCGCAACGACCATCACCTGATCCGCACGGTCAACGACATCAACCTCAGTATCTACCGCGACTACCAGTACGTGCCTGGCAGCACCCGGATCAGCACAACCCCGTTCGAGGTCTATTCGACCCGAAGGGGAGTATGCCAGGACTTCGCCAACCTGTTCATCTGCCTGACGCGCCTGCTGAGCCTGCCGGCCCGTTACCGGATGGGCTATATCTACACGGGCGCGAACTACGCCAACAAGATTCAGTCCGAGGCCTCCCACGCCTGGGCGGAAGTCTACCTGCCCTATGTCGGCTGGCGGGGATTTGACCCGACCAATGGCTGCCCCGTCGCGCAGGACCACATCCGGGTGGCGTGCGGCCGCAACTATATCGATGCGACGCCGACCTCCGGCACGATCTACAAGGGCGGCGGCCGCGAAAGCCTGCACGTCGAGGTGAAGGTCAAGGAAGTCTTCAAATAGGACCGGTGGTGCCCTAATCCGCCGTCGAGAAGCGATAGACCATCACGTGCCGGTAGGGATGGCCGGGATCGACGCGCGCGGAGAGGAAATCCGGCTGGTTCGGCGAGTCCGGAAATTTCTGGGGTTCCAGGGCAATGCCATCGCCCATGCGATAGATATGGCCCTGCTTGCCGGTGACCGTGCCGGTGAGGAAGTTTCCGGTATAGAGTTGCACGCCCGGTTCGGTGGTCATCACTTCGACGACCCGGCCCGATACGGGGTCTTCGAGGCGCGCGGCCAGTTCAGGCTCCGGGGTCAAACCCTTGTTTAAAGCGAAGTTATGGTCATAGCCGCGACCGATCACCAGTTGCGGGTCGGTGCCGTCGCGCAGGCCATCGGCGACGAGGCGAGGGGTGCGGAAATCGAATGGCGAGCCTTCGACGGGGCGGATTTCGCCCGTCGGGATGAGGATGGCATCGACGGGGGTGTAGGCGGATGCCGGGATGGTGAGGATATGACCGCTCGTGCCCCCGGGCGCACCGTCGCCTGCCATGTTGAACAGGGCGTGGTTGGTCATGTTGATGACCGTCGGCTTGTCGGTGGTGGCTTCGAACGCGATGGTCAGGGCGCCGGACGCGTCGAGCGTGTAGGTGACCGTCGCATCGACCTTGCCGGGATAGCCCTGATCGCCATCGGGGCTCGACAGGGCGAACACCGCGCTTGCCTCTACCCCACTGTTAACAGACAGGATTTTCCAGTTCCGCTTGTCGAATCCAGTGGTGCCGCCGTGCAGGGAATTGGTGCCGTCATTCTGGGCGACCTGGTAGGTCTGGCCGTCCAGTTCGAACTGTCCGTTTGCGATGCGATTCGCATAGCGGCCTACAGTTACGCCGAAATAGTTGGGTTTGGTTTCGTAGGATTCTGCGTCGTCGAAGCCGAGGGTGACGTCGGCGAGGGTGCCGGCGCGATCCGGGGCGACGACTGACTGCAGCGTGGCGCCGTAGGTCAGGACGGTTGCGGCGATTCCGTTTGCGTTCTGCAGCGTGACGGCCTCAACGAGTTCGCCATTCGCGAGATGGCCGGCATCCTTGCGTTCTGCAGTGACTCCAGGCGCTTCAGCGGGGGCCGCAGGAGCGTGCGCGCAGGCGGCAAGTGACGCCGCAAGGGCGAACCAAAGTACTCTCATCCGAATATCCTCCCGGCATGCCGCCTGTCGGTCAGCGGCTTCTTCAGCACTTATAATACGACAAGTTGGCTGGGCAAGCGTGCGGGTTCCTGGCCGGATCTTGGCCGGTGAACATGGCACACGTGCCGGATCCTGGCTGGGTTCCGGCCGGAGTCATGCCGGATGTTGGCCCCATCGTGCCGGAGTCGCTCAGGCCGGGTCGCTGACCCTGGCGAGGAAGGTCCGAATCGCGTGCACGGCCCCGGGCTCATCGAGCAGCGGCGCGTGCCCCCGGCCGGGTACATCGACGAGCGACGCATTCCTGTGACGCCGGAGCATGCGGGCGGCGGTGCCGGCGGAGAGGATGTCTGAATTCTGTCCCCTGACGACGAGGAGCGGGACAGAATTCAATTTTGCGAACAGGCGCCATGCTGCGAGGCGGGCCATCAAGCCGGGCGGTTTGCTCGCCGGGGCAGAGACAATGGCGGGATCAAAATCCGGAACGATCTGCCCGTCTCCGGTCTCGACATAGGTGCGCCGGGCGAAGGCCATCCAGTCGCTTTCCGGCAGGCCGGGAAACACCGCCCCCTGCGCGGCGGCGACGGCGCGCGCGGCAGAGTCCCAATCGGCAACCGGGGCAGCGGAACCGGCGGTC
>JBGSKI010000342.1:0-13752 GCA_041741315.1 Hyphomonas sp. | reverse complement strand
TGCAGGGCCTGCAGCAACTGGCCGGTGACCACCGGCCGGGGCAGGATCTGGCCGCACGGGATCGGCAGGATACAATCCTCCAGCGCCATCGCCTGCAGGCTCTCCCCTTCCACGAACAGGGCCCGGTCGACCGTTTCCATGACGCGCAGAACGTCGTCGGCGGTGACCCCGGACTGGCGCAGCAGGAGGATCAGCCGCGCCGCCCGGAACGGGTCTGGGCTCACGGCTTCCATGCGCCCCGCAGCCTGGCGAGGAAGGCTTCGTGGGTCAGGTCGACATGCAGCGGCGAGACCGAAACATAGCCGTCATAGATGGCGCGCAGGTCGGTCCCTTCGGCGGGCCTGGAGAGTTTGCCCTTGTAGCCGATCCAGTAATAATCGTTGCCGCGCAGGTCTTCGCGCTTGTCGGTGTGGATGATCGTCTCGTCGCGAAAGCCCTGCCGTGTGATCTGGATGCCGCGCACATCGCCGGGATCGACGTCCGGGAAGTTCACATTCATCACCACATCCAGCGGCCAGCCGAGGTCAATCAGGGGCTTCAGGGTGCGCGCACCCCATTGCCTGGACGTATCCCAGGGCAGCGAGCCCCGCTCACGGAAGCTCTGCGCCTGGCTGAGGGCAATCGAGGGAATGCCGAGCTGCATGCCGAACATGGCAGCGGCGATGGTGCCGGAAAAGCTCGTATCCTCGGCGATGTTCTGGCCGCGATTGACGCCGGAGAGGACGAGATCGGGCTTGTCGGGCATCAATTCCTGCACGGCGAGCAGCACGCAGTCGGACGGCGTGCCGGCGATGGCGAAGGCCTTGGCACCGACTTTCCGCGTCCGCACAGGCTGGGTCAGCGAAATCGCGCGGCCCTTGCCGGACTGTTCCTCCTCCGGTGCGGCGATCCAGATATCGCTGGAGAGCTCTTTGGCGATGTCCTCCAGAACGGAGAGGCCGGGCGCATTGATGCCGTCATCATTGGTGAGGAGTATTCTCATGCCGGGGCGTACCAGCCGATCGCCGCTTCAGACTGGCGAGAACCGGAGCAGACGATCACAGCGCAGCCTCTTTCATGTATTTGGAGAACACGGTTTCGATATCCGTCCCGAACTCAAGCGTGGACGCAAATTTCGAATACCATGTCTCGAAAGCGTTCATCAGGAGATCCGAACCTGTCTCGTCCATGGAGATTCCAGACATTACCTGCCGACACTGATCGTTGACCACGGCATCGTAGCGATGCCCAGCACCCAACGCACTGACCATCAGGTTCCTGACCGTTGCCTCAAGGAACACCTTGGCACCTTTCGAGCGAGTATTGTTGGCCACCACTGGTCGGGATTGAAACGTCGATGCCCGTCACGGCCGCAAGGTATTCGGAGCAATAGGCGGCCTGGCTAAAGTCCTCGTAGCGATGGACCCGTAGCCGGTCTCCGGAAACCTCCTTGATCACCGCATATTTCTCGAACTGGCCTTTCAGAATTTTCGAGAACGTCTTGTCCGGATTTTCGGGAAACCCGGAGCCGGCGATATTCTGCAGGATCATGGATCGGAACATCTCTGCCTGGTTGCGGACAGTCAAATGTATTTCCACCGCGTCGAATACTGTTTCGCATTTGGCGATCAACTGGCGCGCGGCGTCTGGCCGCATGGCGAATTCCGTATTGAGCGCTTCGGACGAGATCAGCATTGTCGGCGACTCCGGTGCGGACAGCCGGGCCTGATCGAGCATGGCGAATGCGGCATCGGCGTCACCATTGCGCAGGGCAACGGCCAGTCCAAGGTGCTGGATGATCCCCCGGGTGATGTCCGCGCCGTCGGGATAGAAGATTCCTGCACGGCGCAGGGCTTCACGCGACTTGGCGCAAGACGACTGGAAAGACGTCGTCCCGGTCTTGTGAAGGCCGATGTGCAAACAACACCGCATCTATGATCTCTCCTTTACGGCCCCGCATCGTCTTGCGGATGTCACTGTCATTGAGTGTTCGTCATTTCACCGGATAGTGTCCAGCCCGCCCATGTACGGCCGAAGCACGTCCGGCACGGTGATGGAGCCGTCTTCGTTCTGGTAGTTCTCCAGCACCGCGACCAGCGTGCGGCCGACGGCGAGGCCGGAGCCGTTGAGCGTGTGGACGAATTCCGGTTTCGCGCCGGCTTCCGGGCGATAGCGCGCGTCCATGCGGCGGGCCTGATAGTCGCCGCAATAAGAGCACGAGCTGATCTCGCGATAGGTGTTCTGCGAGGGCAGCCAGACTTCGAGGTCATAGGTCTTGCGCGCGCCTGCCCCCATGTCGCCGGTGCAGAGCAGCATGCGGCGGAACGGCAGGTTCAGGCGCTTCAGCACTTCCTCGGCGCAGGTCGTCATGCGCTCCAGCTCGGCGAGACCCTCTTCCTCGTTCGCGACGATGGAGACGAGTTCGACCTTGTTGAACTGGTGCAGGCGGATCATGCCCTTCGTGTCACGCCCGGCACTGCCCGCCTCCGACCGGAAGCACGGCGTGTGCGCGGTGAAGCGATACGGCAGCTCGCCCGGCTCGATGATGCTTTCACGGACGATGTTCGTGAGCGGGACTTCGGCGGTGGGGATGAGGAATCGTTCAAGTTCCGCGGCGACCTTGGCTTTGTCTTGCCGGGTTGCTTCTCTAATTTGTCTGCCAACTTCCGCATCGGGTAGACCAAAGTTTGCGAGCATGAATTCTATAGCTTCATCGAGTTCCGTGCGGCTGACGTGAGTCCTGAATAAGTCCAATTCGAACTTTGGAAGCTGTCCGGTTCCTGTGGCCGCATGTCTCTTTACCAGCAGGGGTGGCGAACACTCCGTGTACCCATGTTCTTCCGTCTGCAGGTCCAGCATGAAGGCGGCGAGCGCGCGTTCCAACCGGGCGAGCTTCCCCTTCAGCAGCACGAAACGCGCGCCGCTCATCTTCGCGGCGGTTTCGAAATCCATCATGCCGAGGGCTTCGCCGAGGTCGGCATGGTCTTTCGGGGCGTTGATGCGCTTGGGCTCGCCCCAGCGGTGCTGTTCGACGTTGCCGTGCTCGTCCGAGCCTTCCGGCACTTCATCCAGCGGCAGGTTCGGCAGGCCGTAGAGCAGGTCGTCGAGTTCCTTGCGGGCGGCGGCTTCCTGTTCGGCGCAGGCCTCGATGGTTTCCTTCGCTTCGGCCACCACCTTGCGCAGGCGTTCGAACTCGGCCTCGTCGCCCTTCGCCTTGGCCGCGCCGACCAGTTTGGACGTCTCGTTGCGCAGCTTCTCGGCATCCTGCTTGTCGGTCACTGCGATGCGGACGGCACCGTCATGGGCGAGGATCGCGTCGACGGATGCGCCGAGGCCCGGCTTGCGCCGGTCCCACGCCTTGCGGAACTGGTCAGGGTTTTCGCGGATCGCGCGGAGATCGAACATGGGACGGGCCTGAGGCTGGAACGGTTGAGGCCCTAGCGTCTAATCCGCTGCGGCGGCGACGTCCACAGGGGCTTGCGGCTCGCGGGACGCGGCAAGAAAGCCGCCCGGCGTCGCCTCGCGGACCCGCACGGGTGCCTCGACCCGGGGCCGGCAGATCACCTGCACGGTCGCATCCGGCAGGACGGCAACGTCAATCGCCGGATTGATCTTCGAGAGGCGCTTCATCATCGTGTAGAAATTGCGGTGGCCGAGCCAGGGCTTGACCCGCTTGCCATACTTGGTCTGGAAGCCATCCACCGCGTCGAGCGCCCGGATCACCTTGTTGCGGGCCATCGGCTGGTCCGGCGTCTTGCTGCCGAGCTTCATCACTACATCGGCCGCCAGTTCGAGGCGCTGTTCGCGCACCGGCTTGCCGCCGGCCTCCTCGCCGCGCACCGCCGTGCGGACCTTGGCCATCAGGGCCGAGCGGCGCTCTGCCATATGGGTCAAAGGGGCAATTTGCGGCGGCGGCGATTTCAGCCGGTACCATTTGCGCTTCGCCCGCTCATACAGGAAGGCCGCCTTCAGTGCGCCGATATGGATCACGGCATCGGCATGGGCTGAATAGAGTTCGTAAGTCGGGTCGGTTTCCTTGCCGGCCGTAACCACGCGCAGGCCCGGCACCTGCAGCCGGTTGACCACCGGCACGAAGTCGGAATCGGTCGTGAGGAGGATCATCTCTTCCAGGTGCGGCTGCTTCTGCTGGAGCTGCACTGCGTCCATCGTCATGACGATGTCGGCCGAACTGGTGCCGGCAGCGATCTTGCTCTTTGCGTGCGACTTGCAGTCGAAGGCCTCGAACCCGGCGGCCTCGAAAGCGGCCCGGTGAACTTCGTACTGGTGGTTCCAGTAGACCCGCTTGGTCAGGAACTTGCGGCGGCGGTTTCCCGCCGACAGCGCACCGTCCGACAACCAGAGCAGCCATTGCGGAAGGGTTTCGACGAAAGCCGGACCGGTGGCGCCGTAGATATTGTCGAAATCAACGAGCAGAACGCTCTTCGCGCGCACCACGGTCGTTCTCCCTCCTCGGTTCTCAAGGCTCTGTTTTCGTCGCGAAGCTCGACTTTTTTGCAGGGCTTTTCAACCACGTCTGACAGTTGTTTCAGGACTTTGCCGCCGCCGCGTTGGCATCCTCCCGCGCCACACGGCGCTCGATGAGTTTTACGCACCAGATCGAAATCTCGTAAAGACAGAACACCGGACCGGCGAGCAACAATTGGGAAGCGACGTCAGGAGGGGTAAAAACTGCCGCAAAACCAAGGATGCCCACGATGGCATACTTGCGCCCCCTGGACAGCATTCCGGAGTTGACGACGCCGATCCGCGCCAGAAGGGTCAGCACCAGCGGCAACTGGAACGACAAGCCGAAGGCGATCATCAGCGCCATGACCAGCGACAGGTAGTCGGCGACTTTCGGCATCAGCGTGATGGTCGCAACCTCGCTGGTCGGCATTTCCATGCCGACGGTGAAGCGCGCGAGCATCGGCAGCATGACGAAATATACGAAGGACGCCCCGAGTGCGAACAGGACCGGGGCCATCACGAGATATGGCCAGAACGCCCCGCGCTCGTTCTTGTAAAGGCCGGGCGCGACGAAGGCATAGACCTGCCAGGCCAGATACGGAAAGGCGACGAACAGGCCGCCGAACATCGCCAGTTTCAACTGGGCAAAGAAGAATTCCATCG
Organism: Hyphomonas sp.; assembly: GCA_041741315.1. Classification (GTDB taxonomy): domain Bacteria; phylum Pseudomonadota; class Alphaproteobacteria; order Caulobacterales; family Hyphomonadaceae; genus Hyphomonas. Next base: position 8,643 of record JBGSKI010000342.1, on the reverse strand, counting down.
GTGCGGTGTAGATGAATTCGAGCTTGGCCCCCCGGATCTGCTCGGCCATCCGGGCAAACGGGGCGAGCAGGATCTCGTAGATGCGCTGCGCGATGAAATAGCAGGCAATCGTGGCGGCGGTCAGGGCCAGCAGCGCCTTGATCAGGCGCGTGCGCAGCTCGGTCAGGTGTTCGAGCAAGGGGGCGCGGCTCGCCTCGACCTCATCATTGATCTCGGGCTGCTCGTCTTTCGGGGGAATGTGATTCACGCCGGATCGCCCTCCGGCTTCGGCTTGGTCGAGGCCATCACGGCGGAATTGACGTCGCTCTCATAGGCCGCAAGGTCGGCGGTGGCCGCCTTGATGGCGTTGGACTGTTTCAGGTCCTCGATTTCCTTGCGCAGCTCTTCCAGCTCGCTCTGGCGGGCAATGTCCTCGAAGGCGGCCTGGAACTCGCGCGCCATCGCCCGGCCCTTGCCGACGAACTGGCCGACGCGGCGCATCATCATGGGCAGGTCCTTCGGACCCACGACGACAAGCGCCGCAATGGCGATCAGGATGAGTTCGGAAAATCCGATTCCGGGCAGCATGGCACGTGCCCTCCGTCAGCAGGTCAGGACGAGGCCTTCGACTCGTCCTTCTTGGGGGTAACATTGACCATCTGCTCTTTGTCAGCGGTCTTTTCGTCATCGTCCTTGAGGCCCTTGCGGAAGGCGCCGATCCCCTTGGCCATGTCACCCATGATGCCTGAAATGCGGCCGCGGCCGCCGAACAGGAGCAGGGCGACAACCAGGACGAGGATAAGCTGGAATGGTCCGATTGCGCCACCCATTGGGGACTCCTTGAGGTCTGTCTGGGGCCGAACATAGCCTCTGCCCCCCGCTGGAACAATGGGGCGAAGCTGCTAAAGGTGGCCGCATGCGTATTGCGACCTGGAACGTGAATTCGATCAAGGCCCGGTTTCCGACCGTGCTGGACGTGCTGCAGGCGACGGATTGCGACGTCATCTGCCTGCAGGAACTGAAATGCGAAACCGGCGCGTTTCCCTATATGGAACTGGAGGAATTGGGCTGGACCTGCGCCGTGCATGGCCAGAAATCCTATAATGGCGTCGCCATCCTGTCGAAACACCCGCTGGAAGAAGTCCGCACGGGCCTGTCCACGATGGCGGACGACCAGGCGCGGTTCATCGAGGCGCTGGTGATGTGCGAGCGGCCTGTACGGGTCGGGGGGCTGTACCTGCCGAACGGCAATCCGGCGCCGGGTCCGAAATACGATTACAAGCTGGAATGGATGGACGCCCTGCTCGGCCATGCCCGTTCGGTTCTGGCGACCGAGGAGCCGTATGTACTGTGCGGGGACTACAATACGATTCCCGCCGCCGAGGATTGCTGGGACGAATCGGTGTGGGCCGATGATGCGCTCGCCCTGCCCGAGACGCGGCAGGCCTACCGCCGGATCCGCAACCTTGGCTTCGCCGATGCGTTCGACATCGCCGACGGGCGGGCCCACCAGTACACGTTCTGGGACTATCAGGGCGGCGCGTTCCAGAAGGATCACGGCATCCGGATCGACCATTTGCTGCTCTCGCCGCAGGCCGCCGACCGGCTGCAATCGGTCGTGATCCATCGCAAGGCGCGCGCGCTGGACAAGCCGTCGGACCATGTGCCGGTCATCGGCGTGTTCGAGGCCTAGTCCCGGTCGACACCATCCGCCCATGCGGCGAGCCAGAACACGGCGGCCTGCCAGTTGATCGCCACTTCGTTGAGTTCGTAGGCGTCGGTATGGTCGGCATAGCAGGTCTGGGCGTGGCAGAGGGATTCGATGGCGACGCTGACAGGGCCGGCGATGGCACTGTTGTTCGGCCCGCCCGAGACGGCCCCCGGCGGCGGGTAGGGGTAGCCGCGATAGCCTGCCCCGGCCCAGAACCGGTGATGCGGCGCCTTCATGGCCTTGGTGCCGTGGCCTGAGACATAGGACACATCGCGCGGATTGCGGCCGAGGATATAGTCGAGCAGGCCGAAGGCGGCGTCGCGATACTCGGTCTTACCGGTGAAATCGTAGACCGTGGCGAGGATCAGGCCGCGATTGGCGAGTTCGCCGACCGAGCCCCAGGGCCACTTTTCCCTCGTGTAGGCAATGGCATAGCCCTGCTCCGCGATCTGCGGGAGATAGGCGTCGGCAAGGCTGACCAGTGTCGCACGGGCCTCGTCCTTCAATGCCCCTTCCGGTGCCCGGTTGGCGAGGGTGATCAGGCCGGCGATTTCCGTGTCGCCCCAGCCGATCTGGCGGTCGCCCCATGTGACCGGAGTGAGTGTCGCCAGCGCGGCGGCGGCATCGGCGCGGAAGGCATCTTCGCCGGTCGTGGCGTAGAGTTCGGCGGCGGCCCAGAAGAACTCGTTGGCGGCTCGGACCGAATCGTAAGGGCCCGAGCCGTCGAAATTATTGTACGAAAAGGCGTCGGGTACGCGCCGGGCGGCGGCATAGGCCGTGCGGGCTGCTGTCAGGCAGCGGCCGGAGAATGGCCGGTCTATGGCCTGGTAGATGCGGGCACACTGCGCGCCGGTGGCGGCGAGGTGCAGGGTCGCAGTGACCGAGGGCGGATACAGCGCGCGCTTCATGTTGTTGTCGTCGGCCATGATCGGCAGGCGCGGCCAGCGGACATCGCCTTCCTTGTGGTGGACCATGCCGGAGACGTCGATCATCTGGGGAGTCATCTCCCCTTCCCGGCCGGACCAGTCGCCCCGCGCGACGGCAGCGCGTGCGCCTTCGGGGGCCTGCATGCGGAGCATCCAGTCCATGTTGTATCGGACTTCGTCGAGCAGGTCGTTCTGGCCGTTGCCGGCCTCCGGCACCCTGACCTTGCCGTCCTCGAATCCGTCGAGGCCCGCTTCGTAGGCGTTGAACAGGGTCCACATCGTGATGCCGGCATTCACGGCATACTTGCTGTAGTCGCCGGCATCGTACCAGCCGCCGGACACGTCGAGTTCGTAGTCGCAGCCCGGCCATTTCACCTTGTTGCGATCGGTGCCCTCGAAGCAGGTCAGCGTTTCGGTCCTGTCGCCGGCGGACCGGGCCCATTGCCTGCCGCCGGCGAGGTCTGCCTCGATCGGGATGCCGGCGCGGTTGTGGTAGTAATAATTGAGCAGGTCGTATTTCAGCGGGCGGAAGACGTCGTCAGCGACGCGGAACGGATGGCTTTCGCCGATGCCCGGCACGACGAGCACGAGGTTTTCGCCCGGTTCGAGCGGCCCGGCGGCGATCTGCTGGACGCTGGCGCCCGATCCTGCATCGGGCCCGAAAGGCAGTGTCTTGCCGGTGGCGACGACGCGGCCTTTCGCTGTGCGTATCTGCCAGTCGAGCGGTTCGGCGGCATCGGTCTCGACCACCCCGGTGACCGGATAGCCCGGCCGGAAGCCGGTCTGCGAGATGCGTACCGGTCCGCGCGGCGCGTTGAAGGCGGCGATGTACTGGTCGACCTTGGGCGTGACGACGTCCGACCCGTTGGCGAGGCCGCCGTCAGCCGGAACATGGGTACAGGCCGCGAGCACGGCCCCAAATGCCAGTGCCGCGAGGGGACGCAGCGAATGGCCGCGAACTGGATTGAGGCTGGCCATGGCGTTCTCCCGGATTTTATTTCCGGGATGATCTGTCCCGGCCGGTAGCAATGTCAACCTTGCCATTTCGCGGGGACCGTTCCCTGAACTCCGTCCGGCCCGCCCGGCCTTGACAGGCCGGCTGCTCCACCCTGGATATCTGGTACCAGTGAGGAACCGTTCGATGACGATTACAATCACCGCGTTCGAGCGCTCGCCCGATGGCGGCAGGGGTCTGGCGCGCGACACGCGCGTTCGCTGGGCGCTCGAGGAAGCGGGCCTGCCCTATGAGGTCCGCCTCGTTTCGTTCGCCGCGATGAAGGAACCCGCGCATCTGGCGCTTCATCCGTTCGGTCAGATTCCGACCTATGAAGAGGGCGACCTCGCCCTGTTCGAGACGGGGGCGATCGTTCTCCACATCGGCGAACGCCATCCGGGCCTGCTGCCGGAAGATGCCAATGGCCGGGCGCGGGCGATTGCCTGGATGTTCGCGGCGGTGAACACGATCGAGCCGCCAATCCTGGAACTCTCCACAGCAAGACTGTCGGAAAGCGACAAGCCTTGGGCCGCCGAGCGCCTGCCGCTGGTGCAGGACCGCATTCGCAACCGGCTGGGTCAATTATCCCGCCGGCTTGGCGAGGCCGACTGGCTGGACGGCGCGTTCAGCGCGGGCGACCTGATGATGGTCTCGGTTCTGCTCCGGCTGCGCGCCTCGGGCATCCTCGACGAATATCCGAACCTCGCCGCCTATGTTGCGCGCGGCGAAGCGCGTCCGGCCTACAAGCGGGCCTTCGAGGCGCAATGGGCGATCAACAAGCCGCCGGAGAACTGACCGGCGTCAGGCGCGCCCCCCTAGTTGACCGAACCGTATTCCGCGCCGGCGTCGGTGAAATACGAGCGCCAGAAGGATTTCACGTCGGCGACCGGCAGGTCGTAGATCTGACGGGGCACGATCCGCGCGACAACCTGGACGCCTTCCATGTGCGGCTTGGTCTCAGCCAGTTTCGATTCGAGATAGGCCTCATAATCGGCACCGAGCTTGTAGAACGAGAAGCCGTCGGAATGCTGCATCAGGTCGGAGACCATGACGACGCGGCGGCCTTCATTGCCGTCCTGGAAGTCGGCGCGGTCGGAGATTGTGTAGATCGCCTCGGTCAGCGGCGAGCTTGGCTGGCGGGTGTCGAGCAGCGCGCCTTCGACCCGTTCGATCAGCGGGGCGTAGAATTTCTTCTGCCAGGCCTGTTCGATCATTTTCGGGTTCTGGGTGATCGGATTGGCGGCGGAGGCATTGCCGGGCGAACAGGCCGCGTAGAGCACTTTCGGGCTGTACGGGTCGGCGGCGTTCGGCGTCATGATGGTAAGCTTGCCATATTTGGGCAGGCTGCGGGCCTCCTCGTCGACGAGTTCACGTACCCAGTCGAGGTCGTTCGGATTGAACGGGTCCGACTGGTCGATCAGCAGGATCGTGTGGGCCGGGTCCTTGCGGTCCATGCGGCAGCTGGTTTCGGCGACGACCGCCGGGGGCTGGCTGAACGCGACAGCCGCGAACAGGCCGAACACGGTGGTCAGCATCGCGGCAATCGTGCCGCGCCAGAACCATGGGCCCCGATCTCCTCTGCGTCTTGCCATAGGTCTGTTCCTCCTCAGGCCCGCCGTGCCTGGTCGACAGGCACATGGGTTTCATTCTTCGATTTGGCGTCGCGGACCTTGCCGATTTCCTCGGCGACCTTCTTCTCGATCGAGGAAAGGCCGTGCTGGACCTGCTGGATGTGCTGTTCCAGCCATTCGCGGGTCAGGTTCAGCGCCGTGATGTTCTGGTCGATCGACTTGATCGCGGCCTGTGCCTGGGTGCGTTCCTTGGTCAGGTCGAAGGCCGGCAGCTGCGGCGTGACAATCTCGTCGAAATAGGCCGGGCACGAGGCCTGCTCGCCGAGGCGGTCGCGGAACGTGTTGCGGGCGCGGCGGTGAGCCTGCCGGTAGGCGACTTTCAGGCTGCGCTCCTGGTCGGCGGCGCGCGAGGCGATGGCGATGGCGAAGTCGCGGCGCGATTCGAGCAGGTTCATCGCCTTCTCGATCTCGCGCTTGGCGGCGACGTGGCGAGACAACTGGGTCTCGAACCATTGGCGGCAGCTGGTGAAATAGTCCGACAGGTCGTCGCGGACGGCATTGCGGACCGCCTGACGGCGTTCATAGGCCTTGCGCTCCTTGCGCCAGACGCGGCCATAGCCGGGATAGCGGTCGGAGATGCGGTCATAGCCTTCGTAGACCGCGAGGCCGAACACGGTGAGGCCCATGAACAGCAGGCCGATGGCGATCATGCTGTCGAAACCGACGACGTTCGGGAACATCGACTTGAAGACATCCGACGGCGAGATCGAGAACAGCGTGAAATCGCCCATCGTGCCGGCAGCATTGGCAGCGATCAGGCCGGCTTCGACGGCATCGCGGAAATGGGCGATGAACAGGTTCAGGACAAGGCCGCTGAGAATGCAGATCGAGGCGACGATGCCGCCGAAAATGCGCCAGCCGATATGCGGATGGTTGAAGGCATAGCGCAGGCCGAAGAAGCCGGCGGTGACGCCGATGCAGACGTTCGCGGCGCTGACGGCGAAGGCGATCATCATGCCGCCGAGCAGGCCATTGGCCTGGGCATCCTTGAACAGGAGCGCATTGAAACCGCCTTCGAGCACCATGATGAAGACGAGGATGGCGACGGCCTGTTCGACATTCTTCTTGATGTCCGGCGTGCGGTCGCCAATCCGGTCGCCATGCTTGGCGCGGAACTGGGTCAGTTCGATGATCGCGGCGGAGTGCGATTCCCTGGCTTCGACCGTGTCGTCGGTCTCGTAGTGGCGGTACTCGTTCTCTTCCGACTTGATCGCCTCGCGCAGCTGGTCGACATGGATGTCGATCGGCGAATTGTCGGCGATATAGTTGCGGATATTGGCGGCGGTGGTGGAGATCCATGTACCGAGACCGCGGCGCACTTCCTCGGCGCGCTCGGCGATCATCTGCTCGCGTTCGCTCCATTGGTCCTGCGTGATCGCATCCGAGACCGGCAGGCCGTCGCGGGCATCGGCCTTGGCATCGTGACGGGTCCGTTCGCGGCTGATTCCCAGCTCGCCCTTGGCCCGCTTGCCTTTCAAGGCGTGATCAGACAGGTCATTCCGCAGTTCCAGCGGCTTGATCTTGGTCTGGCAACCGACGTCGGCGCCCCAGCGCACAGAGTTCTTCGACATCACGCATCCTCATTAACAACGATGGTCAGGAAATTAACTATCGCCACAATGCGCAATGTTGGTTGATGCGAGGTAAAGGAATCCCCGCCATGTGCAATTCGTAATGTTGTTCAGAGATGCCGGCGCAGGGTCTCCGCAAGGGCGAGCCCCGACTGGTAGATCGCCATCGCGTCGCCGGACGGCAGGTACTCCACGGGCAGGCCGAGCCGGGCCGCTTCGCGCTCGACTCCCTGCTTCCATCTGTCCGAGGTTTCCGCCCCCGAGACGGTGAGCGCCGGCAGGCCGGTGAAACAGCCATCGCTGAGCAAGGGGTCGGGGTTTAGGGACGTGGCGGCTTCCATCAGGAAAGTCTGCGCATCGAGGCCGTCGAGGAGGCTGTCGATCGCGTCGGCGACCAGTTCCGGATGCGCCTGCAGGAAGGCGAGATCGCCCTCGCTCTTCTGCAGGAAGCTCTCATGCACCCAGGTCCGGCCGAAGATGGCCCAGGAACTCTTGAGCGCCATCAGCGCCATCTGGGCGCCGGCCCGGCTGGTGATCGCCTGCGACAGGGTGCGGGCGAACCATTCCGGCTGGAAGTCGGCGACATGGTCGTGGTTGAACGCGCAATTGGCAAATACCGACAGCGCGATGCGGGGCGATGCCCCAAGCGCGATCCTTTGCCCGACCGGGCTGGCCGAACCATTGGACAGGACGATCGCATCCTCGAAGTCCTGCAACTCGAGGAAGGCCAGCAGCAGCCCGGCTTGGGCGCCGGCATCGGGCAGCAAGGGGAGACGGGCGAACCCTGGCCTGCGGACCGCGATCAACCGGAAGCCCGCCGATTCGAGCAGCCCGGCATAGGCCGGAGACGGCCAGCCCGGATATTCGACCGAGTGCAGGAGCACGACCGGCTGCAGGCCGGGGTCGCCATGCGTCATGTAATCGAGCCAGTTGCCGGAATGCTCGAAACACAGGATGTCCCGGCCGAGCGGATCGGGAGGCGGCACGCGGCCCTGTCTGACGTTGTCCTGTTGGTCCACCGGCATGCTTATAGGTCTCTGACACCTCGTCACAACCTCTTTGGCGGGGCAGTCGAGTCATTAGCAGTCTAGCGCGAAAATTTCGTCCTTGCAGGGTTTGTGCATGAAAAGGTGTACACGAAGGCGTGTGCGGCTGCGCGTGCGGCGCCCGTGAAGGCGCTTGGGGGCAGTATCCGGATTTCGGGAGGGGGCTGGAACCTAGGAGTCCGGCAAGGGGAGACCAGCGCGCCGCGCGTGCTGCACAGTAGCGCACGTCCCTGAAGGAGCGGCGAGGATGAGCGTGATTCCGGCATGGGCCAGTCCGCTGCCGGCCAGGCCCGACAGGAACAGGGCGAGCGAATCTTCGCCGCGGATCGCGGCGGCAAGTGCGGCGTTCGGACGCGCGAGCGGCTTCCAGGCCGCGCCGCGCCCCGTGAGATCATCCGACATCCGGCGGACGATGACCCGGCCGGTATGCGTGATGCCGAACAGGATTTCGGCGTCCGGCCCGCCATTTGCCCGCATCCAGTCCCTCAACCGGCAGATGCGCCAGAAGATCAGCGGCCAGAGCGGCAGCAGGAACCACGGCAGGCCGCGGATGGGAGAGAACAGGCCATAGGGCATCGCCGCACAGGATATGTCCGGACACGGAGGGGTGGACAGATTATTTGCGGGCCGCGTGTTTGCTACAGGTGAGATGTGGTTTGGGGGTGGAGAGTGTGGCGCGCGGCACTGCGTCACCTGACAGGGCCATGGCGCGGGCGTAAGGGTGGCGGGAGCGGACCGGAGGTTGGCGGGCATGATCGAGACAGGCGACAGGCCGGAGGCGCGGG
>JBGSKI010000341.1:0-5098 GCA_041741315.1 Hyphomonas sp. | reverse complement strand
CACTTCACGCTGGTCGACGATGCCTACAATGCCAACCCGGCCAGCATGCGGGCGGCGCTTGCCTCGTTCGGCCAGCGCAAGGGCGGGCGCCGTCTGGCGGCGCTCGGCGAGATGCTGGAAATCGGTGAGACCTCGGCTGAAGAACATGCCGCGCTTGCCGGTCCGCTCATGGCAGCCGGAACTGCAGGTGTGTTCCTGGCTGGCACCAATATGACACACCTTGCCGAGGCGCTACCCGGCAACCTGCAGCAGGTATGGGCCCCCAAGGCGGACGAGCTGTGGAATGCGGTGGAAAATGCACTGCGTGACGGCGACGTCCTCTTGATCAAAGGCTCGAATGCCTCCGGGATGGGACGACTGGCAGACCGCCTGCGCCAATGGAGCGCTGCGGCTGGAATGGGCAAGATGGAAAGCGGCGCAGAAGGCGCGGCAGGGATCAGTTAGATGCTGTACGAATGGCTGGCTGCGGATAGCGGCATACTTAACCTACTCAACTACATCACGTTTCGCACAGGCGGGGCGGTGGTGTCGGCGTTCCTAGTGACCGTCTTCTTCGGCGATGCGATCATCAACCTGCTGCGCGCCCGCCAGGGCAAGGGCCAGCCGATCCGCGACCTCTCGCTGGAACAGCAATTGTCGAAGCGCGGCACTCCGACCATGGGCGGCTTCCTGATCTGGCTCGGCCTGCTGACCGGCGTGCTGCTGTTTGCCGACCTCAAGAACCCGTACATCTGGGTCACCCTGTTCGTGACGCTGTCCTTTGCGCTGCTCGGCTTTCTCGACGATTACGCGAAAGTCACCAAGCAAACTGATGCGGGCGTTTCGGCGCGGGTGCGCCTGCTGGCTGGTTTCGGCATCGCGGCGGTGGCCTGCGCGTTCATCATGGGCCTGCACGGCGCGCACACGCCGGAGGGCCATGCCGAATGGGGGCCGCTGAACGGCCTCGCCGAACAGATCGCCGCGCTCGCGCCGAAGACCAGCGTGACACCAGCCGACCCGGACTTCTCCGGTGGCGTCGCCGTGCCGTTCGTCAACAATTACTTCTTCCCGCTCGGCGGCTTCTTCATCCTGTTCGGGATGATCGTCGTCGTCGGCAGCGCCAATGCGGTGAATTTCACCGACGGCCTCGATGGTCTTGCCATTGTACCGATGACCTTCGCCGCTGCTGCCTACGCGCTGATCGCCTACCTGACCGGTAACTTCGTGTTCGCCGAATATCTCGGCATCCAGTTTGCGCCGGGAGCAGGGGAACTGACTGTCCTTCTCGGCGCGCTGATCGGTGCCGGCATGGGCTTCCTCTGGTACAATGCCTATCCGGCCAAGGTGTTCATGGGCGATACCGGCTCGCTTGGCCTTGGCGGCATGCTGGGCGTCGTGGCGGTGGCCACCAAGCACGAGTTTGCACTGGTCGTCATCGGCGGCCTGTTCGTGATGGAAGCCGTGTCCGTGATGCTGCAGGTCGGCTGGTTCAAGATCACCAAGCGCCTGACCGGGACCGGCAAGCGCATCTTCCTGATGGCGCCGCTGCACCACCATTTCCAGAAACAGAACTGGCCCGAGACGCGGGTCGTCGCGCGGTTCTGGATACTGTCTGTCCTGTTCGCCCTCGCGGGCCTCGCCACCCTGAAGCTGAGGTGACGAGCGCCAGATGATCCCGATCACTGAATACGCTGGAAGAGACGTTGCTGTCTTCGGCCTTGGCCGGACGGGTCTCTCCGCTGCCAAGGCCCTGAAGGCTGGCGGCGCGCGTGTTCATGCCTGGGACGACAATGAAGACACCCGCAAGAAGGCCGAAGCTGCCGGCCTGACCCTGTCCGACATCAACAAGCGCGACTGGCAGACCTTTGCCGCGCTCGTCCTGTCGCCCGGCATTCCCTACAAGTTTCCCGCGCCGCACCGGATCGTGCGCATGGCCGAGATGACCGGTGTGCCGGTGGTCGGCGACATGGAATTGTTCGCGCGCGCCGTGCAGACGCTTCCCGAACGGGCCCGGCCGAAGATCATCGGCATCACCGGCACCAACGGCAAGTCGACGACGACCGCGCTGATCGGGCACATCCTGAAACAGGCCGGACGCGACGCGCGGATCGGCGGCAATATCGGCACCGGCGTGCTCGACCTTGCGGCCCTGCATGCCAATGCGATCTATGTTCTGGAACTCAGCTCCTACCAGCTCGACCTGGTGAAGAGCTTGCACTGCGATGTTGCCGTGCTGCTCAACATCACGCCGGACCATCTCGACCGGCATGGCGGCATGGACGGATACCAGGCTGCGAAGATGCGGATCTTCCTGAACCAGACAGATCGCGACACCGCCGTCGTCGGCTTCGACGATGTGATCACCCAATCGATCGCGATTGGCCTGTCGGCGCGTGGACCAGCGCATGTCGTGCAGGTTTCGTCGACCTATGCGCTCGGGCGCGGCGTAAGCGCCGTGGACGGACGGCTTTACGAGAGCAATGCAGCGAACGCGACCTTTGTCGGAAAGCTCGGCGATTGCATGGCGCTGCCGGGCCGGCACAATCACCAGAACGCGGCCGCCGCCTATGCCGCCTGCCGCGCCATCGGGCTTGACCACCAGACGATCATGGCGGGGCTTAAATCCTTTCCCGGCCTGGCCCATCGCATGGAGCGTGTCGGAGAAGTTGACGGCGTGACCTTCGTCAACGATTCCAAGGCGACCAATGCGCAGGCGGCTGAACAGGCGTTGCGGGCCTATGACAAGGTGTTCTGGATTGCCGGCGGTGTGCCGAAAGCCGAAGGCATCATACCGCTGGCGCCGCTGTTCCCGCGCGTGACCAAGGCCTACCTGATCGGTGAAGCGGAGGATGCCTTCGCCGCCGCACTGAAGGGCAAGGTTGCGAACCAGACATGCGGAACGCTGGAAAAAGCCGTGCAGGCTGCGTTTCGTGATGCAACGGCCTCCGGCCAGACCAATCCGGTCATTCTTCTTTCACCAGCCTGTGCGAGCTTCGACCAGTTCCGCGATTTCGAACACCGGGGAGATGCCTTCCGGGGAATCGTGGAGGCGATGATGCCGACAGAGCTGAGGGAAATGGCTTGAGCTACACTGCGTCTGCGACGCTGCTGGCCCGTTCAGATACATCCTGGCTCACGGAGTGGCGCCGGACTGTGGACTGGAGCCTGATCAGCGCCTGTTTCTTCCTGATCGCCATCGGCTTGCTGATGTCGCTGGCGGCCGGTCCGATGGCAGCCGCGCCCATGGGCTATGACGACCCGTATTTCTTCACCACGCGGCACGCCATGTTTGCGGCTGCCGGCATCGGCCTGCTGATCGGCGTCAGCATGCTGGACCGGACGTGGGCGCGGCGCCTGTCCATGCTTGTTTTGATCGGCGGGATTGCGCTGATGGCGTACATTCTTGTCGACGGGCACGAGGCCAAGGGCGCGCAGCGCTGGATACGGATTGCCGGGTTTTCACTGCAGCCGAGCGAAATGGTCAAGCCGGCCCTGATTGTGGTCAGCGGCTGGTTGCTGTCGCAGCGCGAGCGATTCCCGGCCGGGCCATGGGCGGTGATCGCCTTCCTGTTCTATGCCGTGACGCTTGGCCTGCTTATCCTGCAGCCGGATGTCGGCCAGTCGGCGCTGCTGACGGCGGCCTTTATCGTGACTTTCTATGTCAACGGACTGCCCTGGCGCTGGGCTGCCTCCTTTGCCGCCGGTGGAACGGCGCTGGCGGCGGGCCTCTATGCTTTGCTGCCGCACGTGCGGGCGCGCATCGGCATGGTGCTCAATCCCTCGCACGCGGATACTTACCAGATCGACCGCGCCGCAGAGGCGATCAGCAGGGGAGGCTTGTTTGGCGTCGGCCCGGGCGAGGGCCTCGTCAAGGCGCGGTTGCCCGATGCGCACACGGATTTCATCTTTGCCGTGATGGCCGAAGAGTTCGGACTGGTGGCGATCCTGGTCCTGATTGCGGTGTTTGCCCTGATGGTCCTGCGTGGTTTCAGGGCATCGTCGCGGACCGGCGATCCCTATGCCCGGGCGGCGAGTGCCGGACTGTTCACACTGTTCGGCCTTCAGGCCGCCATAAACATCGCTGTAAATCTGGCCCTTATCCCGCCGAAGGGAATGACTTTACCGTTTGTTTCCTATGGCGGGTCGTCCATGCTCGGCATTGGATTGACACTCGGCCTCGCATTGGCACTTGTGCGCGGACAGGGAACGCGCGCAAGGGGCCGGTATGGCTGAAGACAGGGACGACAAGCTCGTCATCATCGCGGCAGGGGGAACCGGGGGGCACATGTTCCCGGCACGGGCGTTCGCCGAGGAAATGATTTCTCGCGGCTGGCGGGTCGGACTGATTTCCGACAGGCGGGGCCTGCAATACGCGTCGGACTTCCCGGCCGAGTGGAAGCTCGAAATCCAGGCTGCCTCGCCGAATTTCGCGCGGCCCTGGCGCCTGCCGGGCGTTTTCATGAAAATCCAGGCAGGCTTCCGTGCTGCCCGGAAAATTGTCCGGCGGACGCGGCCGTCCCTGATTGCCGGCTTTGGCGGCTATCCGGCCTTTCCGGCGCTGGCCGCGGCGCGCACGTCCGGTGTGCCGATCATCATCCATGAACAGAACGCGGTGCTTGGCCGGGTGAACCGGACCGCCGCGCGGCGCGCAAAATTTGTCGCCAGCGGCTTCGACCGGCTGGACAAGTTGCCGTCAGGGGCCGTGCACCGCCCGGTCGGCAATCCTGTGCGGGCGAACATCCTTGCCGTCCGCGACCGGCCCTATCCGCCGACCGACGGCATGCTGACCATTCTCGTCACCGGCGGCAGCCAGGGCTCGCAGGTGATCGGCGAGTCGGTGCCGCTGGCGATCGCCAATTACCTGCCGCCGCCGCTCAGGGCGCGGGTGAAAGTGGTGCAACAGGTGCGTCCGGAGCAATTCGAGACCGTCGCGAGCGTCTACCGCAACATGATGGTCGATGCCGAATTGTCGGACTTCTTCTCCAACATGCCAGAACGTTTGGCCGCGGCGCATCTCGTCATCGCGCGCAGCGGGGCAGGGACGGTCAGCGAGCTGGCCGCCGTCGGTCGGCCCTCCATCCTCATCCCGCTCGCCATCGCCATGGACGACCATCAGGCG
>JBGSKI010000340.1:0-2945 GCA_041741315.1 Hyphomonas sp. | reverse complement strand
GGCCGCCTGCTCAAGCTGAAGCTCGGCGGGCCGGAAGACCTTGCCCGCATCGAAGCCGTCCATGCCGCCCGGCCCGACGCGCGGCTGATCGTGGATGCCAATGAAGGCCTGGAGCCGGCCCGGTTTCCGTCCCTCTCCGCGGCGGCCGCAAAACTCGGCGTCGTGATGATCGAGCAGCCCTTTCCGGCGGCGTCGGACGGTGCCCTGATGAAACGGCCTGGTCCGGTCGCCATCTGCGCCGATGAAAGCGCCCATACGAGCGAAGGCGTGCAGGACCTTGCGCGCCGCTACGATGCGGTCAACGTCAAGCTCGACAAGGCCGGCGGCCTGACCGAGGCGCTGGCCATGGTGCGCGCCGCGCGGGCCAGCGGACTTGGCGTGATGGTCGGCTGCATGGTTGCGGGCTCAGTGTCGATGGCCCCCGCTGTGCTTCTGGCGAGCCTCGCCGATGCGGCGGACTTGGATGGGCCGCTCTGGCTGAAGGATGACGTGGCCCACGGTCTTGCCTACTCCGATGGTATGGTCTCGCCGCCCTCGCGAAACCTGTGGGGATAGAGCGGCGTACCGAAAAGTGGACCCGGTTCTCGGGGACACGCCGCGACCAATTTGTAAACCTGAAGCATCGAGATGATTCCTGGAATCACCTCTATGCTTCAGGCCGGCTCAGTGAGCCGGTTGCGCGGCCAACATCTTCGGCTTGTCCAGTGCCAGCACGACGAAAAGGACCAGGGCGAACGAGATCGACATGGTCATGAACAGGTTGTTGTAGGTCATCACTATGGCTTCGAGCTGGATGCGGTGGGCAAGCATCGCAGTCGCCGTCGCTTGCGGATCGACCGCTCCGGCCGACTGGGCGCGCTGCGTCATGAATGCCAGGAATTGCTGCACGTCCGGCCGGCTGGTCGACATCCGGCTGGCGATTTCCTGCTCGTGCAGGCGGCTGTAGCTCAGCATCAGCGTGTTGAGCATGGCGATGCCCACCGCGCCGCCGAGATTCCGGCAGACCGTGAAGAGTCCTGAGGCGTTTGCCACGCGCTCGGGCGGCAACGTTCCAAGCGCCAGTGTCGTCGTCGGGATCATGGTCAGGATCAGTCCGGCCCCGCGCAGGGCCTGGGCCCAGAACAGTTCGTGGAAACCGGTCTCGGTATTCATGTGGCCATTGAGCCATGTCCCGCTCGCGGCGAGTGTGAGGCCCAGGGCGACGACGTAGCGGGGATCGAATTTCCGCGTCAGCACCCCGCCGAGCGGTCCCCCGAGGAACATGGCGAGACCGGCGACGCTCATGATCTGGCCGATCTGCAGCGACGTGTATCCACGCACCTGGCCCAGAAACAGGGGTAGCAGGAAGGTCGATCCGTACAGGCCAAAACCCATGATCGAACCGATCAGGGCACCGGACGCAAAATTGCGGTCCTTGAAGACGGTCAGGTCGACCAGCGGCACCGGACTTTTCAGTGCCCGCCAGGCAAACAGCCCGCCGGCGACGATACAGATGATGCCCGCGCGGACGATCACCCCGCTCTGCAGCCAGCCCTCACCTGGCCCCTCGTCGACAATCCACTCGAACAGGCCGAGGAACAGCGCCATCGCCGTCAGGGCGGTGACGTCCAGACGTTTCAGCAAATTGATCTGGGTCTGCTGGCGCGGAATGAAATTCCAGACCAGCGTGATGGCGACGATGCCGGGCACGATGTTGATCAGGAACAACCAGTGCCAGGACAGGTGCTGGGTGATCCACCCGCCGAGTGTCGGGCCGATGGACGGCGCCAGCGTCGCCACCATGCCGATCATCACCTGCTGGGTCATCGACCGTCCGGCCGGAAACAAGGTGAAGCTCGCCGCCATCGTCGTCGGCACCATTGCGGCACCGGTGAAGCCCTGGAGAACGCGGAAGAACACGAGGGAATCGAGATCCCATGAAATCGCGCACAGGACGCTGGACAGCACAAACCCGGCCGCCGACATGACGAACAGACGGCGCAGGCCAAATACCCGGTTCAGGAACCCGGACAGCGGAATGCCGACGACCTCAGCGACGAGGTATCCGGACTGGATCCACGCAATTTCTTCCTGGCTGGCCGACACGCCGGCCTGAATCTGCCGGATCGAACTGGCCACGATCTGGATGTCGAGGATGGCCATGAACATGCCGATGACCATGGCGAAGAAGCCGATGTTCAGCGTGACGAGGTTCGGCTTGGCGGGATCTGGCAGCGTCATGGTGCGGGCCTGCAGGAGGGCGAAGGGCGGCGAGCGTTACTTCACGCCCTTGGTGACGACGACCGCCTCGACCGACAGGCCCGGGCGCATCAGTCCGGTCGCCAGCGCCTCGTCAGACAGCGCGATGCGCACGGGAACCCGCTGCACGATCTTGGTGAAGTTGCCGGTCGCAGTATCCATCGGGATCAGGCTGAACTGGCCGCCCGTGGCGGGCGCGACCGAGTCGACGCGGCCTTCGACTTTCAGGCCGGGATAGGCGTCGACATGCAGCTCCACCAATTGGCCGGGGCGCATCTTCTGAACCTGCGTTTCCTTGAAATTGGCGATCACATAGGCTTCCGACACCGGCACGACGGCCATGGCCTGTTGGCCGGGGCTCAGCAACTGGCCCGGCGCAACCATCCGGTTGGCAATCACGCCATCGAACGGCGCGCGCAATTCGGTACGGCTGGCATCGATCCGGGCGGAGTCGGCCCGGGCTCTCGCGGCATCGATGTTCGCATCCGCGCCGGTGACTGCGGCCTGTGCCGCCGCTAGGTCTTCCTGCGCCCTCACGAGCGAGGCCTGGGCAACGGCCAGTTCGCTCCGGCTGGTCGTGATGCCGGCCTTGCTTTGCGCGAGGGTCGCTCGGGCTGCCTCTTCCTTCGCCGCAGCCGCGTCGAGTCCCGCCTTCGGATAGTGGCCCTTGGCGGCCAGTTCGCTGAACCGCGACAGGTCGGAGGCAG
>JBGSKI010000339.1:0-5980 GCA_041741315.1 Hyphomonas sp. | reverse complement strand
GGAGGCGCGCGAGGCCCTGGTGCGCGGCTGGAACGCGGCGATGCGGCGGACGCTGGCCTAGGCGCAATGCCCAAAAGAAAAGGGCGGGCCCGTGACAGGTCCGCCCTTTCTGTTTTCGCGTCGTCCGGCGATTACATGCCGCAGGTATTGTGCAGGTAATCCTCGATGTCCTTCAGGACCTCGCCCTTGGTTTCAGCCGACCATTTGTTGCTCTGGTGGCCCATCTGGTCGAACTCGATCAGCTTGCTGCGCGGTTCGATCTTCTTCACGGCGTTGTAGAAATCGCGGCTGTGATAGATCGGCACGCGCACGTCATAGGTGCCGTGATAGAGCAGGATCGGGATGTTCACCTTGTCGGTGTTCTGCATCGGGTCCATGCCGGTCACCGTGTCGCCCTGGACGATCCGCTGGATGCGGTTCTCGCCCCAGTTGTGGCCGAGCTTGGTGAGGTTGGCGACGCCGGCCCCGGCAATCGCGCACTGGTAGGGGCTGTTCGGCCGCACCGAGGCGGCGATGGCTGCAAAGCCGCCATAGGAATAGCCGTGGATGGCGATCTTGTCGGCATCGACCCAACCCTGGGCGACCATCCAGGCGGCGCCGTCATCCTTGTCGTCGGACATTTTCTGGCCCCACTCGGCATCGCCGGCCAGCCAGAGCTTGCGGCCCCAGCCGTCGCTGCCGCGATATTGCGGCTGCAGGATGATGTAGCCGCGGCTGGCGAAGTATTGCGTCCAGCCAGAGGAGTCGAAGCCGGCGCTGTCGCGTGCCCACGGACCGCCGTGCGGGACGAGGATGGCGCCCCTGGCCTTGTCGCCCTGTTTCCAGCCGGCGGGGAAGGTCACGATGGCCGGAATCTGCAGGCCATCGCGTGCGGCGTAGTACATGAACTCGACCTTGCCGAGGCTGTTGGTGTCGATCCATGGGCGCGAGGAGCCGATCACGGCGACCTTGGCCTTGTCGACCAGCAGGAAATAGGCGGGCGGATAGTCGCCGGCGCTGACCGTGAACAGGACGCGGTTGCGGTCGGCGGTGAAGTCGTTGAGCGTCACATGCTTGCCGGGGAAGGCGGCGTTGAGGCCGTCCTGGATCGACTTGAGTTCCGGGTCGAGCCAGTAGGTTTCGGCAACGCCGGCATCATAGGTGAAACCAAGGACTTCGCCGAAATCCTGCGCGCGGGCCGAGAAGATGATATCGCTGACGCTGAATTCCGGATGGGCGAAGACCGGCTGGTCGCTGAACGAGTCGGTATCCGGATCGAACAGGTAGGCGGCGACCTTGTCGGAGAACTTGTCGGTCAGGACGAAGTATTTCCCGCTGCCGTTCTGGCGGCGCAGGACATCCATCGTGTAGCGGTCCGCGATATCCGTGGCGAGCGCGTCTTCGCGGACAAAGTCGCCCTTGGAATCGAGCAGGCTGATATACTGCGTCCAGGTGCCGTTTTCGAACTCGAGTTCGGTGCGGGCGATGGGCTTGCCGTCCTTCGGACTGACCTGGATCGCCTGCGTGTCGCTTGCCTTGTAGAGGAATTTCTCCCGGCCGGTGCTGAGATCGTGCTCGAAAAAGCTCGTGCCGTTCTTGGTCGTGGCGCGCGAAATCACGATCTTGGTCGGATCGAGCGGCAGGATCGTTTCGATACTGGTCTCGCCGGTCAGCTCGAAGCAGCGCAGCTGGTCCTTGTTGGCGCCGACTTCGGCACGGCCATTTGGCAGGTCGTCAATCTTCTTGATCTTCTCGTTGCCCATGTAGACCTTTTCCAGGAAGGTCTTGGTCGAGCCGGTTTCCTTGCCTTCGCCGCAGCCGAGCAGGGCGCCGATATAGGGCTGGGTCGTGAACCAGAGGGATTTCTTGTCTTTCAGGGCGTTGGCCGCGAAGAACCGGGTCTTGCCGCCCGACGGTGTGAGGTTGGACGGCAGCAGGGGCTTGGTCGTGTCGATCGGGCCGGACAGGTCCCAATAGGCCGCGAGGCGCTTTTCCGGATCGCCGTTCGGATCGGCGACCACACCCACCATCATGTCGCCTTCCAGCGACATGGAGACACTGGAAAGATTGGGAAACTTGGCAAAGTCTTCAACGGTTACCGGATCGGCATGGGCCGCGAATGGCAGGGCAAGCAAGGCGAATACGCCGGCTGCGAGACCGCGTTTCTTCATCTGAGTTCCTCCGGATTTGCGGCAAATTAAGTGTCGGCAATATTTCGGGGGTGGCAGGGTGCGTCAAGCCGCGCGACACAGGCATTTCGCCAGAGGTTTGTCACAAGTTTCCGTGAACGAGGCACAATGTGGCGGAAAAAACACAGTTCGAAGGCGATTCTCGTCCGCGGATGAATTTCATGTCACGAAACCTTGCCAGTTCCGGGAGTCACTGGTCAAACCACTACAGGTTCCGGTTTGATGCCGGACTGGCCCGGCACGTCCGGGTGGGTGAGCTTCACGTCACAACTCATTTAGGGGTAGTTCTTCATGGATAAGAGACTGTTTCGCCGGTCTGTGTTCGGAGGTGTCGCTCTCAGCGCACTTCTGTTTTCGGCCAATAGCTACGCGCAGGAAACCGATGCGGCCGATACCACTGCAGACGATGCCGTGGAAACCGTCAGCACGGAACCTGCTGAAAGAGAGGCCCGTCAGGAAAAGATCACCGTCACCGGCTCGCTGCTGGCGCGCGACGAATTCTCGTCCTCTTCGCCGATCCAGGTGATCACGGCTGAAGTCGCGACCCTCGAAGGCCTCGTCGACACCGCAGCGCTGCTGCAGGGCTCGTCGCTGGCATCCGGTTCGACCCAGCTCAACAACACGTTCCAGAACTTCGTCACCAATGGCGGTATCGGCGCGCAGACGATCGACCTTCGCGGTTGCGGCGACACCCGCACGCTGGTCCTGATCGACGGCAAGCGCCCTGGCGCATCCGGTACGCGCGGTTCGATCGCGGCGCTCGACCTGAACACGATCCCGCAATCGATCATCTCGCGCGTCGAGATCCTGAAGGATGGCGCCTCGACCATCTACGGTTCGGACGCTGTGTGCGGCGTGGTCAACATCATCACGCGTGATTCCGTCGACAAGCCGGAAATCAACTTCTTCGCTTCGCGTCCGTTCGACAGCGGCGGCGAGCAGTACAGCATCAGCGGTGCCATGGGCTTCGACCTTGGCGACAATGCCAATTTCACCCTGTCGGCCGAATACCGCCTCGATGAAGAACTCGACACCAGCGAGCGCGCCTATCTCGACTGCCCGCGCGACTATGTGCGCGATCCGAACGATGGCAGCCTGATCGACCGCCTGAACTTCTCGGCAACCGCAACCGACCCGAACGTCGCTTGCCAAAACCTCTACCACAACACGGCGATCGACCTGTTCTCCGGTCAGCGCCTCGTGCCGACGCCGGGCGGCGGTACCGTCCCGACGATTTTCGGCGGCTCGATCCCGGGCTACCGTCCGCGCGTCGGCACCGGCATTGCAGCGAACGGGCAGCGCTATTTCGAGGACATTCTCGACGCCCCGTTCCTCGATAACGAAGACTTCTTCCCGCACAACGAGAATATCTCGATCTTCGGAACGGCGGACGTCGACCTGGCCGGCATGGCCTGGGACACGGAAGTCATGTACAGCCAGCGCAAGACCGAAGTTGAAGGCTGGCGCCAGTTCTTCCCGGTTGTCGGTTCTGCGGATACCCCGTTCGGTTACATACCGGCATACGGTTACATCAGCGACCCGACCTATTCCAACTCGATGGAAAGCCTTGTCCAGATCGTTGCGCCGTTCCCGACCTATGACAGCGTCCAGGTCGACTATTACTATGTCAGCTCCTCGCTCTCGGGTGGCTTTACGCCTGGCTTCCTGGATAAATGGTCCTGGAAAGTCGACGGATCCTACTCGCGCGGCGAAGGCTCCTACTCGGGCAACGAGATCCTGACCTCGAAGTCCGGCGACTGGTCCTATGACGGTGTGGCCGACACAGACGGCGACGGCAACCCGGACCTCGTGGCTCCGCCTTCGATCGACTTCCTCGATCCGGCAATCCTCAGCGGCGCAAATGTCGATGCGCTGGTTGCGGCCATTGGCGGCTATCAGACGGGTAACACCGTGTACGAGCAGACGACCTTCACGGGCGTGATGCAGGGTGAACTGTTCCAGCTTCCCGCCGGCGCGGTCGGCATTGGCTTCGGCGCAGAATACCGCGAGTTCAGCATCGACGACCAACCGGGCGCCTTGACCCAGTCGGGCGATATCTGGGGTTCCTCGACGGCCGGTCCGACGGTTGGCACGAACAATGTGACGGAAGTGTTCGCCGAACTTGGTGTGCCGCTCCTGAAAGGCGTTCCGTTTGCTGAGGATGTCGAGCTTTCGGCCTCGATCCGCGGCTTCGATTACGAGATCGGCGGTTCGGACTCGATCTACAAGCTGGGCCTCAACTGGCAGATCAGCCCGACCTTCCGGGCTCGTTCGAGCTATGGCACGTCCTACCGTGCGCCTGCCCTGTTCGAGCTCTTCCTCGAAGACCAGACAGGCTTCGTGAGCCAGACTTCGATCGACCCTTGTATCCAGTGGGGCCAAAGCAACAATGCCAACATTCAGGCGAACTGTGCGGCAGCTGGCGTTCCATCGACCTACAATGGCGGTGGCAGCTCGGCACTGGTCGTTACGTCCGGTGGCGGACAGCTCCTGAACCCGGAAACCGGCGACACGTTCACCGCCGGCCTGATCTGGACCCCGACTTTCGCAGACATCAACATCGCGCTTGATTACTACGAAATCGAGATCAAGGACCAGATCACCAGCCTGTCGGCAGCCCAGATTGTCGGCGGTTGCTATGCAACGGCCAACTATCCGAACGACTTCTGTGATCTGTTCACTCGGGCACCTGGAACTGTACCTGGCACCGGTGCATACAAACTGGATAACATCCTGGCACCGACCCTGAACGTTGACTCCCAAGCACAGCGCGGCCTCGACCTCGAGATCCGCTACGAGAAGGAATTCAACTTCGGTACGATGATCTTCGACTCGAGCATCAACTGGTCGCTCGAGCGTTACATCAACGTGTTCGGTTCGGACTTCGTCTCGGGCATCAACAATAACGACTTCAACGGAACGATCGGTTATCCGAGCGTCAACGGCGATGCGTCGATCCGCCTGGATCGCGGCGACTGGACCTATACCTGGTTCACCGACTTCGTCGGCCGCCAGGACGACAACCGCTACTTCAGCGCTGACTACAACAACCCGCAGGCGTATTTCGGCCTGCAGGGCCTGTACACGGTCAACACCGAAGCGCAGTTCACGCATGGTGCGTCGATCCGCTGGACGGGTGACACCTGGACGCTTGCAGGTGGCATCAACAACATCTTCGACGAAGCCCCTCCGCAGATTTCGGACATCGATACGCTCAGCGCCGGTAACACCGCGCTGCAGGCGACCGGTTACGATCTCCGTGGCCGCCGCGCCTTCGTCAGCGTCTCCAAGACGTTCTGATCCGCGGATCAGGCAGACTGAAATCGGGAAAGGGCGGACCGCAAGGTCCGCCCTTTTTTCTTTGCGATGAGGGAATCGGTGTCGGGACGTGCCGGTGCAACGCGCCACACCGCTCCCGCGACCGCCAAAGGCGTGCGCAGGCAAGAACTTGAAATGTCAGGGGAAAACCTGGTGCCGCGAGGGAGAATTGAACTCCCGACCTCATCATTACCAATGATGCGCTCTACCACTGAGCTACCGCGGCATTGCGGGTGTGGTCTGCGGCGTTTAGCTTAAGGTCTTGAGTATGAAAAGACCGTTTCAGCGCGAATTGCACCTGCGATGACAGACAAGCCCAGCCAGGCTGAGGAAAAAGCCCGCCGTATGGCCGAGGCGCTGCGGGAAAACCTGCGGCGGCGGAAGATTGCGGCGCGCAAGTCGCCGCCTGCGCCGGCACCGGGGGACCAGGGCAAGTGATTCCGCTCTCCTCCCAGGATTTCCTGCGGGCGCCGCATGCCACGCTGGCGGCGGCC
>JBGSKI010000338.1:0-5417 GCA_041741315.1 Hyphomonas sp. | reverse complement strand
CCGCCGCAGGCGGCGTCCGCGCGCATGGCCGCCAGAGGTACGGTCTCGGTGACTTCGAGCCCGTCGGCGCGGCGGGCGAAGGTGACTTTCGCCTCCAAGGCATCGAGATTGGAGATGTAGTGGTAGAGCGCGGGGGCGGTGTCGAATGTTTCGCCATTGACGGCGCGAACCTCGCCATAGGTGGCGAACAGGCGTTCAGCCCCGGCATTGCCGGCACGGTAGCCGTGAATGACGAAGGCGCCGTCGCCGGTGCCGTCGCGCGCCTTGACGGAGACGGTGTCGACCGAAAGCGGAAAATCGCGCGGGCCGAACGTGGCCGGGCCCGTTTCGGCCGAGGCCGGGGGCGCGAGCAGGCCGATCGCGACGATGACGGTCAAAAGCAGAACGGAAACAGCGATACGTCCGGCCATCCTGGCCTCCCGGGTTGCGCCCCACACGGGGCCTTCATACCGAGAGGCGCAGCGATTGCCGGAATCGGATCAGGCGGCCGACGAAAATCCCCGGCCGCCGCTTCGGCGAGTGTCGCCTTCCGACCTTCCCCGTTTGCGGTCCGGCAGGGGATTCGGCCGGGCGGCCTGCCCGCGTGACGTGCGCAAAGTTGACGTACCGACGGGCGTGTCTAGGGTGCCATGGGAACGTTGTCATGAGCCGCACGAAGCGGCCGGGTTCGAAGGGGGAATACAATGCGTCATCTGATCGGGCTCGCCGCTGTCTTGTCCTGCCTTGCCCTGCCGATGGCGGCGGCAGATGAAACCGGCGGGGAAAGCGTCGCCGCTGCCTTCGACATGCATCGCTGCGTCAACATGGGCAACAGCCTGGAAGCGCCGCGCGGCCATCCCTGGGGCGCCCCTATCGATGTGGCGAAATTCCCGGAAATCCGCGCCATGGGGGTCGACACGGTGCGCATCCCGATCCGCTGGACCGATTATGCCGGGGCGGGTCCGGACTACACGATCGAGGCGGATTTCCTGGCCGATGTCGACCGGATCGTGCAGGCGGCGCTCGATGCCGGTCTCAATGTGATGATCAACCTGCACCATTTCGACGGAATCCATGAGGCGCCGGAAGCCAACATGCCGGAACTGCTGGCGGTGTGGCGGCAGATCGCGGAGCACTATGCCGGTGCGCCGGACGATCTCTGGTTCGAAGTGCTGAACGAACCGCATGACAATCTGCGCGGCGAGGTGCTGCGGGGGGCGCAGGCAGAGATGATTGCCACCGTCCGCGCGTCCAATCCGGACCGTATCCTGATCATCGGGGGCGAGCATTTCTCAGGCATAAGCACGCTGGACACCAACATGGCCGCGCCGGACGCCAATGTGATCTACACGTTCCACTATTACGACCCGTTCTCGTTCACCCACCAGAAGGCGACCTGGCTCGGCGACGCGATGCCCAAGGGCACGCGGGACTGGGGCTCGGACGAGGACTGGGCGGAGTTGCACCGGGCGGCCGGCACGGCCACTGCCTATCGCGAGGCATCCGGCCGGCCGGTCTTCCTCGGCGAGTTCGGCGTGATCGATGCGGTCCGGACCTCGCGCCGGGCGAAGTGGCTGAAGGCGGTGCGCGAGGAGATGGAGGGCGCGGACATTCCGTGGTGCGTGTGGGCCTATTCCAACACGTTCCCGATCTATGACAACCGGTCCGGGCGCTACAACAAGAAACTGGTCAAGGCGCTCGGCCTCGACCTGCCGCCGAAGAAATAGGCGAGGTCCGGATCATGCGGGGGTGACAGGGACCTGTTGCCCATCGAGGCGCGCCGTCTCAGGCGTCACCCCTGAAGGCGGCAAGCACCGCCCGGTCGAAATAGGCGCTGGCCTGGTCCCAGTCCATCCAGCCATCGAGACCATCGCCGAGTTCCCATTCGAAGCGCAGGTCGTCGACCGCCTCATCATGCGTGGCACCGAAACCTACCCGCAGGACGCCGAAGCGGTAGCGGACATAGACGCAGGTACCGTCGGAGAGTTCGCCTTCCCACTGCGCGGGGCAGGCGATGCAGGTCTTCTCGATCCGCTGCAGCGTCGGGATCATGGCCGTCCGGTCTATTCCTCGCCGCTCATGTCCGGCACGCCGACGACGTGGAAACCGGCGTCGACATGGATGACTTCGCCGGCGATGGAGTGGCCAAGCTCGGAGAGCAGGTAGAGTGCGCAGCCGGCGACGCCTTCCATTCGCGTGTCTTCCTTGAGGAGGGACCAGTCGCGGCCGGTGCCCATCAGGCTCTTGCCGCCCTTGATGCCGGCCAATGAAAGCGTGCGCATCGCACCGGCCGAGATGGCGTTGACGCGGATGCCCTGGGGCCCGAGGTCGCGCGCGGCATAGCGGGTCGAGGCTTCGAGCGCGGCCTTGGCGACGCCCATGACATTGTAGGAGGGCACGGTGCGCTCGGCGCCGAGATAGGTCATGCACAGCATGGCACCACCCTCCGGCATGATCTCGCTGGCGCGGCGGGCGCAGTCGATGAAGCTGTAGACCGAAATGTCCATGGCGCGGCGGAAGCCCTCGCGCGACGTGTTGGCAACCATCGAGCCCTGCAGCTCTTCCTTGCCGGCAAAGGCGATGGAATGGACGAGGAAGTCGATCTTGCCCCACTTCGCCTTGATGGCGGCGAAGGCGGCATCCATCGAGGCATCGTCGGTGACGTCGGCCGGGATCATCGTGTCCATGCCGATCGATTCGACCAGCGGGCGGACGCGGCGCTCGAGGCTGTCGCCCTGGTAGGTGAAGGCGATCTCGGCGCCCTGCGCGGCGAGCATGCGGGAAATGCCCCAGGCGATGGAGTTCTGGTTGGCAACGCCCATCACGATGCCGCGCTTGCCCTTCATCAGGGTGCCTTCCGGGGGGGTCCAGTCGTCTGCCATGGGGGTCGCCTTCCTGTGAAGTTTATGGGTTTGTTGAACGGCTAGGGGGGGCCTCGGGCAACGTCAAGCGACGGAATCGGTTGGCCGGTGCGTTCAATGCAGGATATTGTTCCTGCGGAGGTGACCGGAATGCAAGCGCGACGATTGAGACTTCCCCTGGCCGCGCTGGCGGCTGTGCTGGCCTTTGCGGCGGTGGCCGAGGCCGGGCCGTTTCGCCGGAACCGGGGCGGGTTGAGCGAGCAGGAGCTGGTCTCGGACGGGGTGACGCGGACCTACCAGATGCACCGGCCGGACAGCCTCAAGGGGCCGGCCCCGGTGGTCATCATGTTCCATGGCGGCGGCGGCAGCGGGCAGAATGGCGCGAAGATGACCGGTTTCAACGATCTCGCCGACCGGGAAGGCTTTGTAGCGGTCTATCCGGATGGCAGCGGCAAGGGCCGGTTCCTGACCTGGAATGCCTGGCATTGCTGCCAGTATGCGATGCAGGAGGGGATCGACGATGTGGCGTTCACGGCGCGGGTGATCGACGACCTCGCGGCGCGCGGGATTGCCGATCCGGACCGGGTCTACCTGACCGGCATGTCGAACGGCGCGATGATGACCCACAAGGCGGGGCGGGACCTTGCGGGCAAGGTCGCGGCGATTGCGCCTGTAGTGGGTGCGGTATTCGGGGACGAGGCGATGGCAGCCTCGCCCGTGCCGGCGCTGATCATTACGGGGGCCCTCGACGAGAATGTCCCGCCGGAGGGCGGCTATGGCAAGAACCCGGCCCGCCAGGACAGCCCGCCGAACGATGCGCCCTATGCGCCGGCCGGTGCCGCGATGGAGTACTGGATGCAGGCCAATCATTGTGCGTCCGAAGCCCGGCCGAAAACGACCAAGATCTATACGCTGCGGCAGGGAGCAGGGTGCGATGCACCGGTGCAATGGTATGTCCTGAAAGAGGGCGGGCATGCCTGGCCGGGCGGCCGCAAGGGATCGCCGATGGGCGACGCGCCGGTGAAGACTTTCGATGCGAGCGAAGTGATCTGGGCCTTTTTCAGGGACCAGTCGCTGGACCGCTAGGCGGGATCGGCCAGGTTCTTCAGGCCGACCTTCATGTCGATGGCGGTGTAGACATGTTCGCCGTCGACGATGACCTTGCCGTCGGCGATGGCGAGATTGAGCTTGCCGCGCCGCACGCGCTTGATGTCGATCTCGTAGCGGACGAGTTTCTTGTCCGGGGTGATCTCGCCGGTGAACTTCACTTCGCCGACGCCGAGCGCGCGGCCCTTGCCCGGGCTGCCGGACCAGCCGAGCCAGTATCCGACGGCCTGCCACATGGCATCGAGGCCGAGGCAACCGGGCATCACCGGGTCACCTGGGAAGTGGCAGGAGAAGAACCAGAGATCCGGTGTGATGTCGAGTTCGCCGATCACGCTGCCCTTGCCGAAGGCGCCGCCATCGAGGGTGATCTCGGTGATCCGGTCCATCATCAGCATGGGCGGGATCGGCAGCTGGGCATTGCCCGGGCCGAAATAGCCGCCGGCCCCTGATTTCAGGAGGTCTTCCCTGGAATAGGAACTCTGGGGGGTGTGGAAATCGTGCGGTCCGGACATCTGGCGGCCTTTCGCAAAGGAAGAACGGACCGCCTTACCATCGCACACCGCATTGTTGTCAACAGCCGACCGCCTCCGGACAGCGCCTAGAGGCCGGATTCGCCCGCATCGCTGCCCCAGAGGGCCGCCTGAGCGGCAAAGCCGTGGAACGCGCCTGCATCGACGGTACACCAGCCGGCATCGCAGTCGCCGAGGTCGACCAGCAGGGACGATTGCAGTTCGGCGACCGGGTCGCTGGCCGCGTCAGGCTCCTTGTGCAGGACCGTCGCCGCCTGGACGAAGGCCTTGTGGCCGGATTCCAGCATCCGGGCATGGATCCAGACTTCCGCACCGGCCGGATCGCGAACCTTGCGCCAGGATTCACTCTCCTTGACGATCAGCATGGGCAGGCCCTTGCGTTCGTAGAGCCAGAGCACCGGATGATCCTTGGACGGGCCGGCCCGGCCGTTGACGGCGGCGAATTTCAGCGTCTCGAAGCGCGGCACCGGCTTGCCCGAAAAGCGGCTGACGCGCACCAGTTCCGGCGATTGGGCGGGCGCGGTGCCGGCCGCGAAGAGAAGTCCTGCCGTGAGGAGGGTTGCCCATTTCATGTGCATCTGACCTGTCGCGTCCAATGGCGCGACAATTCCACGTCATGGTGAATCCCACGTAAAATGTCAGGCGTTGGCGTTCCGGCATCGCTCTGCTAAGGCCCAGACAGCAAAGTTTTTCAAAGGGCAAACATGCCGGCCAAGAAGCTCAGGATCGTCGTCACGCGCAAACTGCCCACTCCGGTCGAGTTGCGCATGAAGGAATTGTTCGACGCCCGTCTGAACGAGGACGATCACCCATTCAGCCCGGAGGAATTGC
Source organism: Hyphomonas sp. (assembly GCA_041741315.1). GTDB lineage: Bacteria > Pseudomonadota > Alphaproteobacteria > Caulobacterales > Hyphomonadaceae > Hyphomonas. The sequence continues at coordinate 109 of JBGSKI010000338.1, read as the reverse complement.
GCGCGGCGATGCAGACCGCCGACGTGCTGGTACCGACGGTGACCGACCGGATCGACGGCCGCCTGCTGGCCGGGGCCGGCGACCAGCTGCGCCTGATCGCCCAGTTCGG
>JBGSKI010000337.1:0-4039 GCA_041741315.1 Hyphomonas sp. | reverse complement strand
TGGAAGCGGCCATCGCGGTTGCGGCAGAGACCAGCCTGTCCGCGGCCTATGCCGGCCTGCTCGCCCCGGATGCCCGCGTTCATTCACCGGACGTGGCGCCTGCACTTTCGCCAGCCGCATTTGACGAGGCCATCATTGCGCGGCCCGATGCGATGACGCTGAGCCCGCTCGGCGGCGGCGGGTCGAAGGCGGGTGACCTGGTCTGGACCTATGGCGACGCCCGTTGGGTGGAAGCCGGAGAAGAGAAGATGGGCAACACCGTCCGCGTCTGGCAAAAGCGGTCCGACGGTTGGCGCATCGTGTTCGATGAATTGGTTCCGGCAGGCTAATTTCTTTTCCTGCGGCTTGCTATCCTAAATGTTCATGATACGTTCCTAGCCGTCGCTGATGGAGGAAAACATGATTGGATACGTGACACTTGGAACGAAGGACCTGGCCCGCGCCGCGACCTTCTATGACGCAATTGCCAAGGAGCTCGGCACCGGCCGGATGATGGAATTTGACAATTTCATCGCCTGGGGCACGCCGGGCGGCGGCGCCGGGATCGGCCTGACCAAGCCGTTCGACGGCAATCCGGCAACCGTGGGCAATGGTGTGATGGTCGCCCTTGCGGCGAAGGACAAGGAACAGGTGCATCGCCTTTACGACATCGCGCTGGCGCATGGCGGCACGGATGAAGGGCCTCCGGGTCCGCGTGGCGATACGTTCTATGCCGGCTATTTCCGCGATCCGGACGGCAACAAGCTGAACGCCTTCATCATGGGGTGAGTGTCTTCCTGGACGTCACAAGAAACGCGTAGATGCACAGCATCGCCATCACGCCAGCGGATGCATACAGCGTCAGCGGTGTGGCGATGGAATAGAGGCCCGCACCGATCAGGGGTCCGAATACGAACCCGGCCGGCGGCGCAGCAGCCAGCAGCGCCGCCGCCGATCCCTGCTCGTGACGCTCTACAGACAGGCTGCCCAGCGCGTTGGCTGAAGGCACAGCAAGCGCTGCGCCGACGCCTGCAATCAGGAAGCTGACGCACATGGCTCAGAAGGGCTGGAATGCATCGGCGCAGATGTAGCCAATCGCGACCAGGCCAAGGCCCACAGGCAGGATCTTCCGCGGGTCAGGCCGACGCGGCACGATATAGCCGAACTGGACGACGATCATCGCAGCCGCGAGGCAGGAGAAAATGATCCCTGTATGCCGCACGGCAATTTCGCTTGCAGTATGGGCGGCCGTGTCGACGAAATTGTACCGGTCTTCGACGAACCAGCCGATCGTCTGCTGGATCATGCCGATCGCCATGAAATAGATGAACAGGAAGATGAGGTGCGGCGCGACCCGGCTGTCCCTCACCGACAACGGTGTCAGCCGGTGTGACGCGCGCGCGGTCTTGCGGGTGCGGGGCAGCACGAAGGCGAGAATGATGCCCACGACAATGTTGAGGATGATCGTGCCCCATAGTGGGACCAGTGCCCCGTACGGCGCCAGGATTGCCGCCCCCGCCGGTCCGAGGATCGAACCAACGCTCATCGATGCCCCCAGCATGCCGAGGCCCCCGGCGCGGGTAAGCGTGGTCGTCGCGTCCGTCATAGCTGCCATCGAGGCCGGCTGAAGGCCCGGTGCCAGAAGGCCGAACCAGAGCCGTGTGAAGGCCAGAAGGAAAAACGCCGCCAGCCCGGTCACAATACCCGCAAGCGCCGCGCTGAGCGCAAACAGGAAGGCCATGTTCAACAGGCCCATCGCCACCAGCGAAAACACCATCACGCGCTTGCGGCCTATCCGGTCCGCAATCCGGCCCCAAACCGGGATCATGAAGGCATAGATGGCTGACGAGAAGGTCAGGATGCCGGCCACTTCGATCGGCGTCAGACCGGCCTGGCGTGCCAGCGGTGCGACGACCACGAAATTGATCGTCATGCCGGCGCCCATGGCCATCATGGCAAGCGCAATCATCGATTGCTGGAACCGGGAAAGCGGCAGCAGGGGCGTGTCGGGATCCGTCATGTCAGCCTGCCTGCCCCTGCTCAAACAGCAAGCCTAATCTGCCCTTTCGCTGCCGCCAAACCCTTCCCCTGCGACAGGCCGTGACTTGCCGGGCGGGCTTGGCGCGGTCTAAGGACGACAGACCCAGACCAGAATCACAGGACGCCGCGCATGTATTCCCTTCTCCTGGCCATCTATTCGTATTTCCTGCATCCGATCCTGTCCCTTCTGCTGCTGATCATCTTCGTCTATGTGGTGATGAGCTGGCTGTTTCTCGGCGGGGTCATTTCGATGCGCAACCCGACCGTGCGCCAGATCCAGTCGATCCTGAACAGCGTGCTGATGCCGATGCTCCGGCCGATCCAGCGCTATGTGCCGCCGCTGGGTCAGCTCGACCTGTCGATCTTCCTGCTCGCTCTCGGCATCCTGTTCACACGTGACTGGCTGCTTCCGGCATTGATCGGCCTGACCCGGCCTGCTGTCCTGTCCTGAGCGGCACCTTGCTTCACCGTCTTGCCGTCCGGGTCCAGCCGAAAGCATCGGCCGACCGTGTGGAAGGCTGGGACGAGGATGATGGCGGTCGCCGTTTCCTGAAAGTGCGCGTGCGCGCCGTGCCGGAAGACGGCAAGGCGAATGCGTCGGTGGAAAAGCTGGTCGCGGCCTGGCTCGGACTGCCGAAGTCGTCGGTGCGGGTGGTGACGGGAGGCAAGACTCGGTTAAAAGGCCTTGAGATCGCCGGGCCGCCGGAACTTGCGGCCCGGCTCAGCGGGGACAAGGACACGGAATGAGCGCGCAGCGGATCGACGGAACGGCCATCGCCGCAGATGTGCGGGCCGCCATCGGCCGCGTCGTTGCCAATCTTCCGGCAAAGCCCTGCCTTGCAGTCGTGTTGGTGGGCGACGACCCGGCCAGCCAAGTCTATGTCCGCAACAAGGTGCGCGGCACCGAAGAAGCGGGCATGATCTCGCTGCACCACCGCCTGCCGGTGGACGCCAGGCAAGCCGATATCGAGTCCCTGATCGCGTCGCTGAACGCCGACGAAAGTGTCGATGGCATCCTGCTGCAGCTGCCCCTTCCGGATGGCCTCGATGCCGACGCGGCGATTGCCCGAATCGATCCTGCAAAAGATGTCGACGGACTGACCGAAGTGTCGGCGGGGCGCCTGTCGCTCGGCAAGCCAGGCCTGCGCTCCTGCACGCCGGTCGGTTGCGTGATCCTCGCCAAGCGCGCCATCGGCAATGACTTGTCGGGCAAGCATGTCGTGGTCGTCGGCCGCTCGATCCTCGTCGGCAAGCCAGCCGCGCTCTTGTTCCTGGCCGAGAACTGCACGGTCACGATCGCCCATAGCCGTACCAAAGACCTGCCGGCAATCTGCCGCGAGGCGGATATCCTCGTGCCGGCGGTCGGCCGTCCACAAATGGTCAAGGGCGATTGGGTGAAGCCCGGCGCAGTGGTCATCGATGTCGGCATCAACCGCGTGCCGGCCCCTGAAAAGGGCGAGGGCAAGACACGACTGGTCGGCGATGCAGACTTTGCCGGCTGCTCGGAGGTGGCCGGTCACATCACACCTGTTCCGGGCGGTGTCGGGCCGATGACGATTGCCTGCCTGTTGCGCAACACCCTGATCGCCGCCTGCGCGCGGCGGGGCTGGCCGGTGCCGGAGATCGGATGAGCCAACCGTACGCCCCGGCCGATACACCCCTGTTCCGCGCGTTGTGGGAACACCAGCAAGGCCGGTGTGCCCTGTGCGGCCAGTCCATGCCGTCAAACCGGTTCGATGTCGCCCATTCCAGCCTGTGGAAAATCCAGCGCCCGACCTTCGACCATATCCGTGCGGTGGCGCGCGGCGGCAGCGACGATGCTACCAACCTGCAGCTCACCCATGCCCGCTGCAACTGGCGCAAGGGCAGGGGGGTGGATTAGATTCTGTACTCATAAACAGGATTCCTGTTGAGGCCGAAGTGTGATTCAATCTCCATTTTGACAGGAGGTTGTCGATGGCCCGTTTTGATCTTTCGGATGCGGAGTGGCGGATTATCCAGCCACTTCTGCCTGATAAGC
>JBGSKI010000336.1:0-5515 GCA_041741315.1 Hyphomonas sp. | reverse complement strand
CGCGGCCTGTCGCCTGAATGAAGCTGTCGATCGGCCCCGGAGCGCTTGTCGCCGCCGCCTTCATCGGCCCGGGAACCGTCACGGCCTGCACGCTCGCGGGCGCCAATTTTGGCTATGCGCTGGTCTGGGCACTGGTTTTTGCGACGCTCGCGACGATCGTGTTCCAGGAAATGGCCGCCCGTCTTGGCATCGGTGCCGGCATGGGGCTCGGCGAAGCGCTCGTGTCGAAAGACATGCCGCGCGCCTTCCGCTGGGCCGCCGCTGCGCTCGTGCTCGTGGCTCTCGCGATGGGCAATGCCGCGTATGAAGCGGGCAACCTGACCGGCGGAGCACTCGGCTTGCTGGCGCTCGCCGATCAGCCGCAGCTGGGCCAGCGCGCAGGCGTTGCGGTCATCTGCGTCATCGCAGGCGCGGCCCTGATGATCGGTCGTTACAAGCTGCTTGAGAACCTGCTCATCGCGCTCGTCCTGATCATGAGCCTCGCCTTCGCGGCCAGCCTGCTTCTCGTCCGGCCCGACTTCGGCGCGCTCCTGTCCGGCCTCGTTCCGAAACTTCCAGCCGGAAGCCTCCTGACCGCCATGGCACTGATCGGCACGACGATCGTGCCCTACAACCTGTTCCTCCACGCCGCGACAGTCCGGCAACGGTGGCCCGGCGGCGGCGCATCGGCGCTCCAAGACGCGCGGGTCGACACCGTCGTATCGATTGGACTCGGCGGCCTGATCTCCATCCTGATCCTGTCGACCGCCGCTGGCAGCCTGTTCGGATCCGGCATGGTCGTCCGGACGGGCGCAGACCTCGCCGCCAGTCTCGAACCGGCCTATGGCGCAGCCGCCCGTTGGCTCGTCGGAACGGGACTGCTTGCCGCCGGCCTCTCATCGGCCATCACCGCACCGCTCGCGACCGCCCATGCCGTGCGCGAAATTGCGGGCCTGTCAAACGGCGGATGGGCATTCAAGAGCATAGCCTTGGCCGTCCTCGTCATCGGCGCCATTCTGGCGGTGCTCGGGATCAAGCCGCAGGACGTGATCGTCATCGCACAGGTCGCCAACGGGCTCTTGCTGCCCATTGTCGCCGCGTTCCTGCTGGTTGCGATGAACCGCAGGACTCTGCTCGGCGAGCAGGTCAATGGCGCGTGGAGCAATATTCTGGGCGGGGCCGTGCTCGTCGTCTCCACAATTCTCGGCCTGAGGCTCATCCTGCGCGCCCTCGGCATCTGGCCATGAAACGGACGATCTGCCTCAACGCCGATCTCGGCGAATTGGAAGGCGATGCCGGTCGCGACCTCGACCGCGCCATGCTCGATGTCGTGTCGCGCTGCAATATCGCCTGCGGTGGCCATGCCGGTGACGACCAGACCATGTTGCTGACGATCCACGCGGCACAGGCGCGGGGTGTCCTGATCGGCGCGCATCCATCCTATCCGGACAAGGCATCCTTCGGCCGCAAGCGACCGGACATGGCCCTGGACGCGCTGGAGGCGAGCCTTGTCGGCCAGGTCCGCTCGCTGGTCGCGCTTGCCCGCGAACGCGGCGCCACCGTTGCACATCTCAAGCCGCACGGCTCGCTGTACAATGATGCGGCGGTCGATCCTGCTCTGGCTGACCTTGTGGTGAAGGTCTGCCGGCGCTGCGGCATCCATGCCCTGATCGGCCCGCCGGACTCTTGCCTCGAAACATCCGCCGCGAAGCATTCCCTGCGCTACATCGCGGAAGGCTTTGTCGACAGGGCCTACGAAGCGGACGGAACATTGACACCGCGCTCGCAAACCGGCGCCGTACTGGAAACCGATGAGGCGCGCATCGCTCAGGCAATGGGCTTCATCGAATCCGGCAGCGTCACGGCGAGAACCGGCCAGGTCATCCCGCTTGTCGTCGAGACGCTTTGCCTGCATGGCGACACGCCCGGCGCCGCAAACTCTGCCTTCAAGCTGCGCGATGCCCTGCGGGTCCGCGACATCGACATCCGGCCATCGCCCGCACCATGAAGGTTTCGGTCCTGCCGCTCGGCGATGACGCGCTCGAGGTCCGGTTCGATGACCGGAGCCTGCGGCCCGCCGTCGCCGCATGCCTGATCCGGGACGCCGTCTGGAAGGAAGTCGTTCCCGGCAAACTCGGCGTTGCTGTTCAGTTCGATCCGCTCGACCTCTCGCCCGAAGACGCGCGAAGCCGGGTGTTGGAAATCATGCAGGACTTCCGACATGGACTGGCTGGCGTTCCGTCGCGCATCGCGCTCACAGTCCATGTCAGTGCCGAGGCTGCGCCCGATCTTGAGCGTCTCGCAGAGCTAAACAACACGACCGCAACCGCTCTCCTGGACCAAGTGTTCGGTCGGCCCGTCCGGATCGACATGATGGGCTTCATGCCGGGCTTCGCCTATCTCGAATGCGTCGATCCGCAGATCCACGCGGAACGGTTGGTAACGCCGCGCAGACACGTCGAAGCGGGCTCGGTCGGCATCGTCACGGGACAGATGTGCCTCTATCCGATCACCGGACCGGCTGGCTGGCCAATCATTGGCCGCATCAGCGAACGCCTGTTTGATCCGTCCGCCGGACAGCCCTTCCTTCTGGCGCAAGGCATGGAGGTCTCGTTCCGGCTCATCGGGTCTGACCCGTGACGCTTCGGGTTGTTCGCCCCGGCGTGTTGGCAACGCTGCAGGCAGGCGCTCGGACAGGCCTGCGCCAGTTCGGCGTGCCATGGTCCGGGCCGGCCGATGCGCTCTCCATGGCGCTCGCCAACCGTCTGGCTGGAAACCCGGCGGTGGCCTGTGCGCTTGAGATCACCTACGGCCCCACCGATTTCGTCTTCGAGCGCGATTGCACCTTTGCGCTCGCGGGATCGTTCGGGGGCGCCATACTCGGCGGACAGGACATCGGCGCGCACAGAACCCTTTTCGCGCGAGCCGGCAGCGCCTTGTCGCTTGCTGCATCCAGCGCCGGTGCGCGAACCTATCTCGCCGTGAACGGAGGACTGGCCGCAGACACTGTCCTGTCCAGCCAGTCGACGTTCACCGGCGCGCACCTGGGTGGTCTGGAAGGACGGGCAGTGAGGGAAGGGGATAGCATCACGTTCGGACCCACTGCCTCGGTGGCGACCATATCAACACTTGAAACCCCCACAGGCCTCCGCCCCGCCATCAGCCGCAGCGTGGCATTGCGCGCAGTGGCGGGCCCCGATTTCGAGACTGCGTGCAATGCAATCTGGAACGCATCATTCGATGTCGGAGCCCGTGCCGACCGGACCGGCGTCGAGCTGAAGGGACCATGGCCGGAGCTTCCGGTCTCCGCGCAGCCGCGTCCCAGCGCGGCGATCTTTCCCGGCGCGATCCAGCTGCCGCCGTCGGGCAGCGCCTTCGCCCTGTTGCCGGATTCGCAGACCACGGGCGGCTATCCGCACGTGCTGCAGGTCATTCGCGCGGACCGGCATTTGCTCGGCCAGTTGCGGCCCGGCGACCGTGTCCGGTTCCTCCGGCGTACACCCGAGACGGCGCGTGACGACCTGATCCGCAAGAGTCGCCTGTTCGAAGAATGGCTTCCAGGGTTCCGCTTTTAGAAGCGTCCGCCGCAGAGGGGGGAAGGGGTAGGGCGTCAAAAGGTCCGAGGTAAGGAGTCAGAAACCAGACTGGTTTGAAACGATCCTAGAACCTTGTATATGCATTATTTAAATCGTGAACGGCGAAACCCGATGAACCGCGCGCTGCGACGGCCCGATGACGCCAGGCACGCTTATCCTCCAAACGCATAATCATCATTATGGGAAATAATGTGTGGCCTCAGATACGGATGTCTATCTGCATTCCGTCATAAGCGGGCACGATATGGGCCGGCAGAGTGTCGCGCAAAGTCGCGTAATCCATGTCCACATGCAGGTTCGTCAGGACCGCCCTTTTGGGGGCCAGCTCTTCGATCCAGCCCAGCGACTTGTCGAGGTGGGCATGCGACGGATGCGGTGTGTGGCGCAGGGCATCTACAACGAGCGTGTCCAGTCCGCGCAGGCGTGCCATCGTCTCCAGCGGCAATTCGTTGACGTCATTGCAATAGGCAAACGCGCCAACACGAAAACCGAGGCTCCGGATGCGTCCATGCTGCATGTCGAGCGGAAGGAGCCGTATCACTCCCCCGGCACCGCTCACCTCGAATGCCACGCCCGGCCGGATGGCAGGCTGCAGATCCATGATTGGCGGGTAGCCGCCCCTTCCCTCGAAACAGTACGCAAAGCGGTGCGTCAGCGATGCGCGCGTTGCCTCGTCCATATATGTCGGAACCGGGCGTCCAGCGCGAATGACCAGCGGGCGGATATCATCGATGCCATGAGCCTGGTCGGCATGGTCATGCGTGTATACGACGGCATCCAGGTGTGTGACCTTCTGGTCGAGCAGTTGTTCCCGCAAGTCGGGTGACGTATCGATCAGCACCCGCGTGAGCGCGCCACTCGCTGCGCGCAGGTCGATCAGGATGCAGCACCGTCGCCGCCGGTTGCGCGGCTCATCCGGGTCGCATGTGCCCCAGTCGCCCCCGACGCGCGGCACGCCTCCGGACGACCCGGTGCCAAGCAGCGTGCAGGTCATGGTTTCGCCGCTCAACGCGTCGCCTTGTCGAACAGGGTCAGCGCATTCCGCGTCGTAATCTCCTTCACTTCATCGACAGGCATCTGCTTCAGCGCAGCAAGCGCGTCGGCGACGAAAGGAAGGAATGATGGCTCGTTGCGGCGGCCCCGCATCGGCACCGGCGCAAGGAACGGACAGTCGGTTTCCAGGATGATCCGGTCCATCGGAATGTTCGCAATCACGCTCCGCACATCGCGAGCGCTCTTGAACGAAAGGATGCCGGAGACCGACACGAACGCCCCGAGCGCCAGCGCCCGCTGCGCCAGGTCTGTACCGCCGGTATAGCAGTGCAGTAGTGGCCGGAACGCACCCGAATGGAACTCCTCTTCCAGCAGGTCCGCCATCGGCGCGTCAGCCTCCCGCGTGTGCAGGATCAGTGGCAGGCCGGTCTGGCGCGCGGCCGCGACGTGCTTGCGCAGGCTCGCAACCTGATCGGCCTCCGGGCTATAGCCATAGTGATAGTCGAGCCCCGTCTCGCCGATCGCGACCACTTTGGGATCGGCCGCTGCGTCCACGAGGTCGGCCGTTTCGACGTGCTGGAAATCCTTCGAATGGTGCGGATGGACGCCGACCGAACACCAGACGTCCGGCTGCTCCCGAGCGATTTTCAGGATGGCTGGAAAATTTTCGAACCGGTCGCAGATCGCAATGAACCGTACCACGCCCGCCGCGCGGGCCCGGTCCAGGACTTCGCTCAGGTCGTCGGCATAGGTCTCGCCGTGCAGGTTTACGTGCGTATCGAACATGCTCCGGACCTAGACCCGGCTTGCCGTCGCTTGCAAGGCCGCCACCAGCTTTGCAGCGGTTTGTTCGCGGTCCATGTTCAGTTCGTCCGCTTCGCCGATCAGCCGCGCCGTCGCCAGCCAGTCCTTGGCGGCCCCGGGCTGAACTGTGGCCCGTTCGGCCA
>JBGSKI010000335.1:0-2025 GCA_041741315.1 Hyphomonas sp. | reverse complement strand
CACGCTGGCGCGGCCGGAGAACCTGCGCAGCGTGCACAAGGGCGAGACGGGCGGGCTTTCAGGAGCGCCGCTGATGGGGCCATCGACAGAGGTTCTGGCCGCGTTCGCGCGGGAGCTTGGCGGGGCGTTCGACCTGATCGGAGCGGGCGGCATTGCCTCTGCGGCGGATGCCTATGCCAAGATCCGCGCCGGGGCGCATGCGGTGCAGCTGTATTCCGCGCTGGTCTATGCGGGGCCGGGACTGGTGGCGGAGATTCACCGGGGCCTTGCCGGCCTTCTGCGGGCGGATGGTTTTACCTCCCTCGCCGAGGCGCGCGGGCGCGATCTCTAAGCGGCCTTGCGCGCCACCATCCGGCGCAGCGATATGAAGAAGATCGCCCCGAGCAGGATGCAGAAGACAATCGAGGCGGCGGTCTTTTCCAGGGAGGGCTTGTTGAGATTGAAATAGGCGAGCTGGAGGATGTTCAGGATCACGATGGCGCGCAGCATCCACTCGACCTTGATCTTGCCCAGCATGTACGCGCCGAAGGGGGCCATGAACAGGACAACCGGCCAGGCGCAGAGCCAGGTGCGGACCTGGAAGGCGGAAATATCGTCCTGGACGAGCGCGCGCCAGGCAAAGCCGAGCACGCTGGTCGCCGCCATCAGGATGATGCTGAAATGCGTCGCGGCCTTTTCCTCCATGCGGAAACGCGTGACCATCAGCGTGTAGAGGATGATGTCCGCGCCGGTGCCGAACAGGCTCGCGCAGAGGCCGCCGAGGAAGAGGATCAGCACGAGCCATGTGCGGTCGGCGAGCGAGGCGATGGCGGGCGCCTGCCGGGTGCCGCGATGCTCGCTGAAGACGTAGGCGATGACGAAGGTCGTGATCAGGCTGAGGAAGAAGGCCTGGATCAGGTAGACCGGTATGGCCTGCAGGGTCAGCATGCCGGTGACGAAGCCGGCAAAGCAGACCGGGGCGAACCAGAGCAGGGGGCGGAACCGGCTCAACTGTGTGCCGGGGCGGGTCAGCAGGAAGATCGACGCGGACGTCATGCCGATCGACTGGATCATCAGGCTGAAGTCGCGGGCGAGGGTGCGGTCAACCTGCAGGAAGACGTTGAGCATCGGAAAGGCGACCGCGCCGCCGCCCTCCGGGGTCAGGCCGGCAACGAAGGCGCCAAGCACCATGACGGCCGGATAATACCAGTGACTGGCGAGGAATTGCAGCGAGTTGAATTGCCAGAACAGCAGCGCCCATAAGGCGAGCGCAATGGCAAACCACACGGTGAAGATCCTGCTGCGGAACATCGGGCCCCCGTTCGACGCACCTGTATAGGGTGCAGGACTGATTTAGGAAACGGTTGGATGCAGGCGGCGGAACAGGCCCGGTACATGCGCACCGAGCGCGGCGGCGCGGTAGAGGTACATCAGGAGGAAGGCCGCCCAGACGCCCGTGTTGCCGAAAGCCGGGCGAAGGACGAGGTCTGTACCGATATAGAGAATGGCGACCAGCACGCCGGCATTACGCAGGGCCCGGCCTTGCGTGGTGCCGAGGAACAGGCCGTCGAGCTGCCAGGCGGTGACCCCGAGCAGGGGGACAGCGGCGCAGTAGGGCAGGAAGGCGAGGGCGGCGGTGCGGGCGGACTCGTCACGGACGAAGGCGGAAATCGTCCAGGTACCTGCGGTCAGGTAGAGGAGGGCGATGACCGCGCCGCAGCCGAAGGCGAATTCCGAAGTGATACGCATGGCACGGGCGAGGCGTTTCGGGTCGTGTGCGCCATAGGCCTCGCCAGCTTCCTTCTCGGCGACGAAGGCAAAGCCGTCGAGGACGAAGGCGGCGACGGTGATGAATTGCAGCAGGATCTGGTTTCCGGCGGTCGCGGCGGTCGAAATCAGGGTGCCGGAGCGGACGAACCAGCCGAAGCAGAGCACCAGGGCGAGGGTGCGGATCATGATGTCGCGATTGGCAGAGAACAGCGCGGCGAGGCGGGCCGGGTCGCGCAGGCGGGCGGCGCCCCGGAAGGCTGGCAGGACGAGGGCGAG
>JBGSKI010000334.1:0-10840 GCA_041741315.1 Hyphomonas sp. | reverse complement strand
CCGGCGTCAGGTCCGGCAGGTCGGTCGTGCCGTCGATGACGATGCGGCCGGGGTTCGATGCCGGCGGCTCGGTGACGGTTGGTTCTGGCTGGACCGGGCGGGACATGCCGCCGGCGGACCCGAAACCGAAGCCCATTCCGGAGAGATCGTATTTGGCCGGGGCGGTGTCCGGTGCGGACTCGCCAGGCGCGGATGGCGCAGGGGTCTCCCCGGCGGCCAGTGCTGCTGGAGGCTCCGGCAGAGCCTCGACCGTTTCCGGCACGGTCGCTTCCGGTTCCGCTTCCAATTCTGCGGGTGCGGTGCGGTAGTCCGGATCGGTCTCGGCCGGTCCGGAAGACTCCGGCTCGTCCATATCGGACTCGTCGTCCGTCCCGGACTCAAACTCAACCACAGGTTCAGGCTCAACTGCAGGTTCAGCCAGCGCAGCGGGTTCAGGCAGCGCAGCAGGTTCAGGCAGCGCAGCAGGTTCCGGCGTCGCCGCGACAGGCGCTGCCTCATCCACCACCGGCTCGGCCGGCGCCATGCCCGCCCCGAAGGGCACATAGACCGGGGCCTTGGCGTCTTCCGGCACGGCGGGAGCCGTCGCGACCGGTGCGGTCTCGAGCGGTGCCTCGTCGGCCGTCACGGCTTCTGCGACGGGTTCGGAAACCGGTTCCGCCATCGGCTCAGGCGCAGCGGCGGCGTCGGCCGGTGCAGGTTCGTCGGCAGGAATTGCGACGGGTTCCGGGATCATGTCTTCGGCGGCAACAACCGGCACAGGTTCGGCTTGCATGTCCGGCATGGTGGGCGCCATTGCGGCCGCTTCTGGCTCCACCTCTTCCGCCGCTTCTGCTTCGGCGACCGTTTCAACGACCGGTTCCGGTTCGGGTTCAGGGGGCTCCACTGCCGGCATGGCATCGGCCATCAGGGCGGTCTCCGCAACGGGGGGCGCGGCTTCGACAGGCTCGGGTTCGACCGGGGCCTCTTCCAAAACCGGTTCAGGCTCGGCGGCGGCTACTTCCGCCGGCGCGCTTGGCTCCTCGGCGGGGGCCGGGGCCTCTACCGTGCCATTCACCTGCTCGGCCAGGCTGGCAACCGCCGCCTGCATGTCCGACTGGCCTTCGAGCTCGGGCAGCGCCTCGGCATAGGTCGTCTCGTCCGTCGTATGTTCGGGGACCGGGGCCGAGGCGGCGGCAGTCTCCGGCTCGGGCTCATCGGCAGAATCCAGACGGCTCAAAAGGACGCTGATCGCGTCTTCCGCGCCACGGGCATGGCGGCGCGCTTCCCGGTACAGGTCAGCCACCAGTGCCGAATAGGGACGCCCGGAGGAATCCTTTGCGGCGGCAAGGTCATCCGGTTCGCACGACTCGATTTCGCGGTCCTTGGCATCGGTCAGCAGGACGCGGTGGGGTGCGTCGGTCAGCACAACGCGATACCCTTCGGTCTCGTGAATCGCTGCATTTGCTGCACCTTCGGTCCATTTGACCCGATTCCGGCGAGTCATCTCGTCGAGCTTGTCGATGAGCTTCTTGGTCGAAGGATGCAGCATCTTGCCGGGCCTTTCCCGTTATGTCCGAGTTACCAGATACCGTCTGGCAGCCTTTAGTTCAAATATTCCCGCGTGCAGGGAATGGGCCAATCCGGCCGCTGCCCCGAAATTTCCCGGTCCTGCTGTGAATCCGGCGATCTGGCCTGTTGTTCTGGCCTGTTGTTCTGGCCTGTTCGTTCTGGCCTATTCGGTCGGGACCTGTTCGCGCGGGGCGGGATAGGCATAGGTCATGTCTGTCAGGAGGTCCGGCGCCGCACCCGGCTCGCCGGGGCCGAAGACCCGCAGGAACCGCACGTCCTCAGGGTCCGAACAAACGAGGGATGTCACCGTCTCCGGCACGCCGCCCGTGCAATCGGAAGGTTTGATGTCCGGAAAGTCCGCCAGATGGGCCTGTCCCACCCGCTCGCCCCGGGGACCGGCGACCCATGGCGACGACGTGGTGATCCGCTCGACCCGCCCGAGCGTCCAGTCCGGCGTGAGGGTCAGGAGCGTGCCGGTCTCGTCGCGCACTTCAAAAACCGGCACGGTGCCACCGGGCATGTCTGCATGCGTGGAAATGATCGTCTTGCCGGGAAAGGCGGCCGATACGGCCTGCAGCGTGAATGACAGGCCGGACTCCAGCCGGCCGGCCTTGCCGGACGCGAAGACGGGGAAATCGAGCGAAGCCTTTTTCGACTCGCCCCTCACCCGTGCGATGTCCTTGATGAAGTCCTTCACCGGTTCGCCCTCGGCGGCCGACAGGTCGCTGCGGAAGCCCTTCACGATACCCTCCGGCGATACCAGCAGGTAGGACGGCGTCCAGGCGATTCTCATGGCCTCCCGGATCGACGTGTCGGTGTCGAGCAGCGTCGGATAGGCATAGCCCTTCTCGGCGAAATAGGCCGGAACCGAACCGTACTTGCCGTACAGCTCTTCCGGCGTCAGGCGGTTGGCGTTCGCCGGAACATGGATCGACAGGAAGTCGAGGTCCGGGTCCTGGTTGATGGCCGAGACGAGCGCAGCCACGTAGGGCGCGTCGCGCATGCAGTCGCCGCACCAGATGCCCCACACGTCGATGACGGTCCATTTGTCGATGCTGGCGGAATCGTAGGGCGTGCCATCGGCCAGCGTGCCGGTCAGGTGGGGCAGGGGCTGCCCGAGCAGGGCATAGCCGAACGGCCGGCCTGCTTCGTCGCGGGCGACTTCGCCGGGCGCCGCAGCGGGATCGACCTCAGCCAGGTTGGACGTGATGAAGCCGGTCGCTTCGGCGGGCAGCTCGGCGGAGGCTTTGCCGCTATCTGGCGCTGCGGTTCCGGCCGGGGCGCATGCGCAGGCCGTGGCGGCAAGTGCGGCACTGGCGAGTAGGGTCCTGATCATCGCGTCATTCCTTCCGAAGTCCTCACCTGCCTAACAGCAAACGCGCCCCGCCGGAACCTCGTTGCCGATCGCCGGTCAGAATGTGAACCGGATGCGCAGGGTCACTCCGTTTCCTGTCCCTACCGTCGCCCCGGAAGGCATGTCCGCCAGAATCCGGCACGGCTCCGGCCGCTTTCCCGCCATCGGTCCCGCACGAACACGCGCACAACCGGCCGCAACCCGGCCAAAATCCGGCACGCCAGTCGCATGCTGAGCGGCGTTTCGGGCCCGGAACGCAAACGCCCCGGCACAATGGCCGGGGCGTCCAATAGCTGTAGTTACTGCGATCAGCTGTAGATTTCGAACAGTCCTGCCGCACCCATGCCGCCGCCAATACACATGGTGACGACGCCCCACTTGGCCCCCCGCCGCTGGCCTTCCATCAGGATGGAACCGGTGCACCGCGCACCGGTCATGCCGAACGGGTGGCCAATCGAGATCGATCCGCCATTGACGTTGTATTTCGCCGGATCGATGCCAAGGCGGTCACGCGAATAGAGGCACTGCGAAGCGAAGGCTTCGTTGAGTTCCCAGAGGTCGATATCGTCAACTTTCAGGCCATGACGCTCCAGCAGGCGGGGCACGGCGAAGACAGGGCCGATGCCCATTTCGTCCGGGTCGCAACCGGCGACGTTGAAGCCGGCGAAACGGCCGAGCGGCTTCAGGCCGCGCTTGGCGGCTTCCTTGGCTTCCATGACCACCACGGCGGCAGCGCCATCAGACAGCTGCGAGGCGTTGCCGGCAGTGACGTATTTGCCTTCCTTGATCACCTGCCCGCCCGAAAACACAGGCTTGAGACCGGCAAGGCTTTCATATGACGTGCCCGGACGGTTGCACTCGTCCTTGTCGACGACGACGTCCTGGTGCGTGATTTCACCGGTATCCTTGTTCTGCAGGGCCATGCGGGTTTTCAGTGGCGAGATTTCCTGCGCCATGTAGCCCTTGGCCTGGAACTCGGCGGTGCGGCGCTGGCTTTCGACCGAATATTCGTCCTGGTATTCGCGGCTGACGCCATAGCGTTCGGCCACGATTTCGGCGGTCTCGATCATGGTCATCCAGATCGCCGGCCATTTCTGCATCAGCACTTCTTCGGTGTAGCGGTGCAGGTTCATGTGCCCCGAACGCGACACGAGCGACAAGGATTCGACGCCGCCGCCAACGGTGACCGATGCGCCTTCATTCAGGATCGTATGCGAGGCGTTGGCGATCGCCTGCAGGCCGGACGAGCAGAAACGGTTGATGGTCGCGCCGGACGTCGTCGACGGGCAGCCGGCCCAGAGGGCGGCATTGCGGGCGACGTTGTGGCCCGTTGCGCCTTCCGGCTGGGCAGTGCCGAGGAACACGTCCTCGACGGCACCCGGTTCGACGCCGCCACGCTCCAGCGCGCTCTTGATGGCGTGGCCGGCCATGGTGATGCCGTGGGTGTCATTGAGCGACCCCCGGCCGGTTTTTGCCATGCCGGTGCGGGCATAGGAGACGATGACGGCTTCACGCATGGGGAGTCCTCCGGTTTATGCGGGTTTGTTGCGGCGCACCCTAACGACTGGACCCGCGCTGCGCCAGACTTCCCTTAGCGTAAACGATACCCTGTGACGCAGGGCCGTTTACTCGTAGGGCGCGGCAGAGATGAAGCGCTCTCCGTTCCAGAAGATCATGGTCTGGCCGATCTCGTATTCGAAGAGCGCAAGGGCGGTGTGATCCAGGACAAACGTCATGGATTGCATGGCGTCACAGTCCGGCCCGATATCCAAGTTGCAAGGGCCCTCATAGGTGCCGGGCGGGAATGTTTCGAGCCCCATTTTATCGAGTGCTGCCGAGGGAAACGTCGCAACCTGTACAGGTTTGCCGGCAGAAGCCCGCCGTATCCACACCCCGTAGTCAGTTTCGCCGGTCGTGAAATAGGCCTGATCGTCCCGACCGTCCCCGTCGAAATCGGCGCTGAGGGTGAGGTATTGGTTGCCGAGCGGACTGGCGGAATCGCGGGATGTGACGGGCGTGCCGGACACGGGGGACGAGCAACTGCAGACCGCAATTGCCGCCAACAAGATCCCTGAAGCGTACTTCATTGGCAATTCCTCCAGGCGACGAAAAGGCGAGACGCGCGTGGCGCCTCGCCTTCACTTTCAGGATCGATTGGGGCCGTTTCTAGGCTGGCGTCTTTGCCTTGGGGGCCGATGCTTTCACGGCTTCGTCCACATAGGGTTCGAACTTCGCGAAATTGGCGACGAACATTTCGGCAAGCTTCGCGGCCTGGCGGTCATAGGCGACGGGGTCCGCCCATGTGCCGCGCGGGTTCAGGATCTTCGCGTCGACGCCCGGAACTGCTTCGGGAACCAGGAAGCCGAAGGTCTCATCCTTGCGGAACGAGACCTTGTTCAGCGAACCGTCGAGGGCGGCATTCAGCAGGGCGCGCGTCGCCTTGATCGGCATGCGGTGGCCGGTGCCGTAAGGCCCGCCGGTCCAGCCGGTGGAGACCAGCCAGCAGTCGACATTGTACTTGCCGATCAGGTCGCGCAGCAGGTTGCCGTATTCCGACGGGTGGCGCGGCATGAACGGACCGCCGAAGCAGGTGGAGAACGTGGCGCTCGGCTCGGTAACGCCCTTCTCGGTGCCGGCGACCCGGGCGGTATAGCCCGACAGGAAATGGTACATCGCCTGGGCGGGCGTGAGTTTGGCAATCGGCGGCATCACACCATAGGCATCGGCCGTCAGCATGATCAGGTTCTTCGGCTGGCCACACTGGCCGGTTTCCGAAGCGTTCGGAATGGCCGAGATCGGATAAGCGCCGCGCGAATTCTCGGCGAGCGTTGCATCGTCAAGGTCCAGTTCGCGGGTCAGCGGGTCCATCACGACATTCTCGAGGACCGTGCCCCATTGCTTCGTCGTGGCGAAGATTTCGGGCTCCGCCTCGGCGGACAGCTTGATCATCTTGGCATAGCAGCCGCCTTCGAAATTGAAGAGGCCGTTATCCGACCAGCCATGTTCGTCATCGCCGATCAGGATGCGGCTGGCATCGGCCGAAAGCGTCGTCTTGCCGGTGCCGGACAGGCCGAAGAAGATGGCCGCGTCATTGGTGGGCGAGGTGTTGACCGAGCAATGCATCGGCATGACGCCTTTGGCCGGCAGGTAATAGTTGAGCGCGGTGAACACCGATTTCTTGGTCTCGCCAGCATAGGACGTGCCGCCAATCAGGACCATGCGCTTGGCGAAGTTTACGGCGATGACTGTTTCAGACCGCGTGCCATGACGGGCCGGGTCGGCGCGGAAGTTCGGGCAGTTGATGATGGTGAACTGGGTCTTGAAGCCTTCATACTCGCGCGCTTCCGGCAGGCGCAGCAGGTGACGGATGAACAGCGAGTGCCAGGCGAATTCGGTCACTACCGTCACCGCGAGCCGGTGCGCCGGGTCGGCACCGCCAAACAGATCCTGGGAAAAAACGTCCTTGGTGGCAAGGTGGGCGCGGAAATCGGCGAGCAGCGCATCGAAGTGCGCCGGGCTCATCTCGGCATTGTTGTCCCACCAGACTGTTTTCTCGGTGGTTTCGTCGCGAACCGTGAATTTGTCCTTGGCCGAGCGGCCCGTGTGCTGACCTGTTTCAACAACTAGCGCTCCCCCCACGGCAACGCGGGACTCGCCTGTTGCAATACTTGTTTCATACAGGCGGGTTTCGTTCCAGTTCTTGCGGACGGTCTTAGGTTTGATCCCCAGTTCTTCAAGGATAGCAACAGAATCGCTCATTTTTTCTCTACTTCTGCCAAGGTTTTATCGCGTGAACTTCACGCCGGTTTGAGACACTGCTGCAAAAGTTGCAATACATATGCCGAGTTTTGCAAGCAGATTTTCACGGCTTTCATGTCCAGTTGCAGAAAATCCGGCCAAGTGTGCTGATTGTGTTTCATCCTTGTCTTGCTCACTCAGGTTCGCCGTGCATCGCCGTCGGTCCGCTCACGCTTGGGTGATCGACCGTGCGAAGGGGGCGACAGGCTGACAGGCCCGCGCTATCAGTCCTTCAAATATACCGGAGGGCTTCAGATGAGCGGATTGGCGGCGGCGTCGCAGAATGGCGGATGGCGAGGCAGGGTTGCGGCCCTGTCGCTCGGGCTCAGCCTGTTTGCAGTGTTCTGGTTCATGCTGGCGGCAATCGGGACGAAGCTGGGCTTCTGGAAATGGACCTTCGGCCTCGGCACGCTCACGTTCAAATGGGGCCCCCTGATCGTCATGGCGGCCTTGGGCCTGTCGGTGATCGCCATGATCCTGGCCTTGATCAAGGCGCCCCGGAAGCGGCCGTTCATGATCGCCCTCGCCGCCTTGCTCGTCGCCGGCCTGAGTTTCGGCCGGATTGCCGCCTTCAAGGGCCAGGCCGAACGTCTGCCGCCCCTGCATGAAGCGCAGACCGACTGGTCGAACCCGATCCAGCCGAGCGAAGCGCTCCTTTCGGCGCGCCAGGCGTCCGGCGCGATGAACCCGATCGAGGATGCACCGGTGGTACCGGAAGCTGCCAATGACCGCTGGCCGGGCACGGGTGGCCGTCTGGTGTCGGACCTGCAGGAAGAGGCAGAATTCGATCCCGGTGAACAGAAGTCGGCAAAAGCCGCTCCGTACCCGAAACTGGACACGCTGGTGACCGCCGGAATCGGCGAGGACATGACCTTCGATGCAGCGTTGCGCGCTGTTAAGTCTAAGGGCTGGACGATCATCACCGAGGACCCCGCTTCCGGAAAGATCGAGGCGACGCAGACCTCGTTCTGGTTCGAATTCAAGGATGACGTGATCGTCCGTGTCCTGCCGGATGGCCCGGACGGTTCGCGCATAGACGTGCGCTCGATCAGCCGGGTCGGCCTCTCGGATCTCGGCGCAAACTCCCGCCGCGTCCGCGACCTGCTGGATACGATTGAGCGGGAACTTCAGTAGAGATCATGGTCGGTGACCCTTCGGTAACGAAGGGTAACGATCCAAATGGCCAGCATATGCTATTTCCTTCGCGCACTCTGGATGGTGAGGCGATGACGCCCGTATAGGGCAGGACGCCGCCTTGACCGTTCCGCAAAGGTACTTGGGTACGCGATTTCGAACGTCACGAAGTCACTCGCGACCATCGAAAAATCACCTAAAATATCAATAATTTCAATGCATTGATTCCCGGTCACGCTAGCCTGATGGCGAGTCGGACCGGAATGGCTCCACTTGGCCCAGATCCTGCAACAATTTTTGCTCTTCGGCGACTGGCGTTCTGTCGGTGGTCAAAATTCAAGTTTTGCCAATGGAAGAGGAAAGTCGGATGGCTAATTTTCGCATGAATTGGGATGTCTTTGCGGGCGAGCAATTGTTTGGTGGGCCCCTTTTGACATTCACGGCGAAAGCCTCGTTACAGGGGGAGCCCATCGCGGCGAAACCGGAATACAATGGCGGGCCGACATCCGGCGACGACGTACTCACAGGCACTTCCGGTCCGGATACGATCGACGGCCTTGCGGGAAATGACACCATCCACGGTCTCGCCGGCAATGACCTCCTGATCGGCGGCGAAGGCAACGATTCCTTGTACGGGGACAGCTCCGACGACACACTTCGCGGTGGCGCGGGTGCCGACGTCCTGGACGGCGGTAACGGAATCGATACGGCGGACTATTCCGACGCAACAGGCGGGATCACCATCGCCCTATGGAGTGGCATCGGCACGGGCAACATTGCCGAAGGTGACACGCTCATCAGCATCGAGAACGTTAACGGAAGCGCGTATGACGACTCTCTGACCGGCTCGTTGTACGACAATGATCTTTCGGGCAATGACGGGAACGATTTCCTGTTTGGCTCACGCGGCAACGATATCCTTCGCGGTGGCGCGGGCGACGACATTCTCCGCGGTGGCATTGGCGCCGACACCCTGCGCGGTGGCGATGGCTTTGACACGGCGGACTATTCTGACGCCACGGGCAGTGTAACGATTTCGCTCTGGAATAGCGTTGCCTCCGGTGACATCGCAACAGGCGATATCCTGATCAACATCGAAGCGGTAACCGGCGGTGCTTACAGCGACTCCCTTACCGGAGCATCCGGCAACAACACCCTGATCGGCAATGACGGCAGTGACTACCTCGATGGCGGCCAAGGTGACGATATCCTGCGCGGCGGCGCCGGCGCAGACACCCTGATCGGTGGCGAAGGTTTCGACACGGCAGATTATTCGGATGCGACCGGCAGCGTTACAGTCCAGCTCTGGAACAATCTCGTCACGGGAAATATCGCGACGGGCGACACGCTTTCAGGGATCGAAGCCGTCACGGGTGGTGCCTACAACGACACGCTGGCAGGTGATGCCAATAACAACACGCTGATCGGCAATGCCGGCAATGACTATCTCAACGGTGGTCGCGGCAACGATATTCTACGCGGCGGTGCCGGTGCGGACACGCTGATCGGCGGTGACGGTATCGACACGGCGGACTATTCCGACGCAACCGGTGGCGTGACAGTCAACCTGGGGACTGGGACCGGACTGGGTGACATCGCGGCCGGGGATACCCTCACCGGCATCGAGTCAGTCATTGGCGGTGCCTATAATGACTCTTTGTACGGCTCTTCCGCCGGTGAAACATTGGCCGGTGGCGCTGGCGATGACTTAATCTTTGGCGCCGGTGGCAATGACGTTCTCCGCGGCGGACTTGGCGACGACATCCTGCGCGGCGGTGCTGGTTCTGACACGCTTCGCGGCGGCGACGGATTTGACACGGCCGACTATTCCGATGCGACGGGCGGCGTAACGATCGAACTCTGGAACGGTACGGGCTCGGGCAACATCGCGGCTGGCGATACGCTCACCGACATCGAAGCCGTCAACGGTAGCGCGCACAATGACACGCTAGTCGGCAATTCCGGCGACAACACGTTGATCGGTAACGGCGGGAACGACATCCTCAACGGTGGTCGCGGAAACGATACACTCCGCGGCGGTGCCGGCGCGGACACGCTGGTCGGCGGCGAAGGTTTCGACACGGCTGACTATTCCGACGCGACGGCCGGTGTGACGGTCGGCCTGTGGAATGGCCTTAGTTCCGGTGATATCGCTGCCGGCGACACCCTGACGGAAATCGAAGCGATTAACGGAAGTGCGTTCAATGACTCGCTGGCGGGCGATTCCGGCGACAACACGCTGACCGGCAATGACGGCAACGACGCCCTCAACGGAGGTCTCGGCAAAGACATCCTCGACGGTGGTATCGGAGCCGACACGCTGAACGGTGGCGATGGCGTTGATACCCTGATCGGAGGAGCTGGCAGCGACATACATTACGGCGGCGCGGGATCGGACCGTTTCCGCTTCGCACTGTCGAATGGCAGCGATCAGGACTTCATCATGGACTTCGCGTCGGGCGAGGACATGATCGACCTGGTGGATAGCGGGTTTGCGAATTTTTCTGAGGTGCAGGCTGCACTCACCCAGTCCGGTACATCAACGATCCTGACTCTGCCCTCCGGCGATACGATCGTGATCCGCAACTCGGTTCCGGCAGATTTCACGGAAAGCAATGTGCGGCTTGTGACTTCGACGCCGGCGGTGCCTGTTATCACCTCCGGAGCGACCGCCTCGTTCGCCGAGAACGGTACCGGCGTGGTCTACACCGCAGCGGCGACGGACGCGAACGGTGACTTCCTGTCCTACAGCCTGTCTGGCACGGATGCGGCGCTGTTCGACATCGACAGCAATACCGGTGAAGTGACGTTCGTCACGGTGCCTGACTTCGAGACCGATGCGTCCTCCTACGACATCACGGTGACGGCTTCGGACGGTGTCAACACGGCCGACCAGGCAGTGACGGTGACGCTGACCGACGAGAACGACAACAGCCCGGTGTTCAGCTCCGGAGCGACCGCCTCGTTCGCCGAGAATGGCACCGGCGTGGTCTACACCGCAGCGGC
>JBGSKI010000333.1:0-6886 GCA_041741315.1 Hyphomonas sp. | reverse complement strand
GACGCGACCCTGCCGCTCGACGCGCGGGCGCGCGGCTATCTCGACGTGAATTGCGGCCATTGCCACAAGCCGGACGGTTCGGCCTCGAATTCCGGCCTGTGGCTGCAACTGGAAGAGACTTCGCCGGTGCGGCTCGGCCTGAAGAAACATCCGACGGCGGCGGGGCGCGGCTCCGGCAACCTGTTGGTCGTGGTCGACCCCGGCCACCCGGACCGCTCGATCCTCGCCTACCGCATGACCTCGACCGAACCCGGCGTGGCCATGCCGGAACTCGGACGCAGCCTGCCGGACCCGGTGGGGATCGATCTGATCAATCAGTGGATTGCGGGGATGGAGGCGGAGTAGGGGGCGTTCATGGTCGAAGGGCGCCATTCATCCCTTACGGTCACTTCAGAACCAATTATCATACCGCATGCAGGAAACCATGAGCCAGAAACTGACGAACAAGGCGATCTCGATCGCGGCCGACCATCGCGGCGTCGCGCTGAAGGCGCGGCTGAAGGGCTGGCTGCGGGCC
Organism: Hyphomonas sp.; assembly: GCA_041741315.1. Lineage (GTDB taxonomy): Bacteria > Pseudomonadota > Alphaproteobacteria > Caulobacterales > Hyphomonadaceae > Hyphomonas. Next base: position 6,369 of record JBGSKI010000333.1, on the reverse strand, counting down.
AATGGCTATGCCGTGACCGATTGCGGGACCGATTCCCCTGCGGAGCGCGTGGATGCGTTCGACTACGCCCTGCGCCTGGTCGCTGAGATCAAGGAGCAGCGATCTGACTTTGCCATTGGAATCTGCGGCAGCGGCCAGATGATGGCGATAACGGCGAACCGTTTTCCCTTCATCCGGGCGACCCTGCTTCACACGGCAGAGGAAAGCGCCGGCGCGCGCCAGCATGGCGATGCCAACATGCTCGTCCTCGGCGCGGACACCCTGGACGGTGCCACGGCAGAACGCATTCTCGGGATATTCCTGAGCACCGCCGCCCTGGACGACCGGTACGCGGAGCGCCGGGAACGGCTGGCCAGGCTCGATGTTTCAGGCGTCGCGGGCCCGGAGAGCACCTGACGGCTCCGTCCGGCGCACACCGCTTGCTCTCCTCCCGGCCCCCGCATAGGGTGCGCGCGATTTGAGCCCCCCGGAGACTCCCATGGCCGATACGCAGCAGACGCGCCCCCTCGTGACACTTGAAGATGTCCGCGCGGCTGCAATTGTCATTGCAGGACAGGTCGCCAACACGCCGATGTCGCACTCGCGCACGCTGTCGGCGATCACCGGCGCGGAAGTGTGGGTGAAGTTCGAGAACCATCAGTTCACCGCCGCCTTCAAGGAGCGCGGGGCGCTGAACAAGCTGTCCAAGCTGACCGAAGCGCAGAAGAAGCGCGGCGTGATCGCGGCCTCGGCTGGCAATCATGCGCAGGGCGTCGCCTATCATGCGCGCCGGCTCGGCATCCCGGCAACCATCGTGATGGCCGAGACGACGCCGTTCAACAAGGTGCAGCACACGCGCGATCATGGCGCCCGCGTCATCCTCGAAGGCATGATCTTCGATGAGGCGAAGGATTTTGCCCTGAAGCTCGGCGAGAAGGAGGGGCTGGTCTTCATCCACCCGTTCGACGATGTCGACATCATTGCCGGGCAGGGGACGATCGCGCTGGAAATGCTGGAGGCCAATCCGGACCTCGACACGCTGGTCGTGCCGATCGGTGGCGGCGGCCTGATCAGCGGCATTGCGACGGCGGCCAAGGCGCTGAAGCCGGACATCAAGATCATCGGGGTCGAGGCGGCGATGTATCCGTGCATGCACGCGGCGCTGCGCGGCAAGAGCCCCAAGATGGGCGGCGCGACGATTGCCGAGGGCATCGCGGTCAAGGAAGTCGGCGAGTTGACCCGGCAGATCGCACAGGAACTGGTCGATGACATCGTGCTGGTCGAGGAAGAGCATCTCGAACGGGCGATCACGCTGTTCGTGGAAGTCGAGAAGACGATCGCCGAGGGCGCGGGGGCGGCGGGCCTTGCGGCACTGCTGGCGCATCCGTCGCGGTTCTATGGCCGCAAGGTCGGCCTTGTCCTGTGCGGCGGCAATATCGACACGCGCCTCTTGGCCTCAGTGCTGACGCGGGCGCTGGTGCGGGAGAACCGGCTGGCGCGCATCCGTATTGTCGGCGACGACCGGCCGGGCCTGCTGGCACTGGTCTCGAAGATCATCGGCGACAATGGCGCCAACATCATGGAAGTCGCGCACAACCGGATCGCGCTCGACGTGCCGGCCAAGGGGGCCGAGTTCGACATCCTGATCGAGACGCGCGACAGCCAGCACACGCAGGAAGTGATCGACGCGCTGACCCAGGCCGGTTACCCGCCGCGCAGCGTTTGAGTCCCGTGGTGATTCCCGAGTGATTCCGGCGGGTGACTTCGCGGTCAAACGGTTCTATCCCAGCGCCCATCCCAAGATCGAGACGGAGTTTTTCCAGATGATCCGCACTTTTGCCGCTGCATTTGCAGCCCTCAGCCTGCTCGCCGCCTGCTCGAGCAAAAAGGAGCCCGTCGACGTGAACCAAGTATTCGAAGCGCACACGCCGTGGAACCCGGATGCACCGGGCGTGCAGACCGATGAGTCCGGCCTGCAATGGATCGTCATCCGCAAGGGCGACGGCAAGGGACCGAGCCCGCTGGTCACCGACCTGGTGCGCGTCCACTATGAAGGCCGCACCGCCACCGGCGTGAAGTTCGATTCCTCGTTCGACCGGGGTCAGCCCGCCATGTTCCGCCTCAACCAGGTGATCTCCGGCTGGACGATCGGCCTGCAGAAGATGAAGGAAGGCGACCAGTTCCTGTTCCACATCCCGAACAATCTCGCCTATGGCAACCGCGACCGGGGCGCGGTGATCAAGGCCGGCGATGATCTCGACTTCCTCGTCGACCTGGTCGACGTGATGGAAGCCAAATCGGCGGATGCCGCGGCATGGGAGAAATACTTCCCGTGGACACCGGATGCCGCAGAAGTGAAGACGACCGAATCCGGCCTGCAATACATCGTACTCGCCAGCGGCGACAAGAACGGCGCCAGCCCGGTCAATGGCGAGGAAGTGGTCGTCTATTATGAAGGCCGCCTCGCCGAGACGGGCGAAATGTTCGACAGCGCGTTCCAGCGCGGCGAGCCGAAAATCTTCCCGTCCGACCAGCTGATCGCTGGCTGGGTCGAGGCGCTGGCGATGATGAAGCCCGGCGACCGCTGGATGCTCTACATTCCGTCCGGCCTCGCCTATGGTGCGAAGGGCACGCCGGGCGGCCCGATCCCGCCGGATGCCCCGCTGATGTTCGAAGTCGAAATGGTCGACGTGCTCAAAGAGGGCTGATCGCGCGGATGGACGATCCGGATGCAGATCAGGTGAAGCGCATTCAGATCGACTTCTGGTTCACGCGGGCTGACAGGTCTGCGGCGCTTTCCTTGCGCTCGCTGTACCGGTCAACGAGATAGCTGGCGCAATCCCGTGTCAGGAGCGTGAATTTGGTCAGTTCCTCCATCACATCGACGATCCGGTCGTAATATGGTGAGGGCTTCATGCGGCCGTTTTCCTCGAATTCGAGGAATGCCTTTGCCACCGATGACTGGTTGGGGATGGTGATCAGGCGCATCCAGCGGCCGAGTATTCGCAGCTGGTTCACGGCATTGAAGCTCTGGGAGCCGCCGCAGACCTGCATGACGGCCAGCGTCTTGCCCTGGGTCGGCCGGACACCGCCGAGCGCCAGCGGAATCCAGTCGATTTGTGTCTTCATGACTCCGCTCATCGCGCCGTGCCGTTCGGGCGAACACCAGACCATGCCTTCCGACCAGATCACGGCCTCCCTGAGCTCGGTGACCTTGGGATGGTCCTCAGGCGCGCCCTCGACAAGAGGCAGTCCGGACGGGTCGAACACACGCGTTTCGCAGCCGAGCTTGCGCAGGATCCTTGCGGCCTCTTCATTCAGCAGGCGCGAATACGATCGCTGACGCAACGAACCATGCAGCAAGAGGATCCGGGGCTGATGGCCGCTGGCGCGGGACGGTAAAAGGGCCTGCCGGTCGATCGGCCGGAAACTGTTCTGGTCCAGAGCCGGGCAGGTTTCGCTCGTATCGGTCAATGAATGGCTCTCTATTCTGGCTCGCCCAGGTGTTCGGCATCAAACGCCGCCAGCCTTGCCTGAATGAGGTCGCGTGCCGTGGCAAACCGCTTGCGCATGTCTGCGGGTGTCAGGGCCGGATCATTGCTCGCCGGATCGTCGATGGGCCAGTGCAGCCGCTTCGTAGTGCCCGGCAGCCACGGACAGACTTCTTCAGCACATAGTGTGATGACGAAGTCGAAGTCGCCGGCATTCATGCCAGCCACCGGTTTCGACGTGTGACCCGTGATGTCGATGCCGAGTTCCGCCATTGCTTCGATGGCATAGGGGTTTGGCTGCGTCGGTTTTGAACCGGCGCTGGCAACAACCGCCCGTTCGCCGAACCGGTGCCGTGCCAGGCCTTCTGCCATCTGGCTTCGGGCGGAATTTGCGACGCAAAGAAAGAGAATGCGCATCGGATGTGTCCTTCGAATCTGCCGCATGACCAGGCCGGAAAGCCCTGGGCGAACAAACGCCCCCCTCACGGGAGGGAGGCGCACCGACCGCTACATTCCATCATTCGGGCGAAAATTCAAATGTTCCGCTGGTACCGGCCGGCAGGATGGTTTGGCAAATGCCATGCTCGAACGCGCCAAACGGGCAAGCCAGCCCTTCTTCCGCCAGCTTCAGGGTCAGCGGTGCATCGCCGGTCTTGTAGGTGCAGGCAGCACTGCGCACGTCACGTACATGCAACATGTCCGTGCTTGTTGCGCCGCGTCCTTCGAGAGCGGATTTCGCCTCGCCGCGCGGTGACTGCGACGCACTCAACGTCCCAATTTCCTGAACCGGTAGCCCGGAGTTCAAGTGTGCCGGTTCGAATGCCCGTTTCACCTGCTGTGCCCGGTGCGTTTGCGCAGCCTGTCATCACCGTCATCGCGGCCACCGCGACGACCAATCCGAAATTCCCTGTGCGCATTGCGCCCTCCTGCCTGTCGATACCGGCACGGTAGACTGGCGCGGATAATAATTCAATAGTTCATCGAATATTGATCTAACAATTCAGACAGCGCAGCTCTGCCAGCGGGACACAGACTTCCGGCCGGCCGTGGCAGCAATTTTCGACGAGTACCGAAAGCAGCCGGTTCACCGAGTCGATTTCGGCCCGGTAGATCATGCGGCGGCCGTCCCGTTCCACGCTGACCAGCCCGGAATTGACGAGGATGGTGAGATGTCCCGACAGCTTGTTCGGAGCCAGGTCGAGACATTCGGCAATCGCGCCCGCGAGCATGCCGTCCTCTCCCGCCTCCATGAGGGCTCGGAATGTCAGGAGTCGCGTTTCCTGGGAAAGGGCAGAGAGCTGCTTAAGGGTCTCAGACAGGTCGGTCATGGCCGACTCTCTACAATATTTCACACGGGAGTAAATTGTCAGATCCGGACCGGTGGCCTTCAGGCGATCGCGCGGGCTGGTATCGTGCGTCCGGGTCTGGTCCGGCAATTCCGTCGCAGCAGCCTTGTTTCTGCGGCGCATGCCTGACAAGAGAGCCCTGACGGACACAGGGATAGATCATGGCAATTTCACCGGACCAGCTTGCCCGCATCGCGCTCGATGCCGGCAAGGTCATCATGGATATCTATGAGGGCGATTTCGACTTCAGCAAGAAGGGTGACGATTCGCCGGTGACGCTGGCGGACGAGCGGGCCGAAGCGTTGATCCTGGCCGGCCTGAAGGCCGCCGAGCCCGGCCTGATCGTGATTGCCGAGGAGGCCATGGCGGCCGGTCACATGCCGGAACATGGCCACCGGTTCGCGCTGGTCGACCCGCTGGATGGCACCAAGGAATTCATCAACAAGAATGGCGAGTTCACGGTCAATATCGCGATCATCGAGCACGGCCGCCCGGTGATGGGCGTCGTCTACGCGCCAGCGCTCCACCGCCTGTTCGTCGCCGAAAGCCCGTCAGTCGCCTGGCAGTCGAAAGCCGCCCCGGGTGGCCCCGTGCCGAAGAAACGCAATCCCCTGCGCATCCGCCCCGCGCCCGCAGACGGCCTCACCGCGGTCGCCTCCAAGTCCCACCGCTCGCCAGAAACCGACACCTGGCTCGCGAAGTATCCGGTGAAGGAAATTGCCGGCGCAGGCTCCGCCCTGAAGTTCTGCCTCGTCGCCGCCGGTGAAGCGGACGTCTATCCCCGCCTTGGGCGCACGATGGAATGGGACACCGCCGCCGGACAGGCCGTCGTGGAAGCCGCCGGTGGCCGCGTCCTGACGCTCGACCACGCCCCCCTGCTCTATGGCAAGCGTGACCGCGGCTACGACAATCCGGATTTCATCGTGTACGGAGATGTGACGCCGCTCTGACGGCGCAGGGGTTCAGCATGGCGCGGCAGTATTTCGGCACAGACGGAATCCGTGGACGGATCAACAAGGCCCCCATGACGGCGGAGACCGCGCTTCGTCTCGCTATCGCGGCCGCGCGCACCTTCGCTCCGGAAGGTGGCCGGGAAGTCGTTATCGGCCGCGACACACGCCGCTCCGGCGAGATGATCGAAGCGGCCCTGATCGCCGGCCTCACCTCCATGGGCGTCAAGCCCGTCCGCCTCGGCGTCGTCCCTACGCCCGCCGTCGCGCTGATCACCCGCGAGACCGGCGCCGCACTCGGCTTCATGGTCTCGGCCAGCCACAACAAATACGAAGACAACGGACTGAAGCTCTTCAGCCCCGAAGGGGTGAAGTTCACGGACGATGTCGAGGAAGCGCTCGAAGCCGCGATGGCTGCCGCCTTCGAAGGTGACTATGCCTCGCCCGCCGCCATCGCCGAACCCGCCGGCATGGCCGGCGCCGGACGCCGCTATATCGGCCGCTGCCTCGAGACGATCGGCAAGGGCCAGGACTTCTCCCGCCTGAAAATCGTGCTCGACTGCGCCCATGGCGCCGGCTTCGAGACCGCGCCCGAAGCGCTGC
>JBGSKI010000332.1:0-20394 GCA_041741315.1 Hyphomonas sp. | reverse complement strand
CCGATCTATCGATCTCGCCGGCTTCCACGGCGGCCTCCGCCGCGCGGCATTCCAGCACCTCGAACCGGTTGGTCGGCACGAGGATAGCCCGGCTCGCCTCGTCCATCCGGTGATTGGCCCGGCCGATCCGCTGGATCAGCCGCGCCGCCCCCTTCGGCGCCCCCATCTGCACGACAAGATCGACCTCGCCCCAGTCGATGCCGAGATCAAGGGTCGACGTGCACACCACCGCCTTCAGCCTGCCGGCCGCCATCGCGACCTCGACCTTTTCGCGCTGTTCCCGCGCCAGCGACCCGTGATGCAAGGCAATCGGCAGGCTGTCCTCGTTGACGTTCCATAATTCCTGGAACAGCAATTCCGCTTGGCTGCGCGTGTTGACGAAGACCAGGGTCATCGTCGCCTTCTGGATCGCCTCATAGACTTCGCGGACGGCAAACCGGCCGGAATGCCCGGCCCAGGGGATGCGTTCGCGCGAGATCAGAATATCCACTTCGGCAGAGACCCCGCCTGCGGCGTGGATGATCCGTACGCCTCCGCCGCCCTCCCGCACATCCAGCCACGAGGCCAACCCTTCCGGGTCTCGCACCGTCGCCGACAGACCGAGGAACCGGCAGGCCGGGGCCCACTTGGCCAGCGTCGCCAGCCCGAGGCCGAGAAGATCGCCGCGCTTCGAGGCCGCGATGGCGTGGATTTCGTCCACGATCACGCATTTCAGGTCGGCGAAAAACTCTTTTGCATGATCGGAGGCGATGAACAGGGCGAGCTGTTCCGGCGTGGTCAGCAGCACATCCGGCGGCGACTTGCGTTGGCGCTGGCGCACATGCGTGGGCGTGTCGCCGGTGCGGGTCTCGATGCGAATACCGAGGCCCATCTCCGATACCGGAATCATCAGGTTGCGCTGCACATCCACGGCGAGCGCCTTCAGCGGCGAAATGTAGAGCGTGTGCAGGGCGGGAATGCCGGAATTCTTGCGGCCGGACTTGCCGGAAAGCTCAATCAGGCTCCCCAGGAAGCCTGCCAGCGTCTTGCCCCCGCCCGTCGGGGCGATCAGCAGGGCGCTCTCGCCGGCCAGCGCCGTTTTCGCCAGTTTCAGCTGATGCTCACGCGGATGCCAGCCGCGTGCCGCGAACCAGCCTGCGAACGGTTCGGGCAGATCGAAGACGGAGACGGGAGCGCTGTCGGCCATGCCGGATTAAACTACCGCAAGACGCCGCGTTTGCGCTTCCTTTTTCATCCACGGTTCAGCAAGCATGGGCTTGTCTTTTCCGGCCACCGAGGAAAACCTGCCCATGCGCGCTGCTGCCAGCCTGATCCTTTGCCTCTCGCTCTCCCTCGCCGCGTGGGCCGACTCGCCGCTCGAACAGGCGCTGGCCGTGTCGAAGGACGGGCCAGCCTACAAGTTCGACCTCGACTATAGCGGCAAGGACATGGTCGCCCGGATGCGGGTCGACCCATCGCTTCCGGAAGGGCAGCGCCTGGTGCTGGTCTCGCCGGGCCGCGACGACCTCTCGGACGAGGCGCAGAAGAAGTTCGAAGCCATGCAGGCAAAATCCAAAGGCGACATCTGGTGCGCGGCGTTCGCCCGGAACATCCCGGCAAATGCCGAAATGGTCTCGGAAACCTCCACGACGGCCACCTATGGTTTCACGCCTGCGGCCACAAAGGAAGATGGCGACATGGGCAAGGCCTACAAGCACCTGACCGGGCGGGTGACCGTCTCGAAGGAACGGCCCGGCATCCTGTCCTACCGGATGTATGCCGAGAAACCGTTCAAACCGATGCCGGTCGCCAAGATCGAGGCATTCCGCATGGATGTCAGCTGCGCCGCTGCCCCGGACGGCCGGACCTATATCGCCGATGTGTCCATAAACCTGTCCGGCTCCGCCCTGATGCAAAAATTCACAGAGTCAGAACGCCAGAAGGTGAGCAACCTCGTTGTCCTGCCGGAAACGGCAGCGGGCCAGCGCTAGGCTATTCCGTGCGTCCGTATTTCGCCAGAACGGCGGCGCGGATCGCGGCCTTGGCCTTGTCGCTGCGGGCCCGCTCTGCCGTGATGGTTGCTTCGATCTCGGCCTCGATGGCTTCGGTCTCGGCGATCACGGCCTGGCGCTCATCCTCTGCGGCCTGGAGGGCCATCAGGACATCGCGAGTGAAGGCGTTGATGTCGAAGCGCGCTCCACCGATGACGTCGAACCCGCGCCGCACGATCACCGCGTTCATCGACGGCACGATCACCGCATACTGCCCGCGATTGCCGGCCATGTAGAACGTGCCTTCCGGCACGCCGGCGGCATCGTTCATCAACCAGAATTGGGCCCCATAGCCCGGCCCGTCGGAGGGCTGCGCTGCGGCGGGTGTACGGACGAACTCCGCCCAGCCTTCCGGCAAAAGGCGCTCATTGCCCCAGACGCCGTCCTGCAGGTAAAGTTGCCCGATCCGTGCCAGATCGCGCGCCGTCGACCAGACCTGGCTCGATGAAATGAAATCGCCGTTCCAATCGATTTCCATCGTCGTGTGGGTCGCTCCGATCTTGAGAAGCAGCTTCTCGTATGGAAAGCTGTGGAAGGCCGCATCGTCGTTCATTGCCTCACGCAGGGCCCGCATCGCGACCAGTGTGTCATTGTTGGAGTATTTGAAGCGCGTACCGGGCTCGGCTTCCAGCACGTTCTTTGCCGCCTGGTCGACCACGCGGCCGCCGCCGAAATACAACCGGTCCGTGCGGGAACCACTGTCGCCGCTGTCGAGGCCGCTCACCATGTTGAGCAGGTTATGGATGGTGATCGTCCGGCGAGGGTCCGCCCCACCCGACCAAGTGTCGATGATTGCCGGGTACTCGATATCGATCAGCCCGTTGCGGCGGGCCGCACCGAGGATCGTCGCGGTGATCGACTTGGCCGCCGACCATGTGCGCTGCGGCGTCTCATGGTCGATGCCCCGGTCATAGCGTTCGGCGACCACCTGTCCGTCGCGGACGACCACCACCGCGCTGGTTCGCGTGCCGTCGCCATAGGTGCGTTCGTCGAAGGCAAACGAGACCGGCGCTTCCAGGCGCTCAGCCTCTTCGGTGCGCAGGGTGACCTTCACGTTCGACCCGATGGCGCTGCCGCGGTCTTCCGTGGCCACGTCCGGCCAGGCGGCAAAGTGCGGCAGGAAGTCGATGGCCTTCTCGTCGGCCCCGGCGGGGAGTTGCGTGCAGCCGAATCCCGGACGGTAGGCGGCAATGCGCGGCGGCATGTCGGGGTCGTAAAGAACCGAAACGGTCTTCCGGTTCCGGTCGATTCGGGCAGGCGGCAGGCGATCAAAGTCGCGCTGGAAGTCGGTGTAGATGCCCGACAGGTCGGTCTTGTCGATCTCGTCCAGCGTCATGCCGGCGATGAATGTGTCCGAGCAGATGAACCCGGCTTTCCAGCCGGCGGCCAGAGCCTTGTCCATGACATCCGTATTGCCGCCCTCCTGGGCCAGCGATGGCAGGACTGCCAGACCCAACGCTAGAATCGAGGCGGCGGCGGATCGGACTGGACGCATGACAAACTCTCCCTGGGCACCGCGCAAGTCTATGCACAGGGTTTCATGTCGCAAGTATGGCGAGGCAGTTGGCAGGGATGCACTGGAAAGTGATCGGATGTCGCTTGCACAAAGCGAATTGTTTGCGCTAACATTTCTTCGAGCAGACCCGCCACAGTCGGTCTGATGGGGAGAAAAAGCCATGAACCGTCGCCTTTTGCAGGAATCTCTGGCCGTATTCGCCTTGGCAGTCTTCGCCGCTCCATTTGGAGCGTCTGCGCAAGGGCTTGTTCCCGAAGAGTATTTTCACGAGTCAGGTGCCGACATATTGGTGTTCTCGAACTGGTATGACGGCCTGTTTGCGGATGCCAAGATCAGCGGCGTCGAAGTGATCCAGCATGGCCTGCGCACCGTTACCAATGGCGATGTGCGCCTTGAGGCAACACCCGGCCAGTGGGAGCCGACCGGCAGTTTCGTGGCCCGTCGCGTCGATCCGGATGGCCAGTTCATCGAAGCGGACCTGGCTTATGCAGACCAGGGCTTCGCCTATACGATCCGGGTTGAGCGGGACGGCGATGCCTATGTTGTCAGCGTCAACAGCGACGAGCCCCTGCCGGAGAGCCTGACCGGGAAGGCAGGCTTCAATCTCGAATTCGTGCCCTCCGCCTATGGCGGTAAGGGCATCCTTGTCGACGGCGAGCCCGGCCTGATTCCGGCCTATCCGACCAGTGGCATGACCCCAAGGGATGGCGGCCCGCGCCCAGACGGAGCCGCTGCCGATCCCCTGCCGCTCGCCACCGGCTCCTCTCTCGTCCTCGCCGCGGGCGACGCCGACCATGCCATCCGTCTTTCCTCCCCTGATGGCGTGATCTCGCTCTTTGACGGACGCAACCAGGCCTCGAATGGCTGGTTCGTCGCCCGCGGCATCCTGCCGGCCGGCAAATCCGGCCGCCTCCTCGAATGGCGGCTCGACCCTGTGACCGAGGGTGACTGGATCCGGCCGCCGGTCGTTTCGTACAACCAGCTCGGCTACACGCCGCAGCGTTCCAAGGTGGCGATGATCGAACTCGACAAGGCCGATGGCACGCCCGGCCCGATCCGCCTTGTCAGGCTCCTGCCCGACGGCTCCGAGCAGACCGCCATGGCCGCCCTGCCGGATGTCTGGGGCAATTACCTGCGCTATACCTATGCCTCGTTCGACTTTTCCGGCGTGCAGACGCCCGGCCTCTACCAGCTCGAATATGACAGCAAGCGCAGCGCGGCTTTCCCGATATCCGACATGGCCTATGACGATGCCTGGCATGCCTCGCTCGACGTCTTCCTGCCCGTCCAGATGGACCACATGTTCGTCAACGAGGCCTACCGGGTCTGGCACGGTGCGGCGCACCTTGATGACGCCCTGCAGGCTCCCGTCGACCACGAGCATCACGACCTTTACCGTCAAGGCCCGACGACCGATACTGCCTATGCGTCGCTCCAGCACATTCCGGGACTGAATACCGGCGGCTGGTTCGATGCCGGGGACTTCGACATCAGGACCCAAAGCCAGTACCAGGTGGTCCGGTCACTCGCGATGACGTGGGAACGGTTCCATCCGCAACGGGACGTCACCAAGGTTGACTGGGATCGCAGGCGCACCGACATCCATGTGCCGGACGGCGCACCCGACCTGCAACAACAGATCAAGCATGGCACACTGCAACTGCTCGCCCAGTTCGACGCCGTCGGGTTTGCGATCCATGGCATCGTCGAGCCCGATCTCGATCAGTACACGCATCTCGGCGACGCCGTCACGAAGACCGACGGGCTGCCGTTCGATGCATCGCTCGGTCCGGACGAGGTCAAGGCTGGCCGCTCCGGCAAGCCCGATGACCGCTGGGCGTTCACCAGCCGGTCGAGCGCGCTGCAATACGGGTCCGCCGCGGGACTTGCTGCCGCATCCCGTGCCCTGCGCGGTTATGATGATGCCCTTGCTGACAAGGCGCTGGCCCGCGCCGTCGCCACGTTCGCCGACGAAAGCGGCCGCGAGCCGGACCTGTTCCAGCATGGCAACACAACCGGCGGTCCGCTCGCGCTGGAGCGGTTCCTGGCGGCGGCGGAATTGCTGCTGGCGACAGGCGACGCGCAATACGCCGCTGCCGTGAACGCATGGTACGGGGATGCCGAACCCTTCTTTGGTGCCATTGCACCGGTCGCCATTTCCATCCGCTCCCTGATGGACCCGGCCTATGAAGAACGCCTCAAGGCCTCTGCCACCATCTGGCTGGAAGGCGCCCGTGCGGCGCGCACGGACAATCCCTTCGGTGTCGAGATCACGCGCGGAGGCTGGGCCGGATCGGGGACGGTCGTGAACCAGGCAATTTCCGGAGAGGCCATTCACACGGCCTGGCCGGACCTTGTGCCAGCGCAGGAAGTGCTCGACGGGTTCGACTATGTGCTCGGCCGCCATCCGGCGCACAACCTGTCGCTGGTGTCCGCCGTCGGTGCGAATTCCAAGATGGTCGCCTATGGCAGCAACCGGGCCGATTTCAGTTTCATCGCCGGCGGCGTCGTCCCCGGCATCCTGATCCTCAAGCCGGATTATCCGGAGAACCGCGAAGATTATCCCTTCTTCTGGGGCGAGAACGAATACGTCATCCCGCTCGCCGCGCAGTATATCTATCTCTCGCAGGCGGCTGCGGAACTTGCCAAGGAGGACTGACGCCCGGCCTTTGCCGACAAGAATCGAAATTCCGCATTCCGGAAGTCGAGGGGCGTGGCAACGACGCCCATCGATTGAAGGCTACACCTTCCGCATCGCCGCGCCATGCACGGCAAGACCCTTGGCGACGGCGCCGAACCGATCATTGGCCGAGAGCGTTGCATTGCTGAACCGGCTGGCGAGCTGTTGCTGGACCAGCGGGATGAAAGTGGAGCCGCCCACCATCACCACATCGGTAATCTGGTCCGGCCTTGCCCGTGCGCGCACGAGGCATTCGGCGGCCACGGAGTCCATTTTCGAAATGGCGTCGCCGATCAGCCCTTCGAACGCATCCCGCTCCACGATCTTTTCGAGGTGCGCCTCGGGCGTGTCGTAGACAAATACCTGCTGGTCTGTGCTGCTGAGGCCAATCTTTATCTGCTCGGTGCGCTTGGCATAGGCGTGGGCTTCGTGGTTGCGCACCAAGTGGTCGAAAGCGCGAATTCCCTGGCTGTCCGGGCTGTTCATCTTCATCCAGGTGATCTGCTTCTGGACGTCGCGCGTGTAGAGCTTGTTGAGGCTCTTCCAGTCCGACAGGATCGAATAGGGCGCAGACGGCACCGGCAGGCCGTTTAATTCCAGCGTCTCCATATGACCGAACAGGCGGGCGAGTTCATGGAAGCTCAGCCTATGATCGAAATCATTGCCGCCGACATAGACCCCGGCGCTGCCCAGCACGTCGAAACCGGAATTGTCAGGGGAAATACGAACGACGGAGAAATCCGACGTGCCGCCCCCGATATCGACCACGAAGACCAGCTTTTCCCGTCCGGCGGGGAAGGCAACGGACCGGGCGGCGGCGACCGGCTCGTCAAGGAATTCGACATGCGCAATGCCGGCTGCGTGCAGGCAGGATTCCAGGATGGTCTGGGCCCGCCGGTCGAGGTCCGGGTTGCGGTCATTGAACGAGACCGGCCGCCCCTGGATGACCGAGTCGACCCGCTGGCCGGTCAGCTCTTCCGACCGGGCAATTACCCGCGTCAGAAAATGCGCGATTACGTCCCTGAACGGCAGGCGGCGGCGGCCGACCTCCGTCGTCTCGTCGATCAGCGCCGAACCGAGCACCGACTTGATCGAGCGCATCAGGCGGCCTTCCTCGCCGGACTCATAGGCGTCGACCGCCTGCGAGCCGATGGCATATTCGCCCGAGGCCGATCCATAGAACACGGCCGTCGGGATCGAGGTCGCATCCGGCTCGAGAGCGACAAGGGCGGCGCCATCTGCGTCATAAAGGGCGATGGACGTGTTCGATGTGCCGAAGTCGATGCCGACTTGCATGGGAATGGCCCTCGGTGTGGGGAATGCGGCCCGGTCGCCTACCCCACCTGGACCCGAAGCGGAAGACACCGCGTCCAGCCCCTTCCCCCTATCCCGCAATCGCCTACATTTGAGCCATGCTGCGCCCCGACCTGCTTCTTCAGCCAACACCCAGGGGCCTCTATTGTCCGCCGGGGGATTTCTATCTCGATCCAGTGCGCGGGGCGGTCGACCGGGCGGTGATCAGCCATGGCCATTCCGACCATGCGCGCGGCGGGCATGGTGCGGTACTGGCCCATCCGCATACGATTGCCATCATGGCAGCTCGCTATGGGGTAAATTTCGCCAAGTGCACGCAGGCTGTCGAATATGGCGAGGTTATCGAGATCAATGGCGTGTCGGTCTGGCTGACGCCGGCCGGGCACATTCTCGGATCGGCGCAGATCACGGTCGAACATCGCGGCCTGCGGATGACCTTCACAGGCGACTACAAACGCCGTGCCGACCCGACCTGCGCTGGGTTTGAGCCCGTCGCCGGCACGCATGTGTTCATTTCCGAGGCGACCTTCGGCCTTCCTGTATTTCGCCATCCGCCGACCGGGGACGAGATGGGCAAGCTGTTGCAAAGCCTGCAGGATTTCCCGGAGCGCACGCACTGCATCGGCGCCTATTCGCTCGGCAAGGCCCAACGGATGATCCGCCACCTGCGGCTCACGGGCCATGACGCGCCAATCTGCATCCATGGCAGCCTGCAGAAGCTCTGCGCTGTTTATGAAGCCGCCGGCGTGCCGCTGGGCGACCTGCGGCTCGCGACCGAGACCGGGGCAACCAAAGCCGAGCGCGAGACGTTTCGCGGCCAGGTCGTGATCGCCCCACCCGGTTCGTTTGACGGGCCCTGGGGCCAGCGCTTTCCCGATCCGTTGACCGGCTTTGCATCCGGATGGATGAGCGTACGCCAGCGGGCCAAGGCGGGCGGCATCGAGTTGCCCCTGGTCATTTCCGATCATGCCGACTGGGACGAATTGACCGACACCGTGCGGGAAGTGAACCCTGACGAACTCTGGGTGACCTATGGCCGCGAGGATGCGCTCGTCCGCTGGGCGGAACTGGAGGGACGGCGGGCGCGGCCCCTGCACATGGTCGGATATGACGAAGAGGCCGGTTGACCGCGCGACCGTGCCGGTCCTTAACTCCGCCCGAGGTGTTCCAGAAGGGGATTTCCATGAAAAACCGCATTCTTCTCAGTGTTGCCAGTGTAGTCCTGCTCGCCCTCGGGGCCTGCGATGCGGTGAAAGTCCCCGGGATCAATCCGACCCAACCGGAGGCCGAGACCCCGGTCACACCCAGCGAAATGGCGGACATTCTCGACGCGGCGGAGGAAACCGGTGCCCCGGCTGCCAGCGAAGCAGTCGTTCCCGAGCCAGAGGCGACCGGCGACACCACCGATACGGGCGAAACACCGACGGTCGACCGCGACGATGCCAGTGTGGAACCGGAAACGGATGCCGTCGCCGGTACGACAGGCGACACCAGCACTGCAACGACGGAGACCGGCGAACCGGCCGTCGATCTCGCCCCCAAAATTTCCCTCGCCGAGATCAATGCGGCCCTTTGTGGGTTGCCGGTGGGCGCGCCGCCGACTCCGACGGTCGGCACGGTCGCCGGAGCGATACAGGTCGAGGAACCCGTGGTCGGGGCGGCTGCGGTCAACGGCCTCGCCGCAACGCTCGCCAGTTTTCCCGGCATCGTCAAACTCGAACCGCGCCGGCCAGAAGCCGATGGCGCGATTTCCAGCGGCCATTGTGGGGCCACGCGGATTGCGGAGCACTGGTTCGTCACCGCCGCGCACTGTGTCGACGAGCCCTATGAGGAACTCCGCCTGATCGGCGAATCGGCCAGCCTGAGTGCGCCGACCGCCAAGACGACCGAAGCGCAGCTCGCCGTCTGTCACGCCGGTTATGCCGGAACGGCAAATGGCTACGCCAATGACATTGCGCTGGTCCGCCTGACCGATGAAGAGGTCGAAGCGATCAAGGACGTGCCCGTGGCCCGCTACGGCGAAACGCTGAAACCGCTCGCGCCAGCCAATTATCCTGCGGCCGACATGGCCGGCTGGGGTCTGACCAGTTTTGGCGGGCAATTGTCGAATGACCTACTGGCCGCGAACATACGGATCATGGCGGCTGGCCCATCGACGATCACCGTGTCGAGCCAGAGTGGCGCGGGACCCTGCGTCGGCGACAGCGGCGGGCCGCTCTATGTCACCGAGGAAGACGGCTCAAAAACCATGGTCGGCGTTCTGTCCGTTGTCGAACAGAACCGGACAACCGGGGAGTTCTGTGCCGGCGACTATAATGGCCGCTACACAAATCTGCAGGGCTATGAAGGCTGGATCAGTTCCGTCATCACAGCCTGCGAAGCAGACCTTGAGGCGTGCCAGTAGGTTCCGCCCGGGAGGCGCGGATCTATATCCCGACGTCCAGCATCTTCTGATAGGCCGGGCGCTGGCGCACCTTGTCGAGCCAGGCCTTGCTGGCCGGCGGCAAGGCGCCCATCGCCTCGGCAGTCTGTAACTGGAAGCCCATCAGGCAGTCGGCCGCGGAAAACGCCTCGCCTGCAAAATAGGGATACTTCGACAAGTGCTGTTCGATCACGCGCGCGGCCTTCGCCTGTTCGGCGGCCATCGCCTGTGACAGCGGCTGGTCTGCGAGACCGGCACCGGCCAGGTAGAAGCGCATCAGGCCAGGAAGGAAGACTGCGCCTTCGGCGGCGTGCACCCATTCGAGGTAGCGCGGAAAATCGTCCGAGTCGGCACGCGGATGAAGGCGGAAATCCGGATCGTAGCGCCCTACCAGGTATTCCGCGATCGCGCCGGTCTCGGCGATCACCACATCGCCGTCTTCCAGCAGGGGCGACTTTCCCATCGGATGGATTTCGAGCAGCACGGGCGGAGCAAGCCGCGTCGTCGCATCGCGCGTGTGATTGACGATCTCGTGCGGCACGCCGAGTTCTGCCAGCAGCCAGACGATGCGCTGCGAGCGTGATGCGTTCAAATGGTGGAGCGTGAGAGTCATGTTCCGGCTTCCTAGGTGCGGGTGAGGATCTTGAAGGATGCATTGGCGCGGGCGATGACTTCTTCATCGGCGGTGACCATGCAACTGGCAAAGGCGAGCGACCCGCCGGCCCTGGTGAAATAAGTGTCCGTCGCGAACCATGCGCCGAGGGGGGCGCTGCCGACGTAGTCCGTAGTCAGGGATACTGTGACAAGGCCTGTAACATCGGTACGCCCGCCCCTTCGCAATACTTCACCGCAACTGAGCCCCATTGCGTTGTCGGCCAGCGCTGCGATCAGACCGCCATGGACAAGGCCGCGCGAATTGCAATGCGGCGCGCGAAGGTACAATCCGATGCTGACCTGCGAAGGAGTCACGCGGGAATAGAGCGGTTCCCACGGATCGGTGAAAGCCGACTTGCGGAAATGCTGGACGTAACCTTCGGGCGGCGAAGTTTCCATGTGTCACTGTCGCAACAATGTGCCGCGCGGAGCAAGTGTCTCGCCGGGTAAAGCGCACCCTGATGCGCAACGGCAATGCATGCTGGCAAACCTCGCTGGCACCGCTATCCTCGCAGGAATGCAGGCTTTCGCGACGCTTCTTGAACGGCTGATCCTGACGCCTTCCCGGCTGGGAAAGCTGCATTTGCTCAAGTCCTATTTCGCCGCCGCACCCGATCCGGATCGGGGTTATGCCCTCGGCACGATCGCCGGCGGGCTCGACCTGCCCAGCATCAAGCCGGCGGCCATCCGCGCGCTGATAGAAGAACGCATGGACCCGGAACTGTTTCGCATGTCATACGACTTTGTTGGCGATCTTGCCGAGACGGTCAGCCTGGTCTGGCCTGGCCAGCATGGCGCAAATCGTGCCCCGCCCCTGTCCGAAATCGTCGAGGCACTGAGTGAGGCGACACGACCCGAGGCGTCGCGGCTGGTGGGCGGCTGGCTTGATATGCTCGATTCGACGGGGCGATGGGCCTTGCTGAAATTGATCACAGGTGGGTTGCGCGTCGGCGTGTCAGCCCGGCTCGCCAAGACGGCGCTGGCAGAATTTGGCGGTGTGGAGACGGCGCAGATCGAGGAGATCTGGCACGGCCTGTCGCCGCCCTACGAGTCCCTGTTTGCCTGGCTGGAAGGACGCGGCGAGCGCCCGTCGCCGGACTTTGCCGCGCCGTTCCGGCCGGTCATGCTTGCCCATCCGCTCGTGCCGAAATCGGAGCGGGACAATCCGGATGCGGTCGATCCGGCCCTGATCAATGCGAAAACCTATGCGGCAGAATGGAAATTCGACGGCATTCGCGTCCAGGCGACCGCCGAACATGGTGTGCGCCGCATCTACACGCGCACCGGCGACGACATCTCGCACACGTTCCCGGACGTGCTGGCGGCGATGGATTTCGATGGCTCGATCGATGGCGAGCTGCTGGTGCGGAGCGCCGACGGCAAGGGCGTCGCGCCCTTCAACTCGCTGCAACAGCGCCTCAACCGCAAGAGTATCTCGAAGCGGCAGATGAATACCCATCCGGCTTTCATCCGCGCCTATGACTTGTTGCAGACGGGGTCTCGGGACCTCCGCCCCCTGACGTTCCGGGAACGCCGGGCTGCACTGGAAGATTTCCTGTCTGTACACGCATCGCCCGGATTCGATCTTTCCCCGCTCGTCCCGCTAACCAGCCTCGCCGATCTGGACCAGTTGCGGAAGGCACCACCCTCGGACGAGATCGAGGGCCTGATGCTTAAGCGCTGGGACAGTCCCTATGTCGCCGGGCGTCCCAAAGGCCTCTGGTACAAATGGAAGCGCGATCCGCACCTCGTCGACGCCGTCCTGCTCTACGCCCAGCGCGGGCACGGCAAGCGGTCTGGCTTCTATTCGGACTTCACCTTCGGTGTGTGGAGGGGCGACGCCCTCACCCCAGTCGGCAAAGCCTATTTCGGCTTCTCGGACGAAGAATTGGTCGAACTCGACAAGTTCGTCCGGTCACATACGATCGAACGCTTCGGACCGGTCCGCTCCGTAACGCCGGCGCTGGTTCTCGAAGTGGCGTTTGAAGGGCTCCAGCGCTCACCACGCCACAAGTC
Source organism: Hyphomonas sp. (assembly GCA_041741315.1). Taxonomy (GTDB): domain Bacteria; phylum Pseudomonadota; class Alphaproteobacteria; order Caulobacterales; family Hyphomonadaceae; genus Hyphomonas. The sequence continues at coordinate 7,762 of JBGSKI010000332.1, read as the reverse complement.
CGGCATTGCGATGCGGTTTCCGCGAATCAACCGCATCCGGTGGGACAAACCGGCATGCGAGGCCGACACGCTGGCATCTCTGGAAGCCCTGCTGCCGGAGGGCGCATAAGAAAAGGGCCGGTCACTTCCCGCGACCGGCCCTCTCACATTCAGGACGTCATCCGTGATCAGATGATGTCTTTGACTTCCTTGGCGACGCGGAAGGCAACTTTCTTCGAAGCCTTGATCTTGATCGCTTCGCCGGTGGCCGGGTTTCGACCCATGCGTGCCGGGCGCTTGCGGACTTCCATCGTGCCGAGACCCGTCAGACGAACCTTCTCGCCCTTCTTCAGGCGCTTGGTGGTCAGGGTGACGAGGTCGGCCAGCATGGCTTCCGTCTGTTTCTTGGTCACGCCATGCGTTTCGGCAATTTCTGCTGCCAGATGGCGAAGGGTGACTGTCGGAGCCTTGACCGGGGTCTTGGCTGCGGGTGCTGCTTTCGCAACGGGTTTTGCGGCGGCCTTCTTGGCCACGGGTGCTTTTGCCATGAGCAAATTCCTCTGTTCCGACTCAATCGAGTCGGCAGGCGAATAGCGCAAAAAAGCCCGTCTGCATTGCTTTTTTTCAGTTGGACTGCATTTGCCGTCACGGCGACGCGCGCCATATAGATGCCATGAAACGATTCCTTCCCGGTCTTCTCGTCGCCATGGGCGTACTCCAACCCCTCTCCGGAGGACTGGCCAGCATTCTCGGAATCGGCACGCCGATCGGGTCTGGCCCGCGTCTTGCCGAGGGGCCGGAGCAACCGCTGCCGGCGTTCTTTGCCATCTGGGGCGTGATCTTTGCCGCCTATCTCCTGTTCGCCATTCTGACCTTGATCAAACGCGAGCCATGGATGCTTCAAGTCGGGGTTCCATTGGCCGTCGCAGGCGCAGCGAATGTCGTCTGGATGGTCTGCGCGCAGTTCATCGTCTCCCAGGTTCTCGATTTCATCCTCCTCTTCCCGATTGCAGGCGCCGCATGGTTCGCCGCCGCCCGGTTCGACCGGATACGCGGCATGGGCGGCAGCCCGGGCAAGCTGTGTGCTGACGCTGCGACGGGATTGTTGTCAGGATGGATCAGCGTTGCGGTTGCGATTTCTGTACCGCTTACGATACGGAATTTCACAACGCTCGGCCCGACCGACCTACCCTGGCAAATGCTGTGGATCGTTTTGGGATTTGCCGCGTTCTGTGCCTGGGTGTTTGCGCGATATGTGTCGCGCAGCCTGTGGTTTTTCGCAGCCCTTTCGTGGGGCCTCATAGGCATTATCGCCAATAATCTGACGGTCATGGACATGGGCTGGCTGGCCATCATGACCGGAGTATCCGGGATCCTGATCCTGTCGCTGCGCCTCTTCCGGGGTGCGGATGGAACCACGATCCCCGCCTGATACGATACGGAGATTTGCATGAACATATTCGGGAACATCGACTGGGACGCCCAGCTGGCAGAGCATTGGCCTGTGCTCGCGGCATGGGGACTCAAAGCGCTCGGCGCCTTGCTCGTTCTGATCATTGGCCTGCGCCTGTCCGGCTGGATGGCGAGCCTCGTGCGCAAGCAGGCCGTGAAACGCCCGAACATAGACGAGACGCTCGGCAGCTTCTTTGCCTCGCTCGTCCGCTGGTTCCTGACAGCCGCAACCCTGATCGCCTCGCTGCAATTGTTCGGCGTCCAGGCGACCAGTTTCGTTGCCATCCTTGGTGCCATGACGCTGGCTATCGGCCTGTCGCTGCAAGGGGCGCTCGGCAATATCGCGTCCGGCATCATGATCATGTTGTTCCGCCCTTACAACGTCGGCAACTATGTCGAGATCGCAGGCCAGGGCGGCACGGTGAAAGACATCAACCTTTTCCAGACGATCCTTGCGACGCCTGACAATGTGCAGGTCATCGTGCCAAACAGCCAGGCCATCGAGGGCGTGATCAAGAACTATGCCGGCTATCCGACGCGGCGCATCGACCTGGTGTTCGGCATCGATTATGGCGACGGCATGCAGAATGCGATGCGGGTGATCGAGGACGCGATCAAGGCCGATCCGCGCATCCTGAAAGACCCGGCCCCCGTTGTGCGCGTTCATGAACTGGGCGCGAGTTCGGTCGACATCGTCGCACGGCCATGGGTCAACACGTCCGACTATTGGGAGGCCCGCTGGGCCCTCATCGAAACTGTCAAGGACGCCCTTGATGCCGCAGGCATCTCCATCCCGTATCCCCATCAGGTCAATGTCACCAAACCCGCCAGTTGAACGTGTGCGCGGCGCATGACATGAACTCGCGGTATGAACTTTGAGATCGATACGACCGGTTGGCCGGCCTGGGCCGTCGCCATAGAGCCCTTCGTCGAGCAGTGGGGCATGGTCCTGCTGTCGGCATTCGCCGTGCTGCTGGTGTCGTCGCTGGTGCGCCGGCTGGTGCTGCTGATCGGGCACCGTGCAATCTCGAAATCCAAGGAGTTCGAAGGCTCGACCTGGGACTTTGCCGCCTCGATCTCCCGCATCTTCACGCTGATCCTGCTCAGTCCGATCCCGCTCGGTCTGGCTGGATACGACTGGAGAGCGCTGATCGAAAAGCGCGGGCCAGGGGCCATCACGGCCGTTGCTGTGCTCGTCATCGCGGTCGTTATCGCCAACAGCGTCGCCCGGTCCCTTCGCCGCTTCGGCCAGAAGGCGCACCGCCGTGCCGGCGCAGACGACACGCTGTTCGCCTTCGCCGCCTCCCTGTTCAAATACCTGATCTTCGCTGTAGCCATCGTGTTTGCGCTGACCCAGCTCGGCTTTCCGACCGCATCGCTGGCCGCGCTGCTTGGTGCCGCCGGCCTCGCCATCGGCCTCGCGCTACAGGATACGCTAAAAGCCGTCGCAGCCGGCATCATGCTGGCGATCTTCCGGCCGTTCCGGATTGGTGACTATGTCTCGGTAGCCGGTCTTGATGGCGAAGTGCTTGAGATTTCCCCCTTCCTGACCTCAATCAAGCAGATCGACAACAAGGTCGTCTCGCTGACCAATGACAAGGTCTGGGGCGATCCGCTGGTCAACCATACGCGGCAGACGCGCCGTCGCCTCGACCTGTATTTCGACATTTCCTACGAAGACAATATGGACAAGGCGCTGGAGATCGTGCGCGATGTCGCAAACGCGCATCCGCGCGTCCTTGGCAAGGACGAGACCTGGGTTGGTGTGCACGCGCTGGCAGACTGGAGCGTGAAACTGCGCCTGCGCGCCTTTGTCGCCACGCCGGAATTCATCGATGTGCGCGCGGACCTCACCAAAGGCGTCAAGGAAGCCTTCGATGCCGCCGGCGTGTCGATCCCCTACCCGCACCAGGTCAACGTGCCGTACAAGGGCATCATCCACGGTGGAGAGACCGGCGAACCGGAGGTAAAGGTCAATGACTGACCCCGTCGACCCGCCCGTGAATCAATCGGCCGCACCGGTCGAACCCGCCGCAACAGCCCCTGCGAAAAAGCCCCGCTCGCTGTTGCTGAAAGTGTTCGGGATCAGTCCGTGGGGCGCACTCAAGCTGATCGGACTGTGTGTCCTGGTCGGGTTTTTCGTGATGGCGTCGAATTTCAATCCTTCCAATCCGGATACAGACATCGTCGGCGCGCTGGCCTCGGTCCTGAGGCAGGCGCTCGCCGCTACGGGCTGGATGATCCGCAATTTCTGGAAGCCGGCCCTCGCCGGGGCGACCGTTGTGCTGCCGCTCTGGATCGTCTGGCGGGTGATCTCGGCGCCATTCCGGAAGTAGACCCGCCTATCTGGAGGTTCCGACCTGGCCGGCGGTGACCGGCGGCCAGTGTTGCGTCTGGCAGATCGGGCCGATACAGCCCTTTACTTCCAGTTGGCCATTATCAAGCAGCTTCAGCCGCGACCCGTAGGTCTTGCCCGCTTCCGGATCATAGATCCGGCCGTCCGCCCAGTTCGACTTTTTCTTGCGGAACCCGTCGAGCAGCGTAAGGCCTAGCACCTTGTCGCCGTTCGCATCGGTCACCGTATCGACCGATTTGCCGGCGGGCACGCTCTTCGGATCGATCCAGATCACCCTGCCGCACGGACTGCCGTCACCGCAATCGGCGATCTCGATATGCGAGTTGCCGGATTCTGTTGCAAACAGTCCGAAGACGTCATGCGGCCCCGCCGAGGCGGTTCCCGCGACGCCAAGCGCAAATATTCCGGCCAGAAGATTACGATTCATGGGATGCCTCCGCGTCGCTTCCGATTATAGTCTACCCTCATAAAGAGTAAGGGAAAAGACCGATGGATACCTCGAAGCTGATGTTCAAGGACAGCCTGATGTCGGGCGAGCGCATCCTGGTGACGGGCGGTGGCACCGGACTGGGCAAGGAAATGGCGGAGGGGTTCCTGAAGCTTGGCGCAGAAGTGCACATCTGCGGCCGGCGCGGCGCGGTCTGTGAGGAAACGGCGGCGGAACTGATGGAAATGCATGGCGGCAAGGTCGTGCCGCACGCCTGCGACATCCGTGTCGCAGAGGCCATCACCGATATGAACGATTCAATCTGGGCCAAGCACGGTCCGCTCACCGGCCTCGTCAACAATGCCGCCGGGAATTTCATCTCGCGCACCGAAGACCTGTCGATCCGCGGGTTCGATGCGATTTCGAACATCGTGTTCCGCGGCACGTTCTACATGACGCAGGATATCGGCAAGCGCTGGATTTCCCAGAAACAGCGCGGCAGCGTCTGCTCGATCCTGACCACATGGGTGTGGAATGGCGGCCCGTTCGTCGTGCCGTCGGCCATGTCGAAAGCCGCCGTCAACACGATGACGCAAAGCCTGGCCGTGGAATGGGGCCGCTATGGCCTGCGCTTCAATGCTATCGCGCCCGGCCCCTTCCCCACCGAAGGCATGTCAAAGCGCCTTGCTCCGGATGCGGACGGCGCAAAGCGCATGGATTCCGGCGTCGCCAACCCGATGGGCCGCGTCGGCGAGATGCACGAACTGGTGAACCTTGCCGTGCTACTGATGGCGCCCGGTGCGGAATATATCAACGGCCAGACCATCGCGATCGACGGCGCGATGTACAATGCGTCCGGTGGCAATTTCGCGATGCTGACGGCCTGGAGCGACGAACAATGGACGGCCGCCCGCGCCGCTATCGAGGCAACCAATGCCAAGGACAAGGCGAAGCGCACGGTCTGACAGGATCGCCCCGGAGCGTCAGGCATGAGCAGCGGTGAAGCAGCAATGAACGCGGGACTCATCGAGCTCTCGCAAAGGCTCGAGCACTTGGTACGCCAGCGCGGGGCACTGGTTGCTGGCCTGACGGGCTCGGTCGCATCCGGAAAGACGACGCTGGCGCGCAATCTCGCGGACCTGCTGGATCATGAGTTGCGCGTGGAAACGGTGTCTACGGACGGGTTTCTGTTTCCGAACAGTGTGCTGGCGGAGCGCGGCCTCACCTTGCGCAAGGGATTCCCGGAAAGCTATGACACCGAAGCTATCGGCGGGGCCTTGAGAAACCTGCGCGCAGGGGCAGCAGAGTTCCCGGCCTATAGTCACGTGACCTATGACGTGGACCCGGCGCTCGCACGAACCATACGCCAGCCCGACATCTTCATCCTTGAAGGCCTCGGCTTCCAGCCGCTCTCCCCGCCGCCACGCGATACCAGCGAACCGGACGTCCTGATCTATCTGGATGCGGATGAAGCAGACCTGCTCGCATGGTTCCTCGAGCGCTTCGTGCGCCTGTGGAATGCTGCGCGGGAAGACTCTTCGTCATTCTACGCCAACTTCCTGCACATGTCCGAGCCGGAACTGATGGCGTTTGCCGAATCCGTCTGGGAGCGGATAAACCTGCCCAACCTGAGAGAGAACATTGCCCCTCTCAGGCACAACGCCGACATCGTCCTCTTCAAGGCCCGCGACCACTCCATCAAAGTGGCCGCCGACCGTTTGAGCTAGAGCGGCGCGCCGAAAAGTGGACCCGGTTTTCGGGTACACGCCGCAACCAGATAATAAGCCTGAAGCATCGAGATGATTCCTGGAATCATCTCGATGCATTAGAGACTCGGATCGATCAGGTATTTCTCACCCGTCGCCTTCGCATTGTAGGCCTTCAGCGTATCAAGGTGCAGCGCCTCGGCCAGCGACAGGGTTTTGGTGTAGTGGCTGGCGAAGGTCGTCTTCAGTTCAGCCAGCACGCGCGCGCGCATCCGGGCCCGAACATCCGCCCCCGCCTTCTGCAGGAATGGCGTCAGCAGGAAGCCGCCGAGATTCCATGCAAACCCGACACCCGGCGGCAGGATGGTCGGCGACATGTCGAGCCGCCCATAGATATAGACCTGCGTTTCCTGGCCCGATCCGTAGCGGCTGTATTCCTTCATCTTGCGGCTGGCGGCGGCTTCCATGGCCACGAGAATCTGTCCGGCCAACGGGCCGCCGCCAATGGCGTCGAAACCGATCGTCGCGCCGGTTTCTACGAGGGCGACGATGAGGTCTTCCATGAAGGTCGGCGATGTGGAATCGACGATATGTTTCGCGCCGATCTTGCGCAGGATGTCCGCCTGCTCCTGCTTGCGCATGATGTTGACCAAGGGGACACCGTCCGCGAGACAAATCTTCACCAGCATCTGGCCGAGGTTTGACGCCGCCGCCGTGTGCACGATGGCGGTGTGGCCCTCGGCGCGCATCGTCTCCGGAAACGCCAGCGAGGTGAGCGGGTTGACATAGCAGGACGCGCCTTCCGCTGCCGTCGTTCCCGCCGGAAGTTCCATGCACTGGGCGACATTCAGCTTGCGGTATTGCGAATACATTTCCCCGCCGAGGCAGGTGACCATCTTGCCCATCAGGGACTGAGCGGCAGGCGACTCGCCGGCAGCCACGACGATGCCCGCGCCTTCATTGCCGACCGGCAGGAACTGGCCGATCCGGGGTTTCATCGCCCGCAGGCCCGCTTCGCCGACCATGGCGGTCACCGTGGGGCGATCCTTTGTGCCGCCCTGCACGGCCGCCGACAGGTCCGCCGGTCCGACCAGGAGTCCGAGGTCGGAAGGATTGATCGGCGTCGCCTGAACCTTGACCACCACCTCATCGGGGCCGGGCGGCGTAACAGCCACATCTTCAAGTGACAGTTCGAGCTTGCCGTCTGCCGTAATGAGGGACCGGAGCTGGAGCGAAGTAGCAGGGAGCGTTGATGACATGAGGCGTTTCCTTGTTGGTGTTTGATTCTTATGGATGCAGCACAAACTTGCCGACGACCTGGCGTCCGGCAAGCATCTGGTAGGCTTCGCGCCAGTCTTCGAGAGGCCGCTCGGCATGAATATGCGGGCGCAATTTTCCCTCTGCAGCCCATTTCCAGATCGCCGCCATGTTTTCGCGGCCGCGCTCGGGGAACTGCCGGCCATATTCGCCGGCACGAACGCCGACCACGGAGAATCCCTTGATCAGCGGCATGTTCACATTGACGGACGGAATGCGTCCGGATGTGAAGCCGATCACCAGCAACCGTCCATCGAACGCGATACAGCGCACGCTTTCATCGAATACGTCGCCGCCGACCGGGTCGAAGATCACATCCGCGCCGCGCCCGCCGGTCAGGTCCTTCACTTTCTCACGAAAGCCGCCGGTGACATTTATTCCGTGGTCGGCGCCCCGGGCCATCACCTGCGCGAGCTTGTCGTCAGAGGTCGATGTCGCGATCACGGTCGCGCCGAGCAGCTTGCCGACATCGACAGCGGCGAGGCCGACGCCGCCGCTCGCGCCATGCACCAGCAGCGTCTCGCC
>JBGSKI010000331.1:0-9601 GCA_041741315.1 Hyphomonas sp. | reverse complement strand
GGACGCGACGCCGTTGGCGCTCGCCATCACCTGCCCCTCGACATAGGGCATGATCCCGACCAGCCCCGGGGCGCCCTGCAGTCCGGTCACCAGCCCGTCGAAATTGGGAATGCCGGCCGGGCCGCTGATGACGGTGGCGTGGCCGTTGACGCCCAGCACGCGCCCCAGCAGCTCGGCGCGAAAGCCGTTCATCACGGCCAGCACCACGATCAGCGTGCCGACGCCCAGGGCGATCCCGACCAGGGCGAAGCCCGCGATCACGGAGATGAAGCCCTCGCCCCTGGTCGGCCGCAGGTACCGCCAGGCGACCAGGCGCTCGAAGCGACCGAAGGCCATCAGGAGGCGAAGCGCTCCACGAGCATCACCGCCGAGATGTCCTCCTTCTCGCCGGTGGCCCGGTTCTTCAACTCGACCCGGTCCTCGGCCGCACCGCGCGGGCCGACCACCACCTGCCAGGGCAGGCCGATCAGCTCCATGGTCGCGAACTTGACTCCCGCCCTCTCGTCGCGATCATCCATCAGGACCTCGACGCCCAGCGCATGCAGGCGGCCGTAGAGATCCTCGGCAAGTGCCGTCGTCGTCGCATCGTCCGGGCGCAGGTTGACCAGGCCGAGCTTGAACGGAGCCACGCTCTCGGGCCAGACGATGCCCTTCTCGTCATGGAACGCCTCGATCAAGGCACCCACCAGCCGCGACACGCCGATGCCGTAGGAGCCCATCTCGACCGGCACCTCGGTGCCGTCCGCGGCCATGACCGTAGCACCCATGGCCTTGGAGTACTTGGTGCCGAAATGGAAGATGTGCCCGACCTCGATGCCGCGGCCCGAGCGCAGGCGGTCGGCCGGGATCGGGCAGGCCGCCGGGTCGTGCTTCTCGTCCGCGGCGGCATAGAGCGACTTGAGCTGCTCGGGGTCGAGGTCGTGGGTGGCGAAGTCGATCTGCTCGAACGCGGCGTCGTAGTAGACCGCACTCTCGCCGGTCTGTGCCAGGATCTGGAACTCGTGGCTCATGTTGCCACCGATCGGGCCGGTCTCGGCCTGCATCGGAATGGCGGTCAGGCCCATGCGCTTGAAGGTGCGCAGATAGGCCAGGAACATGTTGTCGTAAGCGCGCCGCGCCGCCTCGTGATCGACGTCGAAGCTGTAGGCGTCCTTCATCAGGAACTCGCGGCCGCGCATTACGCCGAAGCGGGGCCGGATCTCGTCGCGGAACTTCCACTGGATATGATAGAGATTAAGCGGCAGCTGCCGGTAGCTTTTCACGTGCCGGCGGAAGATGTCGGTGACGTTCTCCTCGTTGGTCGGCCCGTAGAGCATGTCGCGCTCGTGCCGGTCCTGGATGCGCAGCATTTCCTTGCCGTACGCATCGTACCGGCCGGATTCCCGCCACAGGTCGGCCTGTTGCAGGGTCGGCATCAGCATCTCGATGGCCCCTGCCCGGTTCATCTCCTCGCGCACGATCTGCTCGATCCGCTTGAGCACGCGCAGGCCGAGCGGCAGCCAGGAATAGATGCCCGCGCCGTTCTGGCGGATCATGCCGGTGCGCAGCATCAGCTGGTGGGACACAATGGCCGCATCCGCCGGAGCATCCTTGGAGACCGGCAGGAAGTATTTGGAAAGGCGCATCGATTCCCCGGGAAATTTCTATTGATTGCGGCTCAACTAGCCGGAGGCGGCCCTATTCCGCAAGCAGCCGTGGCACGACCAGCGCAGCGATCAGCGTGATCACGGCCCCACCGATGGTCGCCCAGAGGGCCTTCTTCGCCAGCATCGGGTTCTTGGGCGCCGCTTCTTCGGTGCCTTCGACGGTCGAGCCGTCTTCCCACTGGCTCTGCACGCCAATCGGCAGGACCGCGAAGAACGTGATCCACCAGCCGAGCGTGAACACGACCAGGGCGGACATCAAGCCCATCAGTGGTGACCTTCCGGGGTTTCCATCAGCTCGATCAGGACACCGTTGGAATTCTTCGGATGGACGAAGATGATCAGCGTGCCATGGGCCCCGATGCGCGGCTTGCCGAGAACGGTCGCGCCGCGCTTGCCCATCTCCTCGACCGCCTGGTGAATGTCATCCACCTCGAAGCACATGTGGTGCTGGCCGCCCTTGGGGTTCTTCTGGATGAAATTGTGGATTGGCGATTGCTCGTTCAGGGGTTCGATCAGCTCGATCTGGCTGTTCGGCAGGTTCACGAAGCAGACCTTGACGCCCTGCTCCGGCATGTCGAACGGTGTCGTGATATCCGTGGCGCCGTAGAGCGTGCGATAGGTTTCGCAGGCCTCTTCGAGATTGGGGACGGCCACACCGACATGGTTGAGCGGTCCGATCCTGAATTCTTTCATGAGACTAGTTCCTGAGGACAACTATTTCGATTGTCGGCCGGTGACCGAAGGCTGTCTCTGCGGCCTTTCGAAGCGCGCGCCCGATGGTGCGTTCCACGGGCTCGTCTTCCAGCCGGTCCTTGCGCTTCATGCCGGAGACCGCCTTTTCGGCCGCTTCGTCCAGCGCCTCGATGCTTTCATCGGCGAGGCGTCCGTCGGCCTCCGAAAAGCCCTTCACGACGATGACGGGACCGTCGACCACGTCGCCAGCCTCATCGATCGACAGGGTGACGAAGATCAGGCCGCCGAAGGACAACCGCCGCCGTTCCTCGATCCCCTGCGCGCCTTCCGGCACCAGCGTGTTGCCATCCAGCAGCAGGCGTCCGGCGGGAACGAGATCGATGATTTCCGCCGGACCCGGCGCAAGGCGCACGAGACTGCCATTGCGCGGCGTCACCGCCTCGGCGACCTGCAGAGACTTGGCATAGGCCGCATGTTCCATGATGTGCCGCCGCTCGCCATGCACGGGCACGGAAATGCGCGGCCGCACCCACTGGTACATCCGGCGCAGCTCGTCGCGGCACGGATGGCCGGACACGTGGATCTTCTGCGGCACCATGCGCGGCGTGATCACGCGGACACCCTGTTCGGCCAGCAGGTTCTGCAGGCTGAAGATTTCCTTCTCGTTGCCGGGAATCTGGCGCGACGAGAAAATCACCGTGTCGCCTTCATGCAGCGAGACATGGCGATGGTCGCCCCGGGCGATGCGCGTCAACGCGGCACGGGCCTCACCCTGACTACCGGTGCAGAGGTAGAGAATGTTTTCCGATGGCAGGAGTCCTGCGTCGCTCTCGCTGATGAATTCGAGGCGCGGCGACAGGATGCCGACCGCTTTTGCGGCATCGGTAATCCGGTGCATGCTGCGCCCCACAAGGCAGACATGCCGTCCGGCTTCATCCGCAGCTTCGATGATCGATTTCACCCGCGCGACGTTCGAGGCAAAGGTTGTCACCGCGACGGCCTGGGTCTGCTGGCCGATCAGGTCGATCAGGCCCAGGCGGACGGAATCCTCCGACCCGGACTCGCCTTCCTCGAACACGTTCGTGGAATCGCAGACCATGGCGAGGACGCCTTCGTCCCCGAGCGCCGTGAGGCCGGTAATGTCGGTGGTCGAGCCGATCTGCGGATCCGGATCGATCTTCCAGTCGCCAGTATGCAGGATCAGCCCGGCCGGGGTGCGGATGGCGAGGGCGTTCGGCTCCGGAATGGAGTGGGTGAGCGTCACGTAGGTGACCTCGAACGGGCCCGCCTTGATCGTCGCGCCGAGCGCAATCGTCTTCAGCCATCGCGCATCGACACCGCGCTCCGACATCTTGCTTTTCACGAGTTCCGCCGTGAACGGCGTCGCATAGATCGGTGCCTTGGTGCGCAGGCGCGGATAGATCAGGCCGACCGCGCCGATATGGTCCTCATGCGCGTGCGTCAGGAAGACCGCGTCGATCTGCTCGCCGGCGAGATAGTCCGGATCGGCGCAGATCAGGTCGATGCCCGGCGTGTCCGCCCCGCCGAAGGTGACGCCCATGTCGGCAATGATCCACCGGCGCGCATGCCTCGGGCCATAGCCATAGGCATTGAGGTTCATCCCGATTTCGCCACAGCCGCCAAGCGGCAGGAATACGAGTTCGTCCGTGCTTTGCGCCGTGTCCGCCATGATTTCCTAGCTGTTGAGCCTGTAGACTTCGAGGAGTCCCCGGATGAGGAGATCCTGGTCGTAGATGTCGATGGTCTCGCTCGCGCCCTCGAACAGGGAGGCGACACCGCCGGTCGCGACGACCTTCATGGGCTTCCCGTACTCTGCCTTGATGCGGCGCACCAGCCCGTCGATGAGATCAATGTAGCCCCAGAAGATACCGGACTGCATGGCGCTGATCGTATCCTGGCCGATCACCTGGGGCGGACGCTGGATGGCAATGCGCGGCAACTGGGCCGCCGCATCGTGCAGCGCCTTCATGGACAGGTTGATCCCCGGCGAGATGATGCCGCCCTCGAACCCGCCATCCGAGGCCACGATGTCGAACGTGGTCGCCGTGCCGCTGTCGATGACGATCAGGTTGCCGGGATAGACCATGTGCGCCCCGAGGGCGCTGACGATCCGGTCCGCGCCGACCTGTTCGGGGCGCTTGATGCGGATTTCGATGCCGGTCTTCAGGTTCGGATCGCCGATGAACATCGGTTCGACATTCAGGTAGCGGCGGGCGAGATTGCGGAAGTTGAATACCGCTTGCGGAACCACGGTCGAGATCACGCAACCGTCGATCTGCTTGAGATCGACGCCGTACATGTCGGCGAGACGCCAGAGCCAGGCGGCGTGGTCGTCGGCGGTCTTGGTCGCATCCGTGGCGCTGCGCCACTGATTGACCCAGTCCGTGCCGTCATGCACACCGAACACGGTGTTCGTGTTCCCCACATCGATCGCGAGCAACATGCCGCTCATGTCCTTCCTATCAGGTTTACGTCGCCTGCCCTTATCGTCTGTCGCGTGCCGTCCGGCAATGTCACGATCATGGCACCATCGGCGGCCATGTCCGTGAACACGCCTTCGACCGGCACCGCGCCGGTATTGACCCGCACCGTGTTGCCGAGGCCCTCGGCCCGGGCGAGCCAGTCGGTCCGGACCCCGGAGAAGGACTCGCGCGCCTGCTGGAGGCGGCGGTCGAACCTGTCCGACAGGACCAGGAAGACATCCGCCGCTTCGATGCGCGCGCCTCCGGCAAGCGTTCGGAGACAGGTCGCGCTCTGACCGGCGGCCGATGGCGCGTCGGCGACATTGATGCCGATCCCGGCCGCGATCCAGAGGCCACCGGCCGGGTCGGTGCCGGTCTCGATCAGGATTCCCGAGAGCTTCGCGCCAGCCACACGCACATCGTTCGGCCATTTGACGCGCGGGTCGGCCTCCGGCGCGAAATGCAGGGCCGTGTCGGTCACCGCAAGGGCGGCGGCGAAGGGCAGCCTCCCAGCGACAGCAAACCCGCCCGGCTCGCGGAACAGGGCGGTGGAGAACAGGTTTCCCTCCGGCGACTCCCAGACCCGCTGCAACCGGCCACGGCCCGCTGTCTGTGTGTCCGCGACGATCCAGCAATCCTCGAAATCGCCCGCCTGCGCGCGGCGCCGGGCCTCGGTATTGGTGCTGTCGATCGTCCGGAAGTGGTGGACGGGCCAGCCAGCGTTCAAGCGCCAAGCCCCAGGGCCGCAAGGTCTGTCCATGCGCCGAGCTGGTAGATGAAGAACATGAACACGAAGCCGGCGACGAGTGCGCTGATCAGGACGATCAGCGTGACCGGCCCGTCGATGGCCTCGAACCGTTCGGTCGGCTCATCGAACCACATGATCTTGATCAGGCGGAGGTAGTATCCGAGCGACACGACCGACGCGATCACCAGGATGATTGCCAGCGGGTAGAGCCCCGCGTCGATACCGGCCTCGAACACGGCCAGCTTGCCGAAGAAGCCGCCGAATGGCGGCAGGCCCGCAATCGACCAGATCAGGATCGACAGCGACAGGGCCAGCCACGGGCGCATGCGCATCAGGCCGCCGAGTTCGCTGATCCCCTCGACCATGCCGCCCTGGCGGCGCATGGCGAGCACACCGGCGAACAGGCCAAGCGCAGAGATCACATAGATCGTCATGAACATCAGCAGCGCGCCAGCTCCGGCCGTTTGGCCAGCCGCAACGGCAACCAGCGCATAGCCGACATTGGCGATCGACGAATATCCCAAAAGGCGCTTGATATTGGTCTGCATCAGCGCACCGAACGAGCCAACCAGCATCGACAGGCCGGCAATGATCGACACGATCAATTGCCACTGGTCCATATCATTGCCGAACACCTGGAACATTACGTTTGCGAACATCGCCATGGACGCCATTTTCGGCGCGGACGCGAAGAAGGCACCGACGGGAGTCGGCGCGCCTTCATAAACGTCGGGCGTCCAGACGTGCATCGGCGCCGCAGAAATCTTGAATGCCAGGCCGACAATCATCAGCACCATGCCGAACATCATGCCGACCGATTCCGGCGCCGCGGCGATGGCGGCGTAATTCGTCGAGCCCGAGAAACCGTAGACCAGCGATGCGCCGTACAGGAGCATGCCCGAGGCGAGCGCGCCGAGAATGAAGTATTTCAGGCCGGCTTCCGACGACCGGACCGAATCCCTGTGGAAGGCCGCCAGGACATAGGAGGACAGGCTCAGCGTCTCGACGCCCATGTAGAGTGTCATCAGGTCCGACGCGGACAGGATGATACCCATGCCAAGGCACGCGAAGATCGTCAGCAGGGCATATTCGTAGCGGCTGGTATCGTGCCGCTTCAGGAAACCTTCCGACATGATCAATGCCAGCGCGCCGACCGAGAAGCTGACGATCTTGGCGAAGTTCACGAACGTGTTGGTCGAAACGAGGCCGCCGAACGCATCGCCGCCCTGGTAGTTGATGGCAGCAATTGCGGCAGCGCCTGCGAGGGCCACCGTGCCGAACTTGAATGCGAGGCCGTTGAACGCGTCCTTCAGGACTGCGCCCAGCAGCACGCCGAGCAGGCCCGCCGCAGCGAGCCAGAGTTCAGGCCCGATCGCCTGGATGATGGCATTCAGGTCGAGCATGGCGGGTCAGCCTCCGGCCATCAGCGAAAGGATCCGTAGCGCGGCCCCTTCGGTCATGTTGAAAATCAGGTTCGGCGCGACCCCGAACAGCAGGGTCAGCAGCGCGAGCGGAACGATGCACACGAGTTCGATCCGGTTCATGTCGGCAATGCCGTTCAGGGCCGGATTGGTAATCTGCCCGAACACGACCCGGCGGTAGAGCGTCAGCATGTAGACGGCCGAGAAGATCACGCCGAGTGCGGCGCCGGCCGCTGCCCATGTCGATGCCTGGAAGCCGCCGACCATGGTGAGGATTTCCCCCACGAAGCCGCTGGTGCCCGGAAGGCCGACGTTTGCCATGGTGAACAGCATGAACAGGGTCGCATACACCGGCATCCGGTGCACGAGGCCGCCATAAGCCGCGATCTCGCGGGTATGCATCCGGTCGTAGACAACGCCGACGATCAGGAACAGCGCGCCGGAAATGATCCCGTGGCTGAGCATCTGGAAGATCGCGCCCTGTACGCCGGCCTCGGTGAACGAGAACACGCCGAGCGTGACAAAGCCCATGTGCGCGACCGAGGAATAGGCGATCAGCTTCTTCATGTCGGTCTGCCGCCAGGCGACGAGCGAGGTGTAGACGATGGCCACCACCGCCAGCGCGAACATGGCCGGCTGGAACAGGTGGCTCGCATCCGGGAACATCGGCAGCGAGAAGCGCAGGAACCCGTAGCCGCCCATCTTGAGCAGCACGCCGGCCAGGATGACCGAGCCCGCCGTCGGCGCCTGGACGTGCGCATCCGGAAGCCATGTGTGCACCGGCCACATCGGCAGTTTCACCGCGAAGGACGCCATGAAGGCCAGCCACAGCCATGTCTGCACCGATGGCGCGAAGGCGAACTTCTCCAGCACCTCGAAATCGGAACTGCCGGCGGCGAGGTACATGTAGACAACCGCGACCAGCATGAACAAGGAGCCGAGCAGCGTGTAGAGGAAGAACTTGAACGCCGCGTAGATCTTGTCCTTGCCGCCCCAGATGCCGATGATCAGGAACATCGGGATCAGGCCAGCCTCGAAGAATATATAGAACAGGACGAGGTCCATCGCCGTGAACACGCCGATCATGAACGTCTCGAGCACGAGGAAGGCGACGACGTATTCCGTCACCCGCGTGTGGATCGCGTTCCAGCTGGCCAGAAGGCAGATCGGCGTCAGGAACGTGGTCAGCACGACCAGCGACAGCGACATGCCGTCTATGCCGAGCTTGTAGCTGATCGTGCGGTACCACGGGTATTGCTCGACCAGCTGGTAGCCTTCTTTCGAGGCATCGAAATAATAGAGCGCCGCTAACGATGCCACGAAGGTCGCGCCGGAAATGACGAGACCCGCGAGCAGGGCCGTATGGCCATCCGCCGGGCTGTCCGCCTTGCGGCCGCCCGCCGTCGCCGAACGGATCAGCATGATGATCAGTGCACCCACCAGTGGCAGGAAGGTGACGGCCGAAAGAATGGGAAAACCGCCCATCAGTGAACTCCCCCGGCGCGCATCCAGACGACCGCTCCGAAGACGAGCGCGGCACCGATGATCACGAACGCGTAGTGATAAAGATATCCGGTATGCATGGCCGACAGGCGGCGCGCGCCGAACCAGGCCAGCTTGGCCATGCCGTCGGCACCGGCCGCATCGATGACACTCTTGTCGGCCTTCCAGAAGATGTTGCCGAGGAAAGCCGCGCCGCGCACCAGCGTCGCCTGGTAGATCTCGTCGAAATACCATTTGTTGTAGAACAGCGCGTGCATCGGCCCGCCGCTGTCGGCCAGTTTCTTGCCGAAGCCGCGATTGAAGAAATATGTCAACGTCGCGAGCAGGAGACCGCCCAGCGTGACGACCAGCGGCGCATAGATCACCCATTCCGGCACATCGTGACGGGCATGCAGGATGTGGTTCTCGGACGCGCGATAGATCGCACCGGCCCAGAAGCTTTCGCTCAAGTGGTCGACGAAGAAGTCGTGGAAATAGAAGCCCGCGCCGATTGCGCCGAGACTGAGCAGGCCCAGCGGGATCAGCATGGTCAGCGGGCTCTCGTGCGGCGTGTGATCATGACCATGGTCGTGGCCGTGATTGTCATGCGCCACATCGGCCACATGCGCGTGATCGTGGTCGTGCGCATGATCGTGGGCGGACGCTTCCGACGCCATCGGCCCATGGAAGGTCATGTAGATCAGGCGCCAGGAATAGAAACTGGTCAGGAAGGCGGCGAGAATGCCGAACCAGAACGCCATCTGCGCGAAAGAGACATGCGCCATCGACCCGGCAAAGGCGCTCTCAAGGATCGCATCCTTCGAGAAGAAGCCGGCAAAGCCGATCTGGGAATGCGGGATGCCGAGGCCGATGATTGCAATCGTGCCGATCAGCATGGCTGCATAGGTCAGCGGCATGAACCTGGCCAGGCCGCCCATTTTGCGCATGTCCTGCTCATGGTGCATGCCGTGGATCACCGAACCGGCCCCGAGGAACAGCAGCGCCTTGAAGAAGGCATGGGTGAACAGATGATACATGCCGACCGAATAGGCGCCGACGCCCATCGCCACGAACATGTAGCCGAGCTGCGAACAGGTCGAATAGGCGATGATGCGCTTGATGTCGTTT
>JBGSKI010000330.1:0-6892 GCA_041741315.1 Hyphomonas sp. | reverse complement strand
CCGCGAACGTGCCGGGCGGCGCCTGCAGGACGGTCATCAGCGTCATGTACCCGCCATATGACCAGCCCTCGATGGCGATATGCTCCGGATCGACGAACGGCTGGCTCTTCAGCCACTCGACGCCCACCAGCTGGTCGCGCACTTCCGGCCCGCCGGTGCGCCGGTGGATCACGTCCTCGAACCGGCGCCCGCGATGGTCGCTGCCGCGATTGTCGAGCCGGAACACGATATAGCCATGCCGCGCCAGGTACTGGTCGGACATCGACCCCCATTGCCGCGCCACGGTCTGGACATGTGGCCCGCCATAGACCTCCACGATCACCGGATAGGTTCGCGACGGATCGAACCCCAGCGGCTTCAGGATCGAGTAGTGCAGGGCCTGCCCGTCCTCGGCTTCCAGCGTACCGTATTCCGGCACCAGATGGTCCTTCAGGAAGGGCGTGTACGGATGATGCCGGTCCAGCGCATTCTCCTCGATCCACCCGATCAGCGTTCCGTCGATCCGGTAGAGGCCGGTCTGCGGCGGCTGGCCCGGTGACGAGGACGTGCCGACAAAGCTCTGCCCGTCCGGGCTGACCGTCACCGACCATGTGCGCCCGGCTTCTGTGATCCGCTTCGGCTCCGGGCAGCTCCTCTGCAGGCGGGCGGACTGTGGCTCAAGGTCGATGCACACCGAGTCCGGCAACTGCGCCACGCCGCGCCGTTCAAGATCCTCCGGATCGGGAATGCCGATACTGTAGAGATGCTGTTCCAGCGGCGTGTCGGCGAAGCCCGTATAGAACAGCGTCTTGCGGTCGGCGCTCAGCCCGGCAATCCCCGCCATCACGGCATCCGGCGGCGTCACCAGCAGCGCCTCGCCATTGCCTCCGGCGGGAATGCTGCGGGCATGCCGCATCCCGCCCTCCTCGGTACTCATCAGGATGCGATCCTCCGGCAATTCCCGGAAATCCTCCGACAGGTTCACCCAGGCCTCGTTGGTTTCCTTGTAGGGCGACCAGATCCGCCAGGGCAGGCCGTCGGTCCGGTTGTAGCGGATTTCCGTCTGCTCCCGGTTCACTGTCTGGAACCACAGGCTGCGCCGGGTCCAGTTGACCCGGGCCAGGTAATCGTCCGGCCCCATCGTACCGAGATGCGACACCCGCCCGTCCTCAAGATCGTTCACATACAGGTCGACCACTGCATTCGGCCGTCCGGCGCGCGGATAGCGTTGTTCGATCACGGTCACCGTGTCGGCGGCGATGTCGAACCGGGGAACGATATCGACGCCGCTCTCGTCGACCCGCGTATAGGCGACATGGCGCTCGTCCGGGCTCCACCAGTAGCCGGTGAAGCGGTGCATCTCTTCCTGCGCGACGAATTCCGCCACGCCATACGCAATTGCCTTGTCTGGCTCCGCCGCCGGCGTCAGCCGCTTTTCTTCGCCGGTCACCAGGTCGATCGCGTAGACCGCGCCATCCCGCACGAAACTTACATACGTCCCTTTCGGCGACACCTTGGCGTCGTACTCGAATGCGTCCGTGTCAGTCAGCCGGCGCACAGCCGGCCCCTCCGCCGTCAGCGTGATCAGGTGCAGGTCTCCGTCGAGCGGCACCAGGATCGTGTCCGCCGTGCCCCAGTCATAGTCGACAATGCCCTTCGACCCGGCGATCCGCTTGCGCTCGCGCAGCGCCTTTTCCGCTTCCGACAATTCGACATCCACCGGCTCCAGCAGCCGCGAATCGACCAGCAGGGACGGCAGTCCGGTCGCCACGTCGAACTGCCACAGGTCGAACCGGTTCTGCTCGTCCTGGCGCGACTTCAGGAAGGTCACCCGCTTGCCGTCGGGAGAGAATTTCACTGCCCGCGCCGCCGGTCCGGACAGGGATGGGGAGGCGTACAGCCGTTCGAGGGTCAGTTCGCCTGCTTGCGGCATCTGGAATTCGGTCTCCGGCGGCTTTGTCACAAGGGAAGTGGCCGAGTGGCAGGCCGCCAGGCCACCCAGCATCAGTGCGGAAAACAAACCACGGATCGATCGATTCATGCCCCAGACACTAGCCTCAAGAATGCCTGTGTCATCGGCGAATCTGCTCAATTTTCCGGCGCAATTCGTGTTTCCCCTGCGCGACTGAGTTTTGCCTCTAGAAGTCCTTTGCATCCACCGTAAGGTACACACCATGGAGAACGGGGTGGGACCCTTCGAACAGGCTTGCGCCTTGATGGCGGAAAGCGAAGGGGGCGAGGGGTTGACCCGCGCCGCCGCGCTGATGCGGCGTGCCGCCGATGAGGGACATCCCGGCGCTGCCAACAATTTCGGAACCATGCTGCACCACGGCCGGGGCGTCCATCAGGACCTTGCCGCCGCCCGTGCCTATTACAGCCAGGCCGCGCAAGCCGGCCTGCCGACCGCCATGTTCAATCTCGGGTTCATGTGGCTGCATGGCCTCGGCGGCCAGGCCGATCCCGGCATGGCCCGGATTTACTTCGAGACGGCCGCCGAACTCGGCGAGGTCGACGCCATCACCCACCTCGGTGTCATGATGATGACCGGCGAAGGCGGCCCTCAGCAATTCGATGCCGGCCGCGACTGGTGGGGCAGGGGCGCTGCCCTCGGCGACAGCCGCTGCGCCTTCAATCTCGGCATTGCGCATGCCGGCGGCCACGGGCAGGAGCCGGATTTCGCCGAAGCCTGGCGCTGGTTCAAGCAGGCCGAAAGCCTCGGCAACCGAAAGGCCGCCTTCGAACTCGAACGCCTTGAGAGCATCATGAGTCGCGACGAGCACATCCGCAGCGGCACCGGCAAGGGCTGAGACTGCTCAGACGTACAGCCAGATGTAGGCCAGCAGGAAGGTCAGGAACGACACCATGAGGTCGGTCAGGACGGCCACCATGGCAAACAGCACGGCGCGCCATGCCCGCGCGCCGGCCCGGAACACCGGTGCCAGCCCGGCAAACACGGTGGCCGCATAGATCATCGGTGCGAGCATTGCATTCACCAGCGTCACGGCGTCCAGCCATTCGACCGGCACCAGACCGTATGGCACGGTCAGCAACAATCCGACCGCGAGTGCCGGCAACAGTGCCGCAAAATACAGCCGGATCCGCACCGGTGCCGGCGTGCCCTTGCCCCACACGCGCACGAACAGCGATGTCACGAAATGACAGCCGAAATAGGTGAATGGCAGCAGGACGAAAAACCGGTTCAGCAATTGCTGTGCGACCTCGCCGGGATCGGCCAGCGGCAGCTGGTCCGGCGGAACGCTGGCAATATAGCTCTCTATGCTGGCCATCAGCGAGGACTGGTCCCCGCCCCAGAAAAAACGCAGCACGACCGTCGCGGTCATCAGCGTGAATACCAGCCGCAGCGACGGCGTGTACCGGTCGAGCCAGTCCCGGTCGCGCGCGCCGCTGAACACCCGCGACGGCCGCGCAATCGCGACACCCACCGTCCGCAGGGCCCGCACATTCAGCCCGAACAGGTCATCGAGCAGCGAATCCCAGCCCGACAGGCGGGTCATGTCATCATCGGCCGGTCTGGCCTGGTCTGCCGGTTCACTCATTGCAGGACTCCCAGGACCAGTGGAGGCTATTTGCGCGCGAAATCAAGCATCGGGCAAGACACTCTGAACGATAAATAAATTCCATTCTGTTCACAACGCTGCTAGGCCTGCCTCAAAAGGGAGGACATGAAATGCTGAAATGGATTCTGGGGATCGCCGGAGCGCTTGGCGTTGTGGTCGCTGCGGCTGGCTGGTCGCTGTTCGTCGGTTTCAGCCATGCGCCCAAGGCGGCGCCGGGGCTGATGGACATTGAAGCCTGGCGCAGCCTCACCCGGGAAGACGCGGGCCAGCGTCCGACCGATATCCGCGTGCTTGAAGTCGGGCATGATTCCGCGCCGATGTTTGCAGCACGGGCAGGCGGCTTTGGTGCCAAATGGCTGACGAGCTACAATTCGGTTCAGATCGTTTATCCGGGCAGCAGCATTGTGGTTGGTGGCGCGCTGGACCGCCAGACCTCCGAAGGCATGGTGCAGGCGCAAGCCGACTGGGCCTTCGATGATGGTGCCTACGCCCGGCTGACCGATGCCATGCTGCACGCCGATCAGGTGCTGATAACGCATGAGCATCTCGACCATGTCATGGCCGTTGCCCGTCACCCCGACCCGGATGCGCTTGCTCCCCGGCTGGTTCTGAATGCGCCACAGGTTGCGGGCCTGCCGCAATTTGCCATTGGCGAACTTGCGCCGGCGCTGCGCGACGTGGCGCCACGTCTGGACGGGTCGATCCAGCTGATCGCACCGGGCGTCGTCGTCATTCCGATGCCGGGTCACACGGCAGGAAGCCAGATGATCTTCGTCACGCTGGAGAACGGCCACGAATACCTGATGATCGGGGATATTGTCTGGACGATGACCGGCATCGAGCAGCTGACGCAGCGGCCTGTTTTCACGCAGGTGATCATGTTCGATCCGAACGAGGATCGCGCCGCTATCGCTGCCCAGATACGCGCCCTGCACGACCTCTCGGAGGCCAACCCGGACCTGACCATTTTCCCGAGCCATGACCGCGTATGGCTGGAAATGCTGGAACAGGAAGGCCGGATCAGCTGGGGTTTTCAGGACTAGGATTGCCATTGACGGCTTGATTTTCCGGCGCGCGCGCGCGAGTACCGCCGCGATACATCCTCCCTCCCCATCCTGCAGGAAGCTCCGCCCATGGCCGGTCCCCAGTTCGTTTTCCACATGCAAGGCCTGACCAAGGCCTATCCCGGCGGCAAGAAGGTCTTCGAGAACATCCACCTGAACTTCCTGCCGGATGCCAAGATCGGTGTGGTCGGCGTCAACGGTTCGGGTAAATCGACCCTCCTGCGCATCATGGCCGGCGTCGACAAGGACTTCACCGGCGAGGCCTGGGCCGCCGAGGGCATCAAGGTCGGCTACCTGCCGCAGGAACCGAAACTCGACCCGACGCTGAACGTCTTCGACAACATCGCCGCCTCCTGCCCGGAGAAGCAGCTGCTCGACCAGTTCAACACGGTCTCCGGCCAGCTCGGCGAAGACTATTCCGACGAGTTGATGGAGAAGATGACCGCCCTGCAGGAGCAGATCGACGCCGCCGATGCCTGGGACATCGATTCCAAGATCGAGATGGCCATGGAAGCCCTGCGCTGCCCGGAAAACGACGCCGACGTCTCGACCCTGTCAGGCGGCGAGATCCGCCGCGTCGCGATCTGCGCGCTGCTCCTGTCCAAGCCTGACATGATCCTGATGGACGAACCGACCAACCACCTCGACGCCGAAACCGTCGCCTGGCTGCAGAACTACCTGATCAATTTCCCCGGCTGCGTCATCCTCGTCACCCACGACCGCTACTTCCTCGACGACATCACCAGCTGGATCCTCGAACTCGACCGCGGTCGCGGCAACCCGTTCCAGGGCAACTATTCCGGCTGGGTCGAGCAGAAGGCCAAGCGCATGGAGCAGGAGGCCCGCGAAGAAACCGGCCGCAAGCGGACGCTGGCCAAGGAACTCGAATGGGTCCGCTCCGGCCAGAAGGCCCGCCAGGCGAAATCCAAGGCGCGTATCAATGCCTATGAGGAAATGGCCTCCAAGGCAGAGCGCGAGCAGGTGATGACCGCGCAGATCCGCATCCCGCCCGGCCCGCGCCTCGGCGGCGTCGTGCTCGAGGCGGCCGGCCTCAGCAAGGCCTTCGGCGACAATGTCCTGATCGAAGACCTCGACTTCAAGCTGCCGCCCGGCGGCATTGTCGGCGTCATCGGCCCGAACGGCGCCGGCAAGTCGACCCTGTTCAAGATGATCCTCGGCCAGGAACAGCCCGACAAGGGCGCCATGCGCCTCGGCGAGACGGTCAAGATCGGCTATGTCGACCAGAGCCGCGACAAGCTCGACCCGAACAAGAACGTCTGGGAAGAAATCTCCGGCGGCACCGACGTCATCGACCTTGGCGGCGTGCAGGTCATGTCCCGCGCCTATGTCGGCGCGTTCAATTTCAAGGGCACCGACCAGCAGAAGAAAGTCGGCATCCTCTCCGGCGGGGAGCGTAACCGCGTCCACCTCGCCAAGATGCTGAAGGGTAGCCACAACCTGCTCCTGCTTGACGAACCGACCAACGACCTCGACGTCGAAACCCTGCAGGCGCTCGAAGAGGGCCTCGACAATTTCCCCGGCTGCGCCGTGATCATCTCGCACGACCGCTGGTTCCTCGACCGCATGGCGACCCACATCCTCGCCTTCGAGGGCGACAGCCATGTCGAATGGTTCGAGGGCGACTTCTCGTCCTATCTCGAAGACAAGAAGCGCCGCCTCGGCGAAGACTCGGTCAACCCGAAACGCCTGAAGTTCAAGAAGTTCGGGCGATAGAGCGGCGTGCCGAAAAGTGGACCCGGTTTTCGGGAACACGCCGCGACCAGATAATAATCCTGAAGCACCGGGATGATTCTGGGAATCAGCTCGATGCTTTAGGGCCCCGGGCCTAACCCGACGGCGGGGCGAACAGCTCCGCCGCGACCGGCTGGAACGTGTGCGCGGTCAGGTTCAGCCTGACATCGCCGCCGCCCAATGTCTGGGTGATCCCGAACACGACTTCGACGCCGTCGACGGTCTCGTACCGGTCGACGCGGCCGGCGAAACTGTCCCGGCCGTCGGTGCCCGACACGCGCTGCAGAAGGTGCGTGTCCGGATCAAGCCACAGATCGACCGGCGGCGTGCCATCCGGCGTCACCCTGACCACATCATAAGGCCGCCCGTCGGCCAGCTTTGTGCCGACAAGCTCCGCCACTGCCGGGAACCGGTCCGGAAAATAATAGCCGCCGACGGTGAGATACGTGCCGAGGCGCGCCGCCTTGACGCCTTCCGGCGACCTGTCGGTCCGCACCACGCCGTCCGGCCCGAGCGACC
>JBGSKI010000329.1:0-4252 GCA_041741315.1 Hyphomonas sp. | reverse complement strand
TGCGAGCGTTGCGCCGGCCGGCACGACATGGTCGCAGAGGCCCCAGGCTTCGGCCGTTGGCGCATCCACCTTCTCGCAGAGACCGGCAATCCGCTTGGCGCGGGCCGGGCCGACGAGTGCGACGAAGCGGGGGATCGAGCCCCAGCTCATGTTCATGCCGCGCTCGACTTCCGGCACGTAGAACGTGGAGTTATCCGCAGCCACGCGCAGGTCGCAGGACGTGGCAAGCGCGACACCGCCGCCGACGCACCAGCCTTCGATGGCACAGATTGTCAGCGCGTCGACGTTCTCCCATGCCTCGCACAGGCGCGGCCCGCGCCGCAGGAGGATCCTCCGCTCACTGAGGGAGGACTTTGCAGCGGCTGTACCGACCGGGTCTTTCAGGTCGGCGCCCATGCAGAACTGGTCGTCGCGTCCGACGAGGATGACGGCGGATGTTTCGGGGGCGTCGTGGAAATTCTGGGCGGCTTCGGTGAGTTCCTGCATCAGCGCCTGACTGAGAGCGTTGGCGCGCGATCCTGTGTCGAACCGCACGATGGCGATGCGGCCTTCGCGCTCGATGCGCACGAGACTGGTCATGCAGGCGTTTCGGCGGCGTGGCGCAGGAAGCGCGCGAGTTTCTCGGCGCTCTCGGCCCCCTGCACCGCGACCCGGCGGGCGGCGATATAGGTCGGCACGCCGGAAATGCCCATGTCGCGGAACATGTCCGCTTCAGCCCGCACATTGGCGACGTCGGCATCCGTGGGCAGAAGGTCTGCGACGATGACGGGGTCGAGGCCGATCTCGCCAGCAACGTCAACCAGGACGGCCGGGTCGCCGATGTCGCGGCCCTCGCTGAAGAAGGCCCTGAACAGAGCTTCCTTGGCGGCGCCGCCCTTGTCCTGGCCCTGGGCCCAACGGACGACGCGGTGTGCATTGAAACTGTTCGGACGGCGGGTGATGGCGTCGAACCGGTACGGGATGCCTTCAGCCTCGCCATAGTCAATCAGGGCCTGGCGCATCGTGTTGGACCGTTCCTTGCCGGCATCGGACCCGAAGCGCTGGCGCATATAGTCCTTGTAGTCGACGCCCGCGGCAGGAATTGTCGGGTCCAGTTCGTAGGGACGGAACACGACTTTCACGTCGAGGTCCGAAACCATGGCGATTGCCGCGTCGAGCCTCCTTTTGCCGAGCCAGCACCATGGGCAGACGATGTCCGACACCATCTCGATGACCAGGCTCATGCGGGCACCATGTCCGGACGGCTGGCCGCCATCTTCAGCACACTGAGATAACCGTGCTGCACTTCCATCCGGCTGGTGATGCCTTTGGCAGCGAGCGCGCGATGGGCGGTGCCGAGACGATAGCAGGGCACGTGCATGAACATGTGGTGTTCGCAATGATAGTTCACCCAGTAGGGCGCGAGCAACAGGCCTTCGAGCGGATTGGCCAGCGTGGTGCGGGCGTGGCGCATCGGGTCATTATTGTCCGGAACGACCGCATGCTCGGCAATGTTGCGCAGGCGGGTGATCATCATCATCCAGGTTGCCATCGGCAAAAGCCAGAGCACGAAATAGGCCCACCAGTATCCGAGCAAGGTCAGGACACTGAAGATAATGACATTGGTGATGACCATCGGGATGACCGCCTCGCGGGCCGACTGGGCGCGGTTCTCGGCGCCCTTGCCGGGCTTGATGCCGAGCCCAAGCGCGTTGGCGAACTGATTGGTCTTCTGCTTGTAGAAGGTCTGCCCGGTCAAGTCGCGGATCAGTTTTCGGCGCAAGGACGCGCGCGTGATCGGGAAAGGCTTCGAGAGGATGAGGTCCGGATCCTCCGCCTGCTGTGCGAACTTGTGGTGCGTCAGGTGGTAGGCACGGTACGCCTTGAGGTGGCCGCCCATCGGCGCGCCGGCGAGCCAGTGCCCGATGAAGTCGTTGACCGCCTTGTTGGAATGCAGCGCGCCATGGGCGGCGTCGTGCATCAGGATGGTCAGGCCCAGCTGGCGGGCACCGATCAGCATGATCGAGACGGGGATCAGCAGCGGCTGCCAGATCGCCACGGCCATCGCCGCAGCGATGATAGCCCAGGCGTGCAGGATCAGCAGCGGGCCCATCCAGTCATTGCGGGCGGAGACGCGTTCCCACTCGTCGCGGTCGAACAGGTCAAGGGGGCGGATGCGAAGGGCAGCAGGCATGAGCCGAGCATAACCGAAAGTGACGCCCGCGTCACTCTTCGGGCGGCGTTTCCGTCGCGTCCGGTATTTCGATATCGTCCCGGGCGAGGGCGCGGGCCGCATCGCTGGCAAACCATGTTTCCGACCCGGCGGGGTTTGCGGTGGGGTTCCCCTCGGTGGAAGTCTGCTCCGAAGGGGCTTTACCCACGATTTCCTCGCCGGCAAACAGTGACTTCGGTTTCGGGTTGGGTAGCAGGGCTGAGAATGCGAATCCGCCAGCCAGAATCGCCCCGGCCCAGACGTTCGATTTGAACACGGCAAGGGCGTCGCCTTCGCCGCTTGCCTTCAGACGGGCCGCCTGCCAGGTGCCGTGGCTGAGGAAGGCGAGGGCCGTGAGGGCACCGACCCGGCCCGCGCCATTGATCGTCGCTGCCGCCGCGACCAGTGCCGCCGCACCGGTGAAGAACAGGAAGGAATAGAGAATGGCGCGCTTGCCGAACAGGCGGGCGGTGGAGCGCACGCCGATCAGGGCGTCGTCTTCGCGGTCCTGCAGGGCGTAGATCGTGTCATAGGCGACCGTCCAGAGGGCGAGGCCAAGGTAGAGGACGATGGCGGGGAAACCAATCGTGGCCGCCGTCGCCGCACCCACGAGGGCGCCCCAGTTGAAGGTCGCGCCGAGCCAGGCCTGCGGCCACCAGGTCACCCGCTTCATGAAGGGATAGAGTGCGACCAGTGGCAGGGAAAGGAAGGCCACGATCTTGGCGTCGCCCGGCAGGCAGAGCCAGACGAGGAAGCCGGCGGCGAGCTGTGCGCCAAGGAAGATATAGGCTTCGTTGAGGGTGACCTCCCCGGAGGGCAGGGGCCGCAGGGCGGTGCGCTCAACCTGCGCGTCGATGTCCCGGTCGCTAA
Organism: Hyphomonas sp.; assembly: GCA_041741315.1. Taxonomy (GTDB): domain Bacteria; phylum Pseudomonadota; class Alphaproteobacteria; order Caulobacterales; family Hyphomonadaceae; genus Hyphomonas. The sequence continues at coordinate 1,191 of JBGSKI010000329.1, read as the reverse complement.
TGTCGTTCCATGTGCAGCCCGCCCCGCGCATGGCGATGGCGCCAACCAGGAACAGCAGAGCCCAGGCGAGATCCATGGCGTGCAGGCTGGTCGGCACCCGGGCGAGGAAGAGGCCGATCAGGCAGGGCAGGTAGAGCAGCCAGATACCCACCGGCCGGTCCCACCGTGCCAGCATGGCATAGGGTTGCAGGCGCGGCGGCAGGCTGGAAAGCCAGACAGGCAGGGCGCTGTCGGCGGGCAGGCGGGACGTATCGGTCATAGGGGGCTTATAGCGGGATTTCCTTTGGCCAACAGCCGTGTGGCTGCAGGCCATCAACGATGCGCTTCCGCCGCGCGCGAAAGCTGTGCAGGCTAAGCTCGCCGCAGATATCAATTCCGAGCGGGCCAAGCTGGACCTGCCGCCGATCGAGATGCCGAAGGCCTGCATGGCAAACTGATTTCAGGAGATCGAGACCGTCTTGCGGTTCATGAAGGCCTTGATGCCGTCGGCGGCGAGTTCCCGTCCGTAGCCGGACTCTTTCACGCCGCCGAAGGGCAGACGAGGATCTGACGCGACGAGGGCGTTGACGAAGGTCGCGCCGGCTTCGAGGTCGCGCACGGCCTGATCGATCTCACGCTCATCCTGCGAAAACAGGACTGAGCCCAGGCCGAACGGAATCCGGTTGGCTTGCACAATTGCATCGCCCAGACTGCTCACCCGCCAGAGATTGGCGACCGGGCCGAACAGTTCATCCTCGGCACCGGGCGTACCCGCCGGGGCATTGGTGAGAACCTGCGGCGCGAACCACCATCCCTTGTCCGGCAGGCTCGCCAGCCGGGACACACGCTCGGCGCCGCCCACGAGAGTGTCCGCGACCTGTCCGGCAAGTTCGTCGCGGATCTCTTCGGTCGCGAGCGGGCCGATATCCGTGCCGCGGTTCATCGGGTCGCCGATTGCGAGTGTTTCAAAGCGGCGGACGAATCCCTGGCGGAACATGTCGTAGATGTCATCATGCACGAAGAAGCGCTTGGCCGCGATACAGGACTGGCCATTGTTCTGGACGCGGGCCGTGACCGCGATGTTGACGGCCTGATCCAGGTCCGCCGACGGCATGACGATGAAGGCATCCGAGCCGCCCAGTTCGAGCAGGCTGGGCTTCAGGGCCTGCCCGGCGGCAGCGGCGACGCTGCGTCCGGCGGGGCCGGAGCCCG
>JBGSKI010000328.1:0-41840 GCA_041741315.1 Hyphomonas sp. | reverse complement strand
GGCCGCTGTGATCTGCGTCACGCGAAGGCGCGGATCGCGCGCTCAGCCGAGATAGCCGTTCCGGCGCAGGTGCTCGACAATGGTCGTCGCCGCCTCGGCGGCGGTGACCTTTGACGTGTCGAGAGTCAATTCAGGGTTCTCCGGCGCTTCATAATCGCTGTCGATGCCGGTGAAGTTCCTGATCTCGCCGCGCCTCGCCTTGGCGTAGAGCCCCTTGACGTCGCGCTTTTCGCAGACGGCGAGCGGGGTCGAGACGAAGACTTCGATGAACTCGCCGTCTTCAAGCGCTTCGCGCGCCATCCGCCGTTCGCTCTGGAAGGGAGAGATGAACGAGACCAGCACGATAAGCCCGGCGTCCACCATAAGCTTCGACGTCTCGGCGACGCGCCGGATGTTCTCGACGCGGTCGGCGTCCGTAAAGCCGAGATCCTTGTTGAGCCCGTGGCGCACATTGTCGCCGTCGAGCGTATAGGTGTGACGGCCCATATCGTGGAGACGCTTTTCAACGAGGTTGGCGATCGTCGATTTGCCGGCGCCCGAAAGGCCGGTGAACCACAACACGCAGGGGCGTTGGTGCTTCGACGTCGCGCGCGCTCGCTTGTTGATGTCGAGGTCCTGCCAGTGAACGTTCTGCGCGCGGCGCAGCGAAAAATCGATCATGCCGACGCCGACGGTGTTGTTCGTCCGCTTGTCGATGATGATGAAGGAGCCGGTCTCGCGGTTCTCGCGATAGGGATCGAAGGCTATCGGCGCCGACGTCGAGACATTGCAAACGCCGACTTCGTTCAGCTCCAGCGTCTTGCCGGACATGTGCTCGAGCGTGTTGACGTTGACCTTGTGCTTCAGGTCGGTGATCGAGCCAGAGACAATGCGGTTCGCCGTCTTGAAGAAATACTGGCGGCCGGGAATCATTTCTTCGTCGTGCATCCAGATGACATGCGCGGCGAACTGGTCCGACTGTTCGGCGGGCGCCTTGCCGGCGCACAGGATATCGCCGCGGCTGATATCGACCTCATCGGCGAGCGTCAACGTCACCGCGCGATGCGGCCCGGCCATGGGAAGATCGCCATCCATGGTGACGATGCGCGTCACGGTCGACCGGCGCCCGGACGGGATGACGACCACTTCGTCGCCGGGTTTGACGACGCCTGATGCGATCGTGCCGGAAAAGCCGCGGAAATCGAGATTTGGACGGTTCACCCACTGGACCGGCAAACGGAAAGGCTGCTAGGCGCGGTCGGAGGCAACCTCGATCGTCTCAAGATAAGGAAGCAGCGCCGGCCCCTTGTGCCAGCGGGTGTTAGCGCTCTTTTCCGTGATGTTGTCGCCTTCAAGCGCCGAGATCGGGATGCAGACGATCGAGTCAAAACCGAGCTTGCCCGCAAAGTCGCGATAGTCCGCTTCGATCCGGTCAAATACGGACTGCGAATAGCCGACGATATCCATCTTGTTGATGGCGACGACGACATGACGGATGCCGAGGAGCGACGCGATGAAGGAATGGCGCCGGGTCTGTTTCAATATGCCCTGGCGCGCATCAATCAGGATGACGGCGAGATCGGCGGTCGAGGCGCCAGTCGCCATATTGCGCGTATACTGTTCATGTCCCGGCGTGTCGGCGACGATGAATTTCCGCTTTTCCGTCGAAAAAAACCGGTAGGCGACATCGATCGTTATGCCTTGCTCGCGTTCGGCGGCGAGGCCGTCGACAAGCAGCGCAAAGTCGATCTTGTCGCCTTGCGTGCCGACCTTTTTCGAGTCGGCTTCAAGCGCTGCGAGCTGGTCTTCGTAAAGAAGCTTGGTGTCATAGAGGAGACGCCCGATCAGCGTCGACTTGCCGTCATCGACGGAGCCGCAGGTGATGAACCGCAGCAGCGACTTGTTCTCGTGCTTCTGCAGGTAGGCGGAAATGTCGGTGGCGATGAGATCATCGGTGAGGCGCATCAGAAATAGCCCTCCTGTTTCTTCTTTTCCATCGAGGCGGACTGGTCGACGTCGATGACGCGCCCCTGCCGTTCGGACGTGGTGGTGAGCAGCATTTCCTGGATGATCTCTTCGAGCGTGGACGCGGTGCTGTCGACGGCGCCGGTCAGCGGGTAGCAGCCGAGGGTGCGGAAGCGTACCGACTTGGTGACGGCCTTGGCCGCGAGTTCGGCGGGCATCCGGTCATCATCCACCATGATGTCGACGCCGTTCCAGTTCACGACCGGGCGCGGTGCCGCGAAGTACAACGGGACGATCTCGATACCTTCCCGACGGATATATTGCCAGATGTCGAGTTCGGTCCAGTTTGACAGCGGGAAGACCCGGATGCTTTCGTTCAGATTGATCCGCGCATTGTAGAGGCTCCACGGTTCCGGGCGCTGTTTCTTCGGGTCCCAGCGATGTTCGGCAGAGCGGAACGAGAAGACGCGTTCCTTGGCGCGGGACTTTTCCTCGTCGCGCCGGGCTCCGCCGAAGGCGGCCGTGAACTTGTATTTGTCGAGGGCCTGTTTGAGGCCTTGCGTCTTCATCACGTCTGTATGAAGGGCGGAGCCGTGCGTGAACGGGCCTACGCCGTCCCGGATGCCGTCTTCATTCACATGCACGATCAGGTCCATGCCCATTTCGGCGGCCTTGCGGTCGCGGAATTCGATCATTTCCCGGAACTTCCAGGTCGTGTCGACATGCATCAGGGGAAAGGGTGGGCGGGAAGGATAAAACGCCTTCATCGCCAGATGCAGCATCACTGCGGAATCCTTGCCGACCGAATACAGCATGACCGGGTTTTCGCACTCGGCGGCGACCTCCCGGATAATGTGAAGGCTTTCCGCTTCGAGGCGGTCGAGATGAGTCAGTTTCGTCACGGTGGGACCTTCTCCTTTGGTCCCGTCCTATATGCGTCGGGCGTGCTTCGAAAGAAGTGTTTTCAGCGTTGAAGGATTCTAATGTATCCGGGTGCGCCGGATGCGGCAGAAACTCGCACGAAACATGCATGGGAGCCCGCAAACACGGCGGATTCTGTCGCAAATGCTCACAAAGTTTCATTGTTCTGCCGGTATGTGAGCGTTTAGTGGTTCGCTGAACGACGGAGGTTTGTATGTGTGGAATTGTTGCGATTGCCGGGCGCGGGCCGGTTTCTGGCCGGTTGGTGGACGGGTTGAAGCGTCTGGAATACCGGGGCTATGACAGCGCCGGGATCGCCGTTTCGTCGAATGGCGTGCTGGAGCGCCGCCGGGCCCCCGGGAAAATCGTCAATCTTGCAGATCTGCTGGACGAACGGCCGCTGTCCGGGACGACCGGGATCGCCCATACGCGCTGGGCGACGCACGGCAAGCCGAATGAAGTGAACGCTCACCCTCACATGTCCGGTCCGGTGGCGCTGGTGCACAATGGCATCATCGAGAATTTCCGGGAGCTGAAGCAGTCGCTGGAAGCGGCAGGACGGGTCTTCGAATCCGAGACGGATACCGAAGTGGTGGCTCAATTGCTCGCCCAGAAGATCGAGGCCGGGGCGGACCCTGTGGATGCGTTCGAGGCAACGCTGAAGGAATTGCACGGCGCGTTCGCGCTGGCCGTCGTGTTCGCCGGCAATGACGGCCTGTTGATGGGCGCCCGTCGCGGCAGCCCGCTGGTGCTTGGTTATGGCGACGGTGAAATGTACCTCGGCTCGGACAGTTTCGCGCTCGCGCCGTTTACCCGTGACGTGACGTATCTGGAGGAAGGCGACTGGGTCGTGCTGCATCCGGACAGTTTCGATATCCGCAACGCGCAGGGCCAGCGGGTCAACCGCCCGCGCGTCACCTCCGCTGTCAGTGATGCGCTGGTCGAGCGGGGCGAGTACGACCATTTCATGCTCAAGGAGATCCACGAGCAGCCGGAATCGATTGCCCGTTCGATCCTGCCCTATGTCGACCAGGCGACGCAGACGCTGAATGCCGGCTCTGTGGCCGCGAGCGTGTTCGCGAAGGCCGACCGGGCCGTCGCGATTGCATGCGGTACGGCGTATTACGCGGCGCATACGGCCAAGTACTGGTTCGAGCAGGCGGCGCGCCTCGCCGTCGAAACCGATATTGCGTCCGAGTTCCGCTATCGCCGTCCGGTCTTGCCCGGTAGCGGGCCTGCCCTGTTCGTCAGCCAGTCAGGCGAGACGGCGGACACGCTCGCGGCGCTGCGCTATTGCCGCGAGAATGGCACGCCGTCGATTGCCATCGTCAACGTTGCCGAGAGTTCGATTGCGCGGGATGCTGGGTCTGTCGTGCCGACCTATGCCGGTCCGGAAATCGGCGTGGCCTCGACCAAGGCCTTCACGGCGCAATTGTCCGTCCTGGCCGTGCTCGCCATCGTGGCGGCCCGGGCACGCGGCCACATGCTGCCGGGCGATGAGACCAAGGCGGTGCGCAACCTGCTGTCGCTGCCCCGCAAGGTGACCGAGGCACTGGAATCGGCGGCGCAGATCAAGGAAGTTGCCAGGACGATCTCGCATGCCCGGGACGTCTTGTTCCTTGGCCGGGGCAAGTTCTATCCGCTGGCGCTCGAAGGAGCGCTGAAGCTGAAGGAAGTGTCGTACATTCACGCAGAAGGATATGCCGCCGGCGAACTGAAGCATGGGCCGATCGCGCTGATCGAGAAGGGCCTGCCGGTCGTCGTGGTGGCGCCGAAGGACGAATTGTTCGAGAAGACGATCTCGAACGTCGAGGAAGTGCGCGCCCGGGGCGCCAAGGTGATCCTGATTTCGGATGATGCGGGCATCGCCATGGCCGGCAACCGGGCGGATCATGTGATCCGGATACCGGACGGCGACGATTTCACCCTGCCCATCCTGTGCGCAGTGCCGCTGCAGCTGCTCGCCTATTATGTGGCGGTCGCCAAGGGCACGGATGTTGACCAGCCGCGCAACCTCGCCAAATCTGTTACCGTGGAATAATCACGGCGCCGCCAGTCCGGGGCGCCCGGCAGGACGGGTGACCCTTTGGCGGAAGCGTATTCGGAAGAAATCGAAGCCCGGGTGGTGCAGGTCATCGCCACGGAGGGGCCGCGCCTCGGCAAGGAGCTGGCGGCGGCGCTGCCGGACGTGCCGGTGCTGGCGCTCTGGCAGGCCTGTTACCGGAGCCGGTCTTTCCATATCTCGCACTTCGCGAGCTATTACCTGCGCTATGACATCACGCGCGAGGACCAGGTTCGGCTGAGCCCGTCGATCCTGCGCGACTTCATGTCGTTTACGCTGTTCGGCCTGCCGGACCAGCGCTACCCGATGATCGAGCGGCAGGGAACGCTGGCCAACATGCATCGCGAGATCAGCCGCGAGAAAATCTCGCTGGCCCAGACGGTGATGAAGCAATTGTTCGTCAGCCTCGGCCGGGATGTGCGCAGCCAATTGTGCGCGTTCATCGCGGGCGACCTGTCGTATTTCCTGGCCCATAACGAGCCGCGCGAACACGCGGCGTCCGGCGAAATGGTCAAGGGGTCGGACATCGACATCGTCATCATTCTCAGCGAATCCCTGCCGGATGACGTCAAGCCGCGCATCGATGCGGAGATGACGGCGCTGAAGAGCATGTACCTGCGCCATCCGCAGCACCGGCACGAGATCGACTTCATCTGCAAGCGCAAGTCGGTGATGGAAAAGCAATTCCAGTATACGGACATTCACGACAAGATCGCCAGCAAGATCGCCTATGAGTCGATGTTCCTCGGCGGGTCCCTGACGCTTTATATGGAGGTGCGCGACGCCATGGTGCGCACCGGCGTCGACCGCCTGATCGTGCAGGACTTCGAACACGCCCTGAAGGACCGCAAGAACGCGATGCGCACCCTGCTCAACGTGCCGGGCGATGCCCTCGACGAGGAGACGCGCTCGCTGTTCTATTTCTCACAGGAGCGCGTGGAGTTCAGCTGAGCCGGGTCAATTGCCCGGCCCCGCGTCACGCCCAGTCGAAATCGGAATGGTGCAGGTCGAAAGCGCCTTCGCCGTGCATGATCCAGGAAAGGTCGAGGGCGACATCGTGCCATTCCACAAGGGTGCCCGCACCTGTTCCTGAAGCGTCCAGCGATTCGAACGGGACGAATTCCGTGCTGCTGCTGACGGACATTTGCAGAGAGCTGAAATCAAACGACTGCATCTCGCTGACCCAGTCGGTTCCTTCGGCCACGGGAACCTTGGTGGTGGACAGCAGTTCCGCGCTGGGGCCATCGCCAGCCGGTTCGCCGTAGGCGCCAAAGAAGATGAAATCATTCGATGAAAACTGAGCCCACGTGACGTTCTGCATCGTCAGGATGTTCCCGGACCCGAAATTGAAGACGCTATCAGCGCCAACCTGGGTATGGAATGCCTGCAATTGGGACAGGTTCGTGATCGACGTGAACGAACGGATATCCACCCGGTCGCCTGTGGTTGTGCCGAAATCCTCGATCACGTCCGCGCCGGACTGGAACAGGAAAATGTCCGAGCCATCGCCACCGCGAAGAATGTCAGCGCCTTTTCCTCCGTTGAGGAAGTCGTTGCCGCCATTGCCGATCAGTGTGTTGTTTCCGGAGTCGCCCGAAAGGGTGTCATTGTAGTCGCCCCCGGTCACGGCTTCGATACTGTACAGCGTGTCGCCCCCGGCGATATTGCCGGACGTGTAGCCGTTCCAGAGACTGACCGTCACTGCACCGGTGGCGTCGGAATAGTCGGCCGTGTCGAACCCGTCGCCGCCGATCAGGGCATCGAAGCCTGCGCCGCCGCGGAGAATGTCATCTCCCGCGCCTGCATTGAGCGAGTCGTTTCCGCCATTGCCGATGAGCGTATTGTTGAACGAGTCGCCCGAGAGGGCGTCGTTGTAGGCGCCGCCGATGATGCCTTCGATGCTGTAGATCGTATCGCCCGCTGCGATATTGCCCGAGGCCGATGCGTTCCACAGTCCGATGCTGACCGCACCGGTCGCATCGGAATAGTCGGCCAAGTCGAACCCATCGCCGCCGATGAGGGCGTCAGCGCCCGTGCCGCCACGGAGAATGTCGTCCCCCTTGCCGCCGTTGAGCGAGTCGTTTCCGCCATTGCCGATCAACGTGTTGTTTCCGGAATCGCCCGAAAGCGAGTCATTGTAGGCGCCGCCGGACAAGGCTTCGATTCCCGAAAAGGTGTCGCCGGCGGCGACATTGCCGGATGCCGAATTGTTCCAAAGGCCAACGCTGACCGCGCCTGTTGCATCGGAATAGTCCGCGGTATCGAACCCGACGCCTCCGATCAGGACGTCGGCGCCGGTGCCGCCGCGGAGAATGTCATCCCCCTTGCCGCCATTGAGAGAGTCATTCCCGCCATTGCCGAGGAGCGTGTTGTTCGCCGAGTTGCCCGTCAGAGTGTCTCCAAAAGTGCCGCCCGTGATGTTTTCAATGGAGACCAGACTGTCCCCGGCCGCGACGTCTCCTGCCCCAGTGCCAAGCCATAGCTGGACATTTACGGCGCCGGTTGCGTCCGTGTAATCTGCCGTGTCGATGCCGCTGCCGCCATCCAGAACATCGGCGCCTGTGCCGCCGCGCAGCGTGTCGTTGCCACCGCCACCGAACAGGTTGTCGTTTCCGCCGCGGCCTTGAAGGACGTTCGCCACCGAGTTGCCGGTGATCGTGTCATTGCCCGACCCGCCAATCGCGTTTTCGATTACCGTCCCGCGCGCGATGGAGATGTTGTTCACATAGGTCGGTGCGTTGTTTATGGGGCGGTCGCCGAGACTCGAAAACGTCTCCTGTACCAGGCTCAGGTTCTGGTCGCGCGAGAAGCCCGAGAGATCGATCGTGTCGATGCCGCCGGTATCGTAGATCGCCATCGATGGTGGACGCAGGTAGGTGCCTTCGGTCTCGACCACGACGAACTGGGACCAGTCGTTCACGTCGGATTCGGTCGAGTTGAAGCCATAGGTCGTGTTGCCCGTGCGGGCGCCGGCTGGGTCTGCTCCGTACAGGTACTGAACGGCAAGGATGTCTGCGATCTGAGGCCCGAGCACGAAGCGGTAGCTGCCGAAACCGGCTTCCGCCTGATCGAAATAGGACATGACCGTGTAGGACCAGTTGTCGTTGTTGTAGACGTTGTCCTGTCCATAGGTCGCCGAGCTGTTGTACGGACCGGCATGGCCCAGCCCGATGGCGTGGCCGATTTCATGCAGGAAGGTCTGGTAAGTGTAGCTGTCGAGCGTCAGGTCCCCGCCGAACCAGTCGGCCGCGATGTTGATGGTGGCAGACGTGATGATCGAGAAACCCTGGCCGTCTGTTCCGCTCAGCGTCGTGCTGGCGAACGCGCCGTCCTCTGTATTCTGGAAGGTAATGTTGGCAGCCGTGGAGACTTGTGTGAACGACAGGCTGGTCACTTCACTCCATGCCTCGAGCGCCTGGATGGCGAGGAGTTGTGCGCCGGCGCTGAGGCCGTCCACGTTGAACGTGAGGTTCGACAAGGTCCAGTGGCGCGGCGACCAGTACTCGCTGGTCAGGAAATTCGCCACGCCGTCAAATGTGCGATCTTCGATCGGTGGCGCGGTCGCTGCGGTGAGCGTGTACTGCCCGGTGGACGTGGCTCCCAAGTTATCGGCCCAGCCGTGCGCGTTCACGTAATAGGTGCCGGATGTCGATGGCGTGAAGTAAAGGCTGGAATTGAGCGTGCCGCCGGAATCGTCGTTGAAGCGCACCTGTGCGCCCGAGCTGTCCATGATCTCGAGATAGGGGTCATCGAGAGGATCGGCGCCTGTCCCGGTCAGGGTGAACTGGTAGCGTTGCCCGGCGACGAGGGTGATCTGGAACCAGTCCTGGTCTCCGCTGACCTCGATAGTGTCCACGACACTTCCGCCGACTGTCAGGGTTGCGGTTGTGGACGTGTCGCCAGGAACGTCGCCCGCGAAAACCGGCCCCGTTTCAGCCGAGGCCGTACTGACCGGGCCTCCAGCGGCTGCGAGCGCGGACTTCTGCGAATAGAGTTCGTAATCGTGCGAAGAACCGCAGGGACAGCAAACCGCCGTATGCACCGCGAATTCGAATGACCCGGTGGGTGCCAGAGACGCCGACCGGACGCTGATCATGGGCGCACCGTCGTCCACACTCAGGGATTGATCGCCGCCGAACAGGTGCCGGAGGCCTGATGCATAAGTGTCGGAGAGGAAGTCGAAGCGCATAAGAATTCCCTTTTCAGTATCCAGTGGCCAATTTCGCGCGCGCGTTGCGGCGTCTTTTCAGGCGCTATTTTCCACCAAAGTGCTTTCGGCGCAATAAATGCTGCGAATTGTCACGCAACGGCAACAAACCTGTCCTTTCAGCACGCACTGCAATAGTGGCAACAGGAGCCGCCCCCACGGACGGCTCGCGTCCGATCCATGGTCTGAAGGATTATTTTGCTGGCAGGGTGCTAGTTCGCGATCCGGGCGAGTTCCGAGGCGAGATCGGTCTTTTCCCAACTGAACGTGCCGTCCTCGCCCGGGATGCGTCCGAAATGGCCGTAGGCGGCGCTGGTTGCGTAGATCGGGCGGTTCAGCTTCAGGTGGGTGCGGATACCCTTCGGCGAGAGATCGAACGCGTCACGCAGGGCCTTCACGATGCGGTCTTCGTCCACCTTGCCGGTGCCGTGCGTATCGACATAGATCGACAGCGGTTGGGCGACGCCGATGGCGTAGCTGACCTGGATCGTGCAGCGGTCGGCGAGGCCGGCAGCCACGACGTTCTTGGCGAGGTAGCGGGTCGCGTAGGCGGCCGAGCGGTCGACCTTCGACGGGTCCTTGCCGGAGAAGGCACCGCCGCCGTGCGGCGCTGCGCCGCCATACGTGTCGACGATGATCTTGCGGCCCGTCAGGCCGGCATCGCCGTCGGGACCTCCGATGAAGAAGCTGCCGGTCGGGTTTACATAGAACTTGTCTTCGGCCGGGAACCAGCCCTCGGGCAGTACGTCCTGGACCACCGGCCGGATGAGTTCGCGCAGGTCGTCCTGGCTGACATCCTTCTTGTGCTGGTGCGAAACGACGATGGCGTTGACGCCGACCGGACGGGAGCCCTCGTAACGGAGCGTGACCTGGCTCTTGGCGTCCGGCTCCAGTTGCGGGCGCGCGCCGGAATGGCGCAGGGCGGCAAGCTTTTCGAGGATCTGGTGGGCGTAGACGAGCGTGGCCGGCATCAGTTCCGGCGTCTCGTTGGTGGCGTAGCCGAACATGATGCCCTGGTCGCCGGCGCCTTCTTCCTTGAACAGGCCCTGGCCTTCCTCGACGCCCTGGGCAATCTCGGCGGATTGTCCGTGTACGTGGTTTTCGACAGACATGCGCTGCCAGTGGAAGCCCTCTTGCTCATATCCGATGCGCTGGACCACATCGCGGGCGGCCTGGTTCATTTCCTCATGGGTGACCACGGCGCCGTTATTGGTGCGCACCTCGCCGGCCAGCACGACGCGATTGGTGGTGGTCAGGGTTTCCACGGCGACCTTTGCCGTCGGGTCCTTCGACAGGAACAGGTCGACAATGGCATCCGAAATCTGGTCGGCGACCTTGTCGGGGTGACCTTCGGCGACGCTCTCGGAGGTGAATTCGTGGTTGGAAAGTTTCATCTGTCTGTTCCTCGTGGAAAACTAGCGGGCAAAGACCACGGTCCTGCCGGAATGGGAAAATACGCGGTGCTCAGCGTGTGCTTTCACCGCGCGCAGAAGGGCGGTGCCTTCAAGGTGGCGGCCGGTCTCGATCATGTCCGCCGGTGTGTAGGTGTGGTCGATGGACTCGGTCACCTGCGTGATGATCGGGCCTTCGTCTAGGTCCGTTGTCACGTAATGGGCCGTCGCGCCGATCACCTTCACGCCGCGATGGTGGGCCTGGTGATAGGGCTTTGCGCCCTTGAAACTTGGCAGGAAGGAATGGTGGATGTTGATGCAGCGGCCTTCAAGCCGGCGGCAGGCATCTTCGCTGAGCACCTGCATGTACCGTGCAAGGACGATCAGCTGGGCCCCCGTTTCCTCGATCACCTGGAACAGCCGGGCTTCGGCTTCTGGCTTGGTATGTACCGTGACCGGAATGGTGAACCAGGGGATGCTGAAATGGGCAAACTGGGCCTGCAATGTGTTGCGATTGGAGACGACGCCGACGACATCGATCGGCAATTCCTTGCGCCGCGATCCGTAGAGGAGCGTGTTGGCACAATGGTCAGACTGCGAGACCAGCAACAGCGTGCGCATCGACTCAGCCACGGCGGATACTTTCCACTCGGCGTGCAGTTCTTCTGCGGCGAGCTCGATGTCCCCCATCAGGGCGAGCGGTACCTCTCCGTCGCCCGGGCCATGGAAGACAAGCCGGGCGAAGAATTGTCCGGACTCGGAATCCCCGAACGTCCGCGACGAGGCAATGAAACAGCCATTGCGTTCCATCAGCCGGGCGAGGGTCGCCACGATGCCGACCCGATCCGGGCAGGAGAGCGTAAGGATGTGTTCCTTGGCCAAAACGCCCCCGTCCTAGTAGCGGTAATGCTCTGGTTTGAAGGGGCCGGTGCCGTTGACGCCGATATAGTCGGCCTGGTCGGTGGAGAGTTCGGTGAGTTTTACGCCGAGTTTTTCGAGGTGGAGCATCGCGACTTTTTCGTCGAGGTGTTTGGGGAGGGTGTAGACCTTGTTTTCGTACTGGCCGCCGCGCACCCAGAGTTCGATCTGGGCCAGCGTCTGGTTGGTGAACGAGGCCGACATCACGAAGGAGGGGTGGCCGGTGGCGTTGCCGAGGTTTACGAGGCGTCCTTCGGAGAGGAGGATGATGCGTTTCCCGTCCGGGAAAGTGATCATGTCGACCTGCGGCTTGATGTTGGTCCATTCGAAATTGCGCAGGCCGTCGACCTGGATCTCGTTGTCGAAGTGGCCGATGTTGCAGACGATGGCCATGTCCTTCATGGCACGCATGTGGTCGACCGTGATGATGTCGCGGTTGCCGGTCGCGGTGACGAAGATGTCAAACCTGGGCGCCGCCTCGTCCATGGTGAGGACGTCGAAGCCGTCCATGGCAGCCTGCAGGGCGCAGATCGGGTCGATCTCGGACACCGACACGCGCGCGCCGGACCCCGACAGCGAGGCCGCCGAGCCCTTGCCGACATCGCCATAGCCGGCCACGAAGGCCTTCTTGCCGGCCATCATCACGTCGGTGCCGCGGCGGATCGCGTCGACGAGGGATTCCTTGCAGCCATACTTGTTGTCGAATTTCGACTTGGTGACACTGTCGTTGACATTGATCGCCGGGAACGGCAGCTCGCCGCGTTTTTCCATTTGATACAAGCGGTTGACGCCGGTCGTCGTCTCTTCCGAGACGCCCTTGATGCCAGCCTTGGTCTTGCCGAACCAGCCGGGCGAGGCGGTCATGCGCTTGCGGATCTGGTTGAAGAGGCAGACTTCCTCGTCGGATTTCGGATTGTCGAGCAGCTTCGGATTGGCCTCGGCCTTCTCGCCGAGGACGAGGTAGAGCGTCGCGTCGCCGCCATCGTCGAGGATCAGGTTCGGGGCGGTGCCGTCGTGCCAGTGGAACAGGCGGTCGGTATAGTCCCAATACTCTTCCAGGGTCTCGCCCTTGTAGGCCCAGACCGGCGTGCCGTTCGCCGCGATGGCTGCGGCGGCATGGTCCTGTGTGCTGTAGATATTGCAGGAAACCCATTGGACGTCGGCGCCGAGGGCCTCCAGCGTCTGGATCAGCACGGCGGTCTGGATGGTCATGTGCAGCGAGCCGGCGATCTTCGCGCCTTTCAGGGGCTGTTCGGCCCCGAACTCTTCCCGCGCCGCCATCAGGCCAGGCATTTCGGTCTCGGCAATCGCGATTTCCTTGCGGCCATAATCCGCGAGGCTGATGTCCTTGACGTAGAAATCCCGGGCCATATCAATGTTCCTTTATGTGTTTGTGAGCGCCTAGCATGGGGCGCAGCCAAAAGCAACGCGCGGCGCTGCGGCGCGGAAAAGGACCCCGGAAAATACCCCGGAAAACCTCCGGCAGGCGCCCGGAAACTCCCCGGACGCCTCCGGAAATCCGGGGTGCCTTGTCGAGGCGTGCGGGGTAGCCAAGAAGCTGAGCGCCCACCTTCAGCCCGGAAGTGGCCGCAGAAAGTGTTCTTAAGCCTGTCCATGAAGTGTCCCGAAACCGGCGGGATGTGTTCCGATATCGGGGCACTGCTGCCGTTTGGGGGCTGGATCAGGTGGGAGCCGGCAATTCAGGGCGGCGGTGCGGCAGCGTGCTACCTGGCAAGCCAGCGAATATCGAGCACTGCCGGTCCGGATGGTGCGTGCACGACCACTGAGGCAACCTGAGCGGCGGGTGGTGGCCGATTCCAGTCGCTCGCCTGCACTGAGACCAATGGCGTATCGTTGGCGAAACGGACATTGAGGCTGGAGGTCGGAGATGCCGGCTGCCTCACGAAGGCAGAACCTGAGACAATTGGTTCAGCGCACCCCATAGAGGTACGTGCTAAGACATGGTTCATGAAGCGCATTACAGGTTTCACACTAGCTCGCTTTCTGGCGATGCTGGCGATCGTCCTGCAGGCTTTCCTGCCGGGTTCGATTGCGGTTGCCGAATCAAATGGGCTCTACGTCTCGCGCTTCTTGTGTGCGCCGTCTGGGGAAATGTCGCCGGAAACCCGCGCAGCCGCGGAGCGGATTGCAAGGCTCCTCGGTGAGGACCCTGAGGATGAGCGTCCGGCGGGCGCAGGTTGTCCGCTCTGCACGCTTACCCATGCCGTGCCGCTGCCCGAGCCGGCAATCATCGCTGCACCGACCTCCTTTCCTCACGAGCAGGCATTCGTTCGGTTTGAGCCCGGACTCGTACGCCCGGCGCAGGGGCCGCCACTCGGCTCGCGCGGCCCGCCCTTACACACCTGAAGAAAGACATCACTCGCGGTTCCGAGAACGGACCGCTTTCCCGCGCGTGTGATCCGCGTGCTTCTTTCAGTTTGTGAGATACTCAGAATGCAATCGAAACTTCATGCCCGCCTCCTGTCAGGTGCGGCGCTACTCGCGCTTGGCGCGCCTGCCTATGCGCAGGACGCAGAACCGGCACTTCAGGACGTCATCATCGTCACGGCATCGCGGATCGATCCGGCAACCAAGTCCGCCATGACCCCTGACGCCGCGCCGCTGCAGGGCGGCGACATCACCTATCTGACCGCCCGAACGCCCGGCGGCGCGCGCATCGGCAATGGTGAACTCTCTGGCCAGATGCAGTATCGCGGCCTGTTCGGCGAACGTCTGAATCTGCGCGTCGATGGCCAGCGCTTTGCCTCTGGCGGACCAAACCTGATGGACCCGGTCTTCCACTATGCTCCGGCTCCGCTGGTCGCCGCTGTCGTGATTGATCGCGGCGTGAGCCCGGTGTCGGCCGGTCCCGGCCTCGCCGGTGGGGCTGATGCGGTGTTCAAGAGAATTGATTATACTGGAACGGACGAAACCCGTTTTGGCTATGACCTCACCATCGGTGGCCGCTCCGTCAATGACAGCATGTCAACAGGCGGCCTCGTTGGTCTGGCAAGCGATGAATGGCGGTTGAATTTCCTCGGCGCCTGGGAAGAAGGCAACGACACCGAGTTCGGGGACGGTGTCATTGGCGGTACCGATTTCGAGCGCGGCGTATACGGGGTGTCAGCCGGAGCGAGAACGTATCTCGGCGAGTTTAGCCTCGACTTGCGCCGCCAGAATACCGGGCCATCCGGCAACCCGCCCTTCCCGATGGACATCCAGTATTTCGATACCGATTTCGCGCGCCTCGGCTATGCGATAGCGTTCGGAGAGCTTCGCCTTGCGGCCAGTGTTCACTACACGGACGTCACCCATTTGATGGACAATTTCTCGCTTCGTCCCGCGCCAATGCCGATGGCGCAGCGCGCGACCTTGGCCGATGCCACGACGCGGGGTGGCGAGGTGTCGGTGACCTTTGCGGCCTTTGGCGGCGATCTTGAGCTTGGGATCGACGGCGAGCAGGTTGAGCACGATGTGACCATCACCAATCCGAACAATGCAGGCTTCTTTGTCACGCCGTTTCCGAGCGTTGAGATCGAACGATTTGGCGGATTTGCGGAATGGTCGGGAATGGTCGGCGCGCTCAACACGCAGCTCGGCCTGAGAGTAGACCGGAATGGCTATGACGCCGGCGAGGCCTCGCTCGGTCCGGCGCTTCCGATGGGACCGCGCATGCTGGCGATCGCGTTTGACAGCGCGGACCGGTCCGGCGAAGATTCAACCCTTGATGCGGTGGCGCGCTTCTGGACGCCGGAGTGGAACGGCTTTTCCTGGCGCGTGACACTTGCGCACAAGCGGCAGATGCCAGGCTATATTCAGCGCTATGGCTGGCTGCCGATAGATGCCAGCGGCGGGCTTGCCGATGGCAATATCTATGTCGGCGACCTTGCGCTTACGCCGGAGTCCGCCTGGATCGCAGAAGCGGGCTTCGACTATGCCAGCGCGAGAGCGTATCTGCGCCCGACGGTCTTTGTCCGTCAGATCGATGACTATATTCAGGGCGTGCCCTTTGATGGGACGGTGGGCGTAGCCGACACGCCGGTCGAGATGATCGCGGCGATGAACGGCGATCCGACGCCGCTGCGCTGGGACAATGTCGATGCGCGGCTCTATGGCTTCGATCTCGACGGCGGATATGATTTCGAAGGCCCCCTACGTATCGACGGCGTATTCAATCTTGTCCGTGGCGAACGCCGGGACATTGACGACAATCTCTATCGCGTCGCCCCGGCGAACCTGACAGTCGGGCTCGCCTGGGAAGCAGCTGTCTGGTCAGCCACTTTCGAGACTCGCGCGGTCGCCGATCAGGACGATGTTTCCCTGACCAATAGCGAGCAGGCGACGAACGGCTATATCGTGCTCAGTGCCTATGGCGAGTGGGATATTCGCCAGGGCCTGACCCTGTCCGCAGGATTAGAGAACTTGCTGGATGAAGTCTATGAGGACCATTTGGCGGGCTACAATCGCAACGCCTTTGGGGACGTGCCGGTTGGTGAACGTATCCCGGGTGCCGGGCGCGGTGTGTTCGTGCGCCTGAGCCTTGTGCGTTGAAGGAGTTCAAGAGCGCCTTCAGCCAACGGGGGGCGCTCCTGGTTTCTTAAACGCCGTGGTTGAGTGTCGAAGAACCGACTCGATCAAGGGCAGCGATTTCATCGATGTTTTGCCAACCAAGGCAACGGCTGTTCCCGTACCGAACCGTTCACTCAAGGCTTTCCTGGCACCGGTGGCCTTCGGCGAATTCCTGCCGGTTTGAGCGTGCCGCAGGTCAGCCGTTAAACGCGCGGACGGTTTCGATGATGCGGTCCTGGTCGGCGGTGCCGAGATAGGGGTGCATAGGCAGGGCGAGGACGTGGCGGCTGGCTTCCTCGGTCACCGGCAGGGTGCCGGCGGGCGGGGCATACCGGGTGGCGAAGTCCTGCATGTGGATGGGCACGGGGTAGTAGACCATGCTGGGGATGCCCTGCGCCGTGAGGTGGGCCTGAAGGCCGTCGCGGTTCTCGTGTTCGATGACGTACTGGGCCCAGACGCTGCGGCCGCCATGGATCACCTGCGGCACGCGGCGGACATGGTCGCGCAGGCCTGCGGAATAACGGTCGGCGACGGTCTGGCGGGCGTCGATCTCGCCGGCAAAGATTGTCAGCTTTTCGAGCAGGACCGCAGCCTGGATCGTGTCGAGGCGGGAGTTCATGCCGACGCGCAGGGAGAGGTATTTGGGATCGTGGTGGAAATTGCGCCCGGCGGCGTCGGTCGGGGTGACCTTGCCGTAGACGCGGAGGGACTCGATCAGTTCGGCGAGGCGGGCGTCATTGGTGACAATCGCGCCGCCATCGCCATAGCAACCGAGGGGCTTGGCCGGGAAGAAGCTGGTTGTGGCGATGTCGGCCCAGTCGGTCGGGTGCTGGCCGTCGAGGGTGCAGCCATAGCCCTGGGCGGTGTCGGCGATCAGCTTCAGACCGAACTCGTCGCAGACTGCGCGGATGGCGGGATAGTCGGCCGGCTGGCCGAACAGGTCGACGGCGATGACGACCTTTGGGGTGAGCTTGCCTTCGGCCTTCACGCGTTCGACTTCGCGGCGGAGGCTCGCGGCGTCCATGTTGTAGGTGTCAGCGTGGATGTCGACGAAGACGGGTGTGGCGCCGAGCCAGGGCACGACCTGGGCGGTGGCGACGAAGGTGAAGCTCGGGCAGAACACGGCGTCGCCGGGCTTCAGGCCCCAGGCCATCAGCGGCAGGGCGAGCGCGTCTGTGCCATTGGCGCAGCTGACGGCATGGCTGGCGCCGCACCAGGCGGCGAGCTGCTTTTCCAGTTCGCCGACTTCCGGGCCGAGCACGTAGCGGCCGCTGGCGACGACGCGGAGGATGGCGTCGCTGATCTGCGGTTCGAGCCGCAAACGCTGGGCCTGGAGATCGATGAAAGGCAGGGACATGGGGACGGCTCCGCAGGGAATACTCAACTGACGGCAGCACATACGGACCGCCCCGGCGGCCCGCAAGTCACGGCTGGTTACACCGTGTTTCGGAGCAGGTTCACGGGCACGGGCTCGCGTGCGTCGCGGTCGAACAGGGCGTCGGTGTAGCGGCCCGAGACCAGCATCTGGCTGATCGAGCGGAACCCGGCCTGTGCGATGGCGTCGGCGCTGGCGGGGCTGTCGTAGAGGTCGCGCAGGGCCTTGGCACCGGCGTCGACTTCGGCCTCGGCCCATCGGGCGTCGTGGAAGCCGCTATAGATGCCGCTCGGATCCTTCACGGGGGCGAGGTGATAGGGCAGCAGGATCGAGTTCGAGGGGTTCATGAATTCGAGATTGCCGGACCAGCCGGTGGCGATCACGGCCTTGCCGGAGGCCATGGCCTCGGCGAGGTGGAGGCCGAAGCCTTCGGCGCGATGGGCGGAGATGACCACGTCGCTGCGGGCGAGGAGCGCGTCGTGCTCGTGCTGGGGCAGGGTGCGGTCGATGATCTGGATGCGGGCGTCGGCGGCGGCGGCCGTCATCACGTCGGCCTTGTAGTCCGGATACATGTCAAGGTTGCGGCACTTGACGTACAGCTCGGCCTGTTCCTGGCCGGAAAAGGCGCGCCGGAACATGGCGATGGCAGACAGGAGGTTCTTGCGGGGCAGGGAGGAGCGCCCATCGGCGATGCTGAGGACGCGCAGCCGCGTGCCGCGGGAGGATTCGGTCTTCAGCGGCGCGGGCGGCCTGCGGTGCGCCTGTACGTAATGCGGGATGACGCGATAGGGAATCTGGAGGTTGCTGTGCAGCGAGTTGTGCACGTAATGGCTCGGATACCAGACTTCCGACAGCATCCGGGCATGGCGGGACCAGCCGGAAGGGCCGATCGGCAATTCCCAGGCCCAGGCACCGATGATCCGCCAATCATGCCAGCGGCGCAGGCCGAGGCCCATCAGGGCCCGCTCGGTTTCCGGCGCGTTGGCGAACAGGATCAGCGTGCCATTGGTGGCGCGCGGCATGGGCGACAGCGGGATGACACTGTCGGTCTCTTTCTGGTTGAACATGCTGCTGAGGTCAACCGCCAGTGGCGACAGGCCTTCACGCTTCAGGGCTTCGTAGCAGGAACGGGCGGCGCGGCCGATTCCGTTGCCGGTTCGGAACATTCCCGCGACGACGAGGGGGCTGTTTTCGCGGAATGTGACGGCCTGCGGACCAGGCTGGGGCAGGATCATCCTGCGAATCACGGCCTTGCCTTGCTGGAGGGGTGATTCGATACGCGACATGCTGTCCTTGGGCCCGGGAACTCGTGATCCAGTACAAGGCCTACTGATGCCCGTCTGAGGCGAGTCAGGCAAGCGCGCCGGTGTGTTTTCCGTCAGAAAATTCATGATCGTTTTGTAATAGGCGTCCTCAGGTGGACTTGTGGCGCGACAACGTGCAAACGGGGCGGCGGATTTGTGGGTCAGGAGGATTTTGCATGACTTTGAAGGTTGAATCGCTTGCGATTCCCGACGTCAAACTGCTGACGCCAGCCCGGTTCGGGGACGATCGCGGCTTCTTCAGCGAAACCTTCCATGCGCAGCGTTTCAAGGATGCCGGGATCGCTGCCGACTTCGTGCAGGACAATCATTCCCGGTCATCCCAGAAGGGGACCGTCAGGGGCCTGCACTTCCAGGCGCCGCCGTTTGCGCAGGCAAAGCTGGTGCGGGTGCTGCGCGGGTCGATCCTCGATGTGGCGGTCGATGCCCGGAAGGGATCGCCGACCTATGGTAAATGGGTCAGCGCCATGCTCAGCGCCGACAATGGTGTGCAGATCTTCGTGCCGCGTGGCTTCCTGCACGGGTTCCTGACGCTCGAGCCGGATACCGAGATCGCCTACAAGGTCGACAATTATTACTCGAAAGAGTGCGACGGTGCAGTGCGGTGGAACGATCCCGCACTCGGCATCGACTGGGGCATTCCGGCAGATGCGGCGATCCTGTCGGCCAAGGATGCGGACGCGCAGCTGTTTGCGGACTTCCAGACACCGTTCTGAGCGGGCCGCGAGCGGGGGACAATTGTTCCTCTTTCCGCAGGCGGATCGCCTGTAAGTGCTGCGGATCGGCGCCCGGCAATCCGACCGGGGCGGAACCGGGCGAGACTTCGGGGATTGCCAGACCCCGGAGCCCGCCATGGATTTCTCGCCGCGCCTTGCCCTTCCTTACCTGCTGCCAAACCAGGCGCAGAAGCATGTGACCGTCAACGAGGCGATCGGCCGTCTCGACCTGCTGGTTCAGCTTGCGGTGCTCGACCGCGACCTGGACGCGCCGCCTGCCGAACCGGAGGATGGCGCCTGCTGGCTGGTGGCCGCCGGTGCGAGTGGGTCGTGGGCGGGGCATGAGCACGCGGTCGCAGCATGGCTGGACGGAGCGTGGGTGTTCATTGCGCCCCAGACGGGCTGGCGGGCTTTTGTCGTGGACGAGGCCTTGTTGTGTGTTTGGGACGGGTCGGGCTGGGTCGATGCCGTCGCAACGCCTGGCTTGTTGCAGAACCTCTCCCTGCTCGGGATAGGGACGGAGGCCGACAGCGCCAATCCGTTTGCCGCCAGACTGAACAAGGCGCTGTGGGCGGCGAAGGAAACCGGCGACGGGGGCGACGGCGACCTGCGCTTCACGATGAACAAGCAGGACGAGACGAACGTGGTTTCCCTCCTGATGCAGACGGACTGGTCCGGCCGGGCAGAAATCGGCCTTGTGGGCGATGACGATCTCGCGGTCAGGGTCAGCCCGGACGGCGCGGAATGGACCGATGCGCTGGTGGTTGACCGGACGAGCGGCCGGGCGGCGTTTCCGCAAGGTCTCGTCCATGCGCCGACCGGACAGGTTTTGTCGCAATACCTGCCATCGACGGTGAAGCAGATCTGGCGCCTCGATGCGTCACGCGGGGCGACACCGCGGACCTATACGATCAGTGCAGTGAGCGGCACGACATTGACTCTGGATGCGGCAGAGGTTCCGGAAATCTATACCGACGGCATGCGCGACAATGTGGCTGTTCGCGTCTGGAACGTGAGCCGGACACCGGCCGAGGCCGCATGGGTGGACTGGAACCTGTCGTCGTCGAGCCTGCGGGTGACCGATTCCGCCCACGTGGCCGCATGGTCCGCCGGCGATATGCTGCGCCTCGGCGATCCAAATCCGACCGATGCGAACGCGCTGGAGATGGTGGCGCTGGACATCAGCGGCTACCTCGCCGGCCAGCTTGGCGCGGTGTTCCCGCAGGCTGGCGTAAATCTCGGCCTCTATGTGTCGTCCTCCAGCGGCCCGGCCGCGCTGCAGGTCTCAGCGGATGGCGCGACCGGCTCGGGGTTCGGCGGCAATGCGCTGAGCGATGGCGTACGGAATACGATGGCGATGCCTTTGCAGACTCATGTGCCGTCGCCGATTTCGGATAGCAATCTCGTATTCCTGAGGGAGCAATTGAACGGCGCTGCGAGCGACCTGACGATCTGCTATGTCAGGCTGTTGGGCGTGTATGTGTGATCGCGGCTGTCGATCAGGCGGGAAGGTGCCGGATCGCCGAACGTATATCCGAATTGCTGGATGTCCTTCCGGAAGCGTTCCGCAACGAGGCTGACCAGCTTTGGTGTATAATAGGTTGTGTAGTGTTCGTGTACGGACACGTTGATTCGGGGCAGTTTCACACTGTGACCGCAGCCAAGGTGGCAGGCCGTGTCAAAATCACGCGCGAGTGCTTCGAAGCGGCCGATGAAATCCACCATCACCTGGCCATGCGCATCGGTCAGGTGATCGATCTGGTTCCGGTAGATCCATTTGACCCCATCGGGGTCAGTGACTTCCTTGTCGCATCTGGTCAGGAATTCCTCAAAGCTTGTCGCGTGGCTCAGCACATATTGCTGAAAGCCATTGAGTTTCGCGCCAGCATTGTACTTCTCGCGGTGAGCATCGATCATCGACCACCAGGAGACGAGCCGGTCCCAGGGATTGCGCACGATGGAAAACCTGAAACAGGAGTCCCAGGTTTCGGGTCCATACAGTTCGCGCAGTTCAACGGCAGAGAGGTGCTTTTCAGGCGGACTATGTTGGCCGGATAGCGCCGCGCTGATGGACGAGCCACCTGTCTTCTGGATATGCACGAAGATCAGGCGATCAACCGTGTTGATCATTTCCGCTCCGATGCGGCTGAGGGCTGCCAGTCCCGAAAGCGTTCTTCACCATGACATAGGACATTCTATAAGGCGCATGCCGAAAAGCGAAACCATGTTTGCAATTTGACCATGCATTATGCGGGCCAGGCCGGCGAGCAGGCTGTAGGCACCGGGATATGTCTATTCCCCTGGCAGAGCGGAATTTCACCATGTGGTCCCGAAAGAGGTCTCTGAGGTGCTGGAAATCGCTCTCAGAAACCGGTTCATAGACGGTCTCACCGATATGGGTGCAGATTGAATCCCCTGTTTCATGCCCTGTCGCTCCCAAAAAAGGGCAATATCATTAAAGGTTTTCTGAGCGTTGCCGTCAAGGCGCGGCAATCGAGACACAGGATCTGATCCTCCGGGAACAGGGCCAGCAAGCGATCGGCCTGTTCCGGATACTGAGATCGCTCGACACAGGACGCTGTGCGCCAGATCGGATCGAGCGGACGGTCCAGGCCGAGCCGGCAACGGCCTTTGCGGATCGCCTCGGAGAAGCTGACCGTGCGCCTCAGTCCTGATCCGGACGGTGTGCAGCGCGTGCGAGGCCAAGTCTCAGGCGTGCGAAGTGGCGGGCGAAGGTGCGCGCCTGGACGGCGGATTCCGACAAGGCGGCGTCGATGCTGGCGGTACTGACACGGTATTCCTTGGCGCCGAAGGCGAGGAACCAGGCATGGAAGCCCCTCCGCCCCGCCGCCGTCGCCAGCGGGAAGGTTCCGCGCAGGTCAGGCCGGGATGCGTGGATTGCGAGCATCAGGCGTGTGATCGGCGTACCGGGGGCCTGATCGACACCGTCGCTGGGCGTGTTCCACCAGTCATGATTGGGCCGTGCGAAGGGATCTGCCGGGTCGGCGGGCGGGCCTTGCCGCATCGGTGCGGGGATCGGTTCGCCGGTCGAAAAATGTCCGTAGGCGTATGGAATGGACGACCAGCCGGCATGGCCATTGGCGGCGATCCGGTCGGCATAGTCGAGCGTCAGCGCCGAGGCGTCGCCGATATTCGTCATGTCGAAGCGGGACTGGTGCCGGGAGAATACCTCGGGCGAACCCGGAACGACGCCGCTGAAGTGGAAGAAGACGAGAGGCTCGCCGCCGGCATACCAGGTGCCGCCGCGGCGGGTGACGGGCCGGTTGCGGAGGTTCCAGTAGGCGACATTGTAGCCGGGGTCGCGGATGACCGCGAGCCGGTCGAGAAAGCTCGGGGCGAAATCGGCGAAGCGCTGGTCGACGAACAGGCCCTGCTCGAGGTCGACGCGGCAATGGACCCGCAACTTGCGCTTCCACCAGGTCAGGAAACGCCGCGCTTCCGGCGTGTTCGCAAAAGCGGCGAAGCCGAGATTGAAGGTGCCTGCCCGCATAAGGTCGATGTCGGAGGGAATTCCGTCATCGTCCAGCGGCGCGCGGATGTGCGGCGTCAGGACACACGAGGCGCCGCCGGCCAGTGCGTCGTGCACGCGCGCCAGGGCAGCGAAGACCTGGATGTCGGGGTCGAGGTAGATGACGGCATCGTACCCGGCCTGATCCATCATGTATTCGATACAGTCGGGTTTCACCGCCGTATTGAATTCCAGCACCGTGTACCGGAATGCCATGTCGCGGAACCCGTCGATACCGATCTTGGAAACCGGAATGATTTCAACGCCTTGCGGGGAGGGGCCATCGACCGGTGCGTCGGCGAGGAAGATCCGGAAATCGAGGTCCGGCTCGAATTCCCTGAGACTGTTGCGCAGCGTCAGCGCGTAGGCGAGGTAGTTCCGCGAACATATTGTGAAGCAACCGGTTTTCATGTCGCGGCAGTAGCACTGGTCCGGGGCGTGTTCAAATGCCGACATGAGCGACCGAGGTTGATACAGGTCCGGGATAATGGAAGGAAAGGGACGGGATTCCAGCTGAGAGCCATATCGTGACAGAATCTGCCGAATCCGGCCGGGAGCGCATGGCCCTGCGCCTTCGCCGGGGAATAATCGACAGCCTCAGGAAGGTCTGGCGAATCATTCCGGTTCCCCGTTCCGCGAAGGATCGCTCGATTGGATTTGTGTTCCGGAGATTGCCCTTCCTGGTCAGCTGGAGCGGTGTGTACCGGAACTGGAAAGCCGGTGAGGACCGGCTGGCCGAAGCGCGGTTGCGATCGACCGTCCGGCGCCCGGCGGAGGCTGGCCGTCCGGCCCATGCGGAACTGTCGGGGCTGCCCCGGCCGAGATCGCTTCTGGCGCGGGCCATCGCGTTCTACCTTCCGCAGTTCCATCCAATCCCCGAGAATAACGAGTGGTGGGGCGAGGGCTTCACCGAATGGACCAATGTGCGCCGGTCCCGCCCGCAATTCGAAGGGCATGACCAACCTGTGCGGCCCGGCGAGCTTGGCTATTATGACCTCGTTCAGCAGCCGCATGTGCGACGGCGCCAGGCGCAACTGGCGTATCAGTACGGGCTCGAGGGGTTCTGCTTCTACTTCTACTGGTTTGCCGGCAAGCGCGTCCTCGAGGCGCCGATCGAGGCCTATGCAAACGACACGGACATCGACTTCCCGTTCTGCCTTTGCTGGGCCAATGAATCCTGGAGCCGGACTTGGGACGGACGCGAAGAGGAAATGCTGTTGGCGCAGCAGCACTCGCCAGAGGACGATATTGCGTTCATTTCCTATCTGTCGCGATACCTGACCAATCCGAAATACCTGCGCGTGTCGGGGCGGCCCCTGGTGGTGATCTATCGTCCCGGCCTGTTGCCCGATGCCAAGGCGACGATGGAGCGCTGGCGGACATGGTGCCGGGAGAACGGGGTCGGGGAGATTTACCTGGTCTGCACGCAATCCTTCGACACGGCCGATCCGGAAGGGTTCGGTTGCGACGCGGCGACGGAATTTGCGCCGAACAATATGGGTCTGGAGCCGGAAGACGGGCTGGTTCATCCGGTGTCGGACGATTTCCAGTGCAAGATCTATGATTGGAAAGTTCTGCCGAAGCGTGCCGAGGCGTATGCCGACCCGGCGTACAAGTTGTTCCGGTGTGTCACGCCGGGCTGGGACAATACTGCGCGCCGCATGAACAAGGGCACGATATTCCTGGGTGCCGATCCGGACACATATGCGGCATGGGTGCGGCGCGCGGCTGAGGATGTAGGCAAGCGATTCCGGACGCCTTCGGAACGGCTCGTCTTCATCAATGCCTGGAACGAATGGGCGGAAGGGGCATTCCTGGAGCCGGATGGCACGCATGGCTATGCGTGGCTCGACGCGACTCGCCGCGGGCTGGAATCGGAAGTGGATTCACAACGGATCGAACCTGCAGAACTGGTTCATGATTTCCATGATGCGACCACAGAGGTGCGCCGCAAGATCATCGTCACGGTACATGACCTTCACCGGCATGGGGCGCAGTACCTGTCGCTCAATCTCGTTTCGACGCTTCGGACAGTGTTCGGGTACGAGGTGGCGACCATTGCCGGTGACCAGGGCGCGCTGGATGGCAATTTTGCGCAATACGGAAAGCTGATCATCTCGCCGCGCGGAAGGGTGAACGACCGCGAACTCCGGAAAGCAATCGCGGCGCTGGCGGCCGAAGGATATGCCAAGGCGATCGTTAACTCGGCCGCCTCCGGATGGATCGCGCCGCTCCTGGCCGAGGCCGGCATCGAATGCATCGGCCTCGTACACGAATTGCCGGAGCTTATTTCGAAGATGAAACTCGAAGATGGCATACGGGCGCTCGATGCGCATGCCCGAACGGTCGTGTTTGCGTCACCGATGGTGCGGGACCGGACAGCGGAGGAAGTGCTGGGCCACGACTGGTCCCATCCGCTGGTTGCGCCGCAGGGGTTGTACAAGCGCGACGGGATCGTCTCGCTGGCGGAGAAGGAACCGGCGCGGCGCGCGCTGTGTGACGAGTTGGCGGTGCCTGCCGATGCACGGTTCGTGCTGGGCGTCGGGTATGGCGATCACCGCAAGGGCCTGGACATCTTCTGTCATTGGGCACTGGCGGCGAGTGCAAGGGACCCAGGTCTTCATTTCCTCTGGGTCGGCGGACTGTCACCAGAAATGCAGGCAGAGAGCCGGCGCCTGTTGGCGCAGGCAGGGACGCTGGCCGGCAACGTGCATTTCCTCGGCTTTCGGAGCGACACGCGGCGTTTCTATACGGCGGCAAACGTGTTCGTCCTGAGTTCGCGGGAAGATCCGTTTCCGTCGACCGCCATTGAAGCCATGGACGCAGGCACGCCGGTGATCATGGTCGCTGGCACCGGCGGGATCGCCGACCTTGCCGGGGGCGGAGCCGTGACCGTCTTGCCGGACGCGGATGCCGGTGGGTTTGCAGATGCCTTGAGCAAGATGCTGAAGAACCGCCGCACGCTGGAAAAGGCCGCTGCGAAAGGCCTCGAAATCGCGCGCAGCCAGTTCGGGTTCAGGAGCTTTGCCGGGGACATGGTGCGCCTGCTGGGCGAACCGTTCCCGAAGGTTTCGGTGATTGTGCCGAACTACAAATACGCCCGGCACCTGCCGCAACGCCTTGCGTCGATCCTCAACCAGTCCATGCCGGTCTGGGAAATCATTTTCCTCGACGACGCGTCCGGCGATGACAGTGTGGAGGTCGCCCGGAGAGTGCTTCAGGATTGTTCGATCCGATACCGGATTGTCGAGAACAAGCGAAACTCCGGCTCGGTGTTTGCCCAGTGGAAGAAAGGCGTGGATCTGGCAGAAGGCGATGTGGTCTGGATCGCCGAGGCGGATGACTGGGCGGCGCGGGACTTCCTGAAGGTCGCGGGCGCGGTATTCGCGGACCCCGATGTGGCGGTGTCGTACACGCAATCAAACCAGGTCAGCGGTGACGGGGAAATCCTCGCGGCGAGCTATCTCGACTATGTCGCCGATGTCGATCCCGTGCGCTGGCGCAAATCGTTCGTGACGGATGGGCCTTGGGAACTCGCCAATGGCCTTTCAGTGAAGAACACGCTGCCGAATGCCAGCGGTGTGCTGTTCCGGAGATCAGCGTTGCAGCCCGTACTGGCGGGGCAGATGAAGAAGATCCGCTCTTTCCGGGTGGCGGGAGATTGGTGCGTGTACGCCCTTCTCGCGGAAGCCGGGAAGTTTGCCTACGATCCCCGTCCCCTGAACTATCACCGCCGGCACGCCGACAGCGTCACGATTTCCCGGTTTACGAAAGTCGAGTGGGACGAGATTGCGAAAATGCAGGCAATGGTGGCAAAGCGCGTGGACCTTGGCGACGAGATGAAGGCGTGCGCCGCAGCCTATCTCGAGCATCTAGCAAAGAGGTTGCCGGTCGAGCCCTGAAGCATCGAGATGATTCCAGGAATCACCTCATTGTTTTAGCGCCCGCGATCAGGAGGCGACGACGGAAATCTGTGGCGGGACCGGAACGGCCTTGGCGGGAGAATTGTCGTCTTCGTAGGCCTTGAGCACTTCACGGATCGGTCCGAAGCCCCGGATCATGCCGCCATCCAGCCAGAGACCCGTTTCGCAGTTCTCCAGGATGAGCTGGCGGCTGTGAGATGCGAGCACCAGGATACCGGCCTTGCTGACGAATTCCTGCATCCGCTTCGTTGCCTTCTTCTTGAAGGCGTCGTCGCCGGCGCTCAGCCATTCGTCGAGAATGAGGATTTCAGGGTCGAAGGCGGTTGCGATTGCAAATGTCAGCCGCATCCGCATGCCCGAGGAATAGGATTCCATCGGCATGCTGAGGAAGCCGCCGAGTTCCGAGAATTCCGCAATCTCGTCGCGCTTGGATTCAATTGCCTTGCGGGAGTAACCGGAGGCAAGTCCGCGCAGGGTAATGTTGCGGTGCCCGGAGGCTTCGGCCTGGATGCCGATATTGATGTTGATCAGGCTGGTGACGCGGCCCCTGGTGACCAGTCTTCCGTCGTTGGGCGAAAGAATGCCGGCCAGCGTCTGGAGCAGAGTGGTCTTGCCAGAGCCGTTGCGGCCAATGATGGCCATCTTGTCGCCGGTTCGCAGTTCGAAGGAAATGTCGCTCAAGGCCCGAACAGCGCGAAGGCGCTTGCGGTCGTCCCAGACCAGCCGGCGGTCCTGTTCTGACAGTCCCTGTTCGCGGATATTGCCATGGACCGGGAAGGTCACGCCGAGCTTTTCGGCGCGAAGGAAGACGCCTTCGTCGGTCTTGCGCTTCCTGAACAAGGGACGCCGCACTTTTGACTCGCTCTTATCGCCCATGGCTACAACCAGTACGGCAGGCGGCGGTGTGACAGGCCGCCGACGATCAGAGTTGCGATGAACAGGCCCAGGGTCAGGTAGAGCATGACTTCCCAACTGAAGGGGTCGGCATGCTTGCCGAGCAGCGGGGCGGAAAAGATCTCCAGCGAATGCGTGAAGGGGTTCAGATTGGTAAAGGCGCTGCGCATGCCTCGGGCGTTGTGTTCGTCTCTCACCCACAGAACAGGCGTGGTGAAGAACAGGATGCGCGTGATCGAACTGACCAGATGCTCAATGTCCCGATACCGGGCACACACGTATCCGAAAATCATCTGCACGAACACGCAATCCAGCAGGAGGAGAAGGAAGGCCGGAATGGCTTCCCAGGCGGTCTCGGTCAGCCGGAAGCCGTAGATGAAATAGATCACCAGCGCTATGAAAAGGTTGATTCCGAACACAAACAGCGAGCGGGAAATGCTCTTGAACACATGGATGGAGTGCGGCAGGGGTGCGCTCGAGATCCAGGTTCTTGCGGTTTTGAAAACGGCGCAACCGTCGGTCAGATTTCCCAGCAGGAAGCTGAAGATCGCAAAATTGATTGCGACGTAGACTGTGAAATGTTGATGGGAGAGATCGGAAAAGTTGCCGAAAAACAGCGAAATTGACGCAACGAAGATCAGGTAGGACAGGAATATCCATGCCAGGCCCAGCTTGCTCCGGCGATAGCGTTGCTGGATCTCGTCGGAGGCGAATGCCAGCCAGAGAGACATGCGCGAGGCGCCCTGGAAGAGGTCAGCCAACGCGACAAACGGGTTGAAACCGACTGTGTGGGATACCTTGATCGCAGTGGCCATGCCGTACGCTCGATCCTGAACTTTTAGCAATTTGTGGTTAGCCGTATGGCTGGCAAAAGGGAACCCCAGGAACCCACACGCAACAGCTTACGCCTTCATGCTGACCAGAACATCAATGAATTCAGCGCGAATGCCTCTTTCTATTTCATCAATGGCGACCTTGTGAGTGGAAAGTCCGCTTTCCTTTCGGATGAAATCCACGATGTCGTAGCCCCAATCCATTGTTACAAGCGACCCTGACGCATCAATCGGATTGCCGTGATAGGATGGCGCGGCGATGTGCTTGACCGATCCGTCTGGAAGCCGCTCTGCCCGGCGTTCGGTCGCCTGGCACTTGCGGACCAGCGGGACAGTAAAGATGTGGGCTCCGCCTGGCTTCAGGACCCGCGCGATTTCCCGAAAGGCGAGGGCAGGGTCCAGCACGTGCTCCATCACGTCCTGTGTAATGAACAGGTCGAAACTGCCATCGGCGAAGGTGAGGGCTTCGAGGGATTCGCAGCGTTCCCGCCGGATGGGGTGTTTCGATCCGAGCGCGATGTCCGGGAAATAATGCGAATAGGAATAACCCTTGCAGAGCTTGCCCAACTTCACGGACACGCCCCGCCCACCGGGGGAGGATTCATGGATGCGCTTATGGCGATAATCCGGAACGTACAGATCAACCACGCGCATCAGGGCCCGTTCTCTCGGAACCGAATGGCAAGTCGGGCATAGTAGGTGGTCGCGAAACCAGGTGAAATCCGCATGGAACACAACGGCTGCTTCGCAGATGTCGCAATATCCGGCGTGGTCGAAACTGAATTTGCCGCTCATCGGCGGCCTGCATCAATGACTTGAAAGGTTGCCGTTGCAGAATGTCTTGTCTGGAAGACAAGCCGAGAAGTTTCCGCTATCGCCGAATCGCCTGCCGGTGGCAGACGGCGTGTAGAGGTAAAGAATGCAGACAACCGGAATCCTTTCGATCTTGCCAAGTATTGAGGCAAGCTCACAACCGACCTTTGACCTTCTATACCAGTTGGTCGGCCAGAATACCGGGAACCTGCTTTTTACCAATGCTGTATGGAATCAGATCGCCGGACCGAAAGAAAGGATCAATTTCACCTTCGATCCCGGCGTGTTGAACAAGAGTCTGACCCATCTCGTCATTCCGGCAGCCAATTGGCTGAGTCCGCTCGTCGACTTCACCGAACTGGCTGACCAGGTTGAACAGCTGGCGATTCCGGTCGTGCTGATCGGTCTCGGTGCCCAGGACAGCACCTTTTCAGGGTCGATCGACATCCCCGAAGGAACGGTTCGGTTCGTGAAGGCCGTCGCGGAACGGTCGGCGTCGATATCGGTGCGTGGCGAATATTCCGCCCAGATGCTAGCCAGCCTCGGCATCCACAATGTCGTGGTAACGGGCTGTCCCTCGCTGTACCACGATTTCCAGTCGTTCGAGCCACCCCCGCAGGGTGTTCGTATCCGCGTGGAGCGCGGCCTGATCCATTCTACCCGGTACAGCATGAGCTACGCGCCATTCGCGGCGACGCCATCTGCGCACCGGGCCCTGTTCCGTTTCGCATATGCCGAAGGGCTGGATCTCCTGTTTCAATCGGAAAAAGAAGAAATTGCCCTGCTGACGGGGCATGGCGCAGAAGTCGAGATGGAACCGTACATGCGCCCGCTGTTCAAGCGTTCCTACGGTGCCGCAGGCTGGGACAGCCTGATGGCCTACTGGACGGAGCATGGTCGCGTCTTCTTTGATGTCGGGGAATGGGCAAAGGCCATGAACGCCTATGATTATGTGCTCGGATCGCGGTTGCACGGGACAATCATGGCGTTGAACAGCGGCGTCCCGGCAATTCTTGTTCATCACGACAGCCGGACACGGGAACTGGCCGAATTCGCCGCCATCCCGTCCGTTGCGGCGGACCAGCTCCGGCTGCGTCGAAAGGACGTGGAGTCAATGTTCGCCAGAGCTGATCTTGATGCTTATTACACCAAACGTGCCGTGAACCGGCAGATTTACCGGTCATTCCTTGAAACGAACGGTATTCCGGCTGCACAATTTTAACGCGTGGGGGCTTATACTCCGGAAATTATTGGCTTAAATCGACAGTATCGCTGGTGGCCAGAATGGTTTTCGGACGAACCTCCGATGAGAGTGTAGATTAAACGACCAAAAAGAGGTTCTTCAGAACGATGCCCTCCAAGCCAGAAACAGCTGCGGTCGCCAAGACCGGGAAGGCTGTGCCGACCAGCAGGAAACGAAAGCGCCCGCCAGCCCACCGGATCGTGGTGGTGCTGGGCATGCATCGCAGCGGCACAAGCGTCATCACACGTGCATTGGCCGCGCTCGGTGCGGACCTTGGCGACAACCTGATGGAGTCTGTCGCCGGCAACAATGACAAGGGCTTCTGGGAAGACGTCGATTTCAATCGCCTCAATGAGCGCGTTCTGGCGAAGTGCGGCAGCAGCTGGAACCGGCTTTCGGCATTGCCGAACAGCCATTTCTACGGGAGTGAATTTGCTCCCGAACGCATGGAAGCCGCCAAGCTCGTTCAGAAGAAGATGGCGAATTCCGAAGTCTTCGCCTTCAAGGACCCGCGCACGGCGGTATTGCTCGCGTTCTGGAAGTGCGTGTTTGAAGATATTTCCGTTGAGCCGCAGTACATCATTTGTGTCCGGAATCCGCTGGAAGTCGCCGAGTCCCTTCGCAAGCGCGACGGGTTCGACCTCGTCAAGAGCCTGGTGCTCTGGCTCAAGCATGTTCATCCGGCTCTCAGGGAGACGCAGGGGTCGACCCGTCTCTTCGTCAAGTACGACGACGTCCTGAGCGATCCGGAAGCGCAATTGGCAAGAATGGCAGAAGCGCTGGACTTGAAGATGCCCGCGCCGGGAAGCGCTGCGATGCTGGAATACCAGAAGGACTTTCTCGATGCGTCGCTGCAACATCATTCGATTTCGAGCAACGAACTCGGCCGGAATGACAGCATACCGAAGGCAGTTCAACAGCTCTACGCCCTACTGGATGGCTGGTGCGACGCTGACCCCGGTGAAACGCTGACGTCACCGGACGCGCTGACCGCCGAAATAGACACATACCTGTCTGACGCCGCGCACTTGCTCGGCTATGCCGACCGGATCGAGGATCGTGTTTCGACCGTTGGCAAACGGGCAAACGCCGCTGAAGCGCAGGTGAAATCACTCGAAGCGGTCCGTCAGGACCTGATCGCGAAGACGGGCGAGCTTGACGCGTTGAAGGCGCGGGAAGCCGATCTTCAATCGAAAGTGAAGCTGCTCGAAGAGGTGCGCCTGGAACTGGCGGCGAGGACGGGTGAACGGGATGCGCTGAGGAAGCAGGAAACCGAACTTCAGGCGCAGGTGAAATCGCTCGAAGCGGTCCGCAGGGATCTTGTCGCGCAGGCGGGTGAGCTTGACGCGGTGAAGGCCCGTGAGGCCGACCTTCAGTCCAGGGTCAAGGCATTGGAGGGTGTTCGCCAGGAGCTGGCGTCAAGGACCAGTGAACGGGATGCGCTGAGGCAGCGGGAAACCGAGCTTCAGGCGAAGGTGAAATCGCTGGAGGAGGTCCGCCAGGGTCTTGTCGCGAAGACTGCTGAACTTGATGCGGCCGAGCAGAGGGAAGCAGAACTCCGGGCAACCGTAGCATCGCTGGAAACCCTGCGCGATGAGCTGGCCCTCAAAACAAGCGAGTTGGAGGCGGCCGGGGCTCTGGAGGACGAACTCCGGGCGGAAGTGAAATCACTCGAAGCGGTTCGCGATGAACTGGCGGCGAAATCGAACGAACTCGACGCGGCAAAACTGCGGGAAGAGGAGCTTCAGGGGCAGGTGACCGCCCTCGAAGCGGTGCGGCAGGACCTGGCCTCAAAGGCACGCGAGCTGGAGGCGGCAACCGCCCGGGAGAACCAGGTTCGGGCGGAGTACGCCACGCTTGAAAGGGACCTGGAGGACGTACGCACGGAATTACTCTCCGTCCAGGAGCTTTCGGAGGAACTGAAAAAGGACATCGCCGCATCCGAACAGGCACGTGCGGAACTTGAATCCGCAAAGGCCGGACTGGCGGACAAGATTTCGTCGGTTCAAGCCGAACTCAGTGCCTCTACCGGGCGGGTTGCCGAACTCAAACAGGGCCTTAACGCCTCCGAAAGCGCATTGAACAAATCGCAGGAGGAGGTGGCGCGTCTCCGATCCGACCTCAAGGCGTCAGTGGAAAAGCTCGACACGAGCCGCACGCGCGTCGCTTCTCTGGAGAAGGACCTCCAGCTTGCGAAGCAGAACGCGGAACAACAAGCGACGAAATTCGCGGAGGCAACATCCCGGATCACTCAGCTCACCAGTGAGTTGTCGGCATCCAATGCGACTCATAATGACTTGAGGACGGCACTGAACCTTGTCCAGGATGAGCTTATCGCCGCCTTGGCGGACGTTGAAAGCCAGCAGAAAGTTACCGCTGAACGACAGGCAGAGCTGCAGAAGAAGGAAACAGAGACCGAAGCATTGCTTGGCCGCCTGGCGTCGGTCGAGGCCTTGAAGCAAGCGTCGGATGCGCGGGTTCTTGAGCTGGAGCTTCAGGCGAAGGAGACGGGCGACGTGCTCGGCCGCCTTGAGACCCTTGAGGCCTTGAAGCAGGCGTCGGATGCGCGGGTCCATGAGCTGGAACTGCAGGCGCAGGAGACCGGTGACGTGCTGGCCCGGCTCGCGACGCTTGAGTCCCTGAAGCAGGCGTCGGATGCGCGGGTTCATGAGCTGGAACTGCAGGCGCAGGAGACCGGTGACGTGCTGGCCCGAGTCGCGACGCTCGAGTCCCTGAAGCAGGCGTCGGATGCGCGGGTTCGAGAACTGGAAGCGAAAGTGAAAGAGACCGGCGACGTGCTCGGCCGTCTCGCGTCACTCGACACGCTGAAGCAGGCGTCGGATGCACGGGTTCGTGAACTGGAAGCGAAAGCCAAAGAGACCGGAGACGTTCTGGCCCGACTTGCGTCGCTGGAAGCCATGAAACAAGCCTCGGATGCCCGGGTTCGCGAACTCGAACAACAACTTGCGCAGCAGTCCGACGCTGCGAGGCGCGACGCCGCCCTTCGAGACGCCGAGTTGGTCGCCGCGAAAGAAAAGCTCGATCAGATCAGTGCGAGTGCGGCTACAGAACTTGCGGTCGCCGCAGATTTGCGCAAGGAACTGCGACTGATACGGGCAAGCGTGCTCGAAATGCGCAACTCGACCTCCTGGCGTTTGACGCGACCCATCCGGGCGTTCAAGACGGTGTTGAGGTCGGTCTCGTCAACTGTGACGCGTAAAGGAAACTAGCGAAGGAAAATCTGTCGCGGGGATCGAAGAGAGGGGCTCTTTCGGACCAAGAAATGGGGAATTTCGGGCGCATGTCGCACAGCCGTTCAACTGGCATCAACCGGCTTCTCGGGCGCAAGCAAATTGCACCCGTCGAGTCGCTGTTCTGTGCCGAATGGTACACAGCGGCGTACCCGGATGTATTGGCATCCGGCACCCTTCCTGCGGAACACTTCATGACCGTCGGCTGGGCAGAAGGCCGCAAGCCACATGCCCTGTTCGACACGGAATGGTACCTCCGCCAGAATCCGGACGTCGAAAGTTCCGGCATCAATCCGCTCTTGCACTATGTTACGGGCGGCTGGAAGGAAGGGCGCCGGCCCAACCCGCTGTTTGATGTGAACTGGTACCTCGACGAAAATCCGGAGGTTCGCGAAGCCGGGATGGAGCCTTTGTTCCATTACATCAGCAAAGGCGCGAAAGCAGGACGTTGGCCCAACCCGGTTTTTGACCCGGAATCGTATTCGAAGGCCGCCGCCGGTTCCGTGGACGCGGGAACATCCCCGTTGGAGCATTATCTCACCAAAGGGTGGAAGGCCGGTTTGCGGCCGCACCCCCTGTTCCATCCCAAATGGTATAGGAAAAAATCGAAGATCGCGAACACTGTGGAGCCGCTCGGTCACTTCCTCAACACGGCCCGGCCGGCAAGTCCGCATCCGCTATTCGACATCGACTGGTATCGACTGAAATACCACGACATATCTACGTGCGGTATGAACCCGCTATTCCATTACATTTCGGCAGGGTGGCGAGAAGGCCGGGACCCCAGCCCCTGGTTCGACACCAAGGCCTATGTTGCGTCGAATCCCGGCTTGAAGGTGGGAGAAAATCCGCTCCAGCACTACCTGCTGAAAGGCGGTTTCGAAGGGCGGAATCCTTCACGGCGGTTCAAGTCTGCCTTTTACCTGGACCGTTACACCGACGTTCGTTCCGCCGGGATAAACCCGCTGGAACATTACCTCGTATCCGGTCTTGGCGAAGGACGTTTGCCAACCGCGAAAAAGGAAGAACGACTCGGCGCTTACGAGTATTGTTCTGAGTATGCGTCCACTCACAACGGGTCCGTCACACTGCTCGCGGAAGGCGGTGTCGAGGCTGAATGCCGTCTCGCCGGTACTCTGGCGGTGCACCTGCACCTGTTTCATGCGGACATGGTTGAAATGTTCGCGCGGGCGTTCCACTCGATCCCGTGCAGGTTCGACCTGTTTGTCAGTGTCGCGGAGGGGGCTGATCCCGCTTCCATCAAGCGGCCCCTGGAAGCGGTGGAACACGTGAACAAGGTTGTCGTCGAATGCCAGCCCAACAGGGGCAGGGATATAGGTCCGATGATGGTCGGATTTGGCGACCGCCTGTCAAAGTACGACTTCATCCTTCATCTGCATTCCAAAAAGAGCGACCACACACCGGGCAAGCGGGACTGGGCCAGTCACCTGCTTCACCATCTCCTGCATTCGCGCGCGCATTTCACACGGGTCCTCAATCTGTTCGTGGACCAGCCGACGCTTGGTCTTGTCTTCCCGGTCTATCACCCCAGCATCCGCGACCAGATAAAATGGGGGGCCAATTTCGACAGCACCCAGAAGCTGTTCGAACGGATGGGCCAGCAGATCGGAAAGGAGGACCTGGAAGCGTTTCCGGCGGGCTCGTTCTTCGTGGCGCGTATGGCGGCCGTCAGGAAGCTTTTCGACCTGCGTCTATCCCTGGAGGATTTCCATGAAGAAGCGGGACAGAAGGATGGAACGCTGGCCCATGCCATCGAGCGGGCCTGGCCGATTGTCTGCGAGCGCCAGCTTTTCGCCAACGTGCAGGTGAGGGCGGAAAAGCCTCATAGCCTGAGCACATCCTATCTGCGCGGAGACAAATACCGTTCGCCGCTGCTGAACGCGTCCACAACACCAGAAGAGTTCGCCCCAAGGACCTTCGCCTGCGAAACGGCCAAGGGCCTGAAGATCACTTTCTTCAGCTGTGCCACAGGCGGATACGACGTTCCCCTTCCATATGAAGGTCTGGTCCAGGACGCCCAGTATGTGTTCTACGGTGACAAGGTGCCGGCCCGTGCGTGGAACTGGACCGGCAAACCCCTGGAGTTCGCAAGCACCGGAGCCACGCGCACGGCAAGGGTACACAAGGCGCAACCTCACAAGCTGTTACCGGACACGGATATCGCCGTCTGGGTCGACGGCAATGTCATTGCCAATGGCAACATCGCCGAACTGATCGACAAGGTGGTTGCAGCGGACGCCGGATTTGGGGTTGTTCCGCACCCCTACCGGACGTCGGCCTACCAGGAAGCCGAGTTGCTCATCAAGCTCAGCCGCGACGAACCAGAGGTCATCAACCGGCAGATCGCGCGCTACAAGGCCGAATCCATGAGCGCCGATGCCGGGCTGACGGAGACCAACTTCCTGATCATGGACATTCGCCGTCCGGAAGTCCGCAAGGCGCTCGACATCTGGTGCGAAGAACTCTCGCAAGGGAGTTTCCGCGACCAGCTCAGCTTTGACTATGCGGTCTGGAAAGCCGGCGCGAAGAAAGTGGACCTGATTTCCGACGGCCTGACGGTTCGGGCGAATTCCAAGTTCTCGTATTTTCCGCACGGTGGCGACGGGCACCCGTTCCTCGAACGCATTCGCCAGTTGCCGGTTGTTGCCGCCGCTCCAGTGCAGCAGCCGGCGCCTGTGCCGGTGAAAAAGGAAGTGCCGGCCGTCGTTCCAGGTACGGTGACACACACCGCCGCCGTCCGGACGAAGCACGATATCACGGTGGACGTGATCGTATGCGTTCACAACAGTCCGGACGATGTGGCCCGGTGCCTGCGGTCCGTGGCGCTTGCCCGGGACTCCCGCACGCGGGTGGTCATCGTTGACGACGGGTCCGATCCGCCCACCCAGCGGGTCATCGGCCGATATCTCGAACGAAATCCGGGAGACCTTCTGGTCCGCCATGAACAGGCAAAGGGTTATACCAAAGCGGCGAATGCTGGCATGCGCTCATCCGACCGCGACTACATGATCCTTCTCAACAGCGACACGATTGTTCCGGAAAACTGGGTGGAAACGCTGGTATCTGCCGGGGAATCCGACCCCAAGGTCGGAATCCTCGGCCCACTGTCGAATGCCGCAAGCTGGCAATCCGTTCCGGAGACACAGAAACCGGATGGCGACTTCGCCGTGAACGAGCTGCCGGAATGGATGTCGGTTTCGGAAATGGCCGCAATCTGCAGGTCGGTGGAGGGGCCGGAAGTTTATCGCGCGCCTGTCACCAACGGCTTCTGCTTTGCCATCAAGCGCCAGGTGACGGATGCGATTGGTTTTCTCGACGAAGCGAGCTTCCCCCACGGATACGGCGAAGAGAACGACCTGTGTTTCCGTGCGCTCGATGCCGGCTTCACCTGCGGGTTCACCACGCGGACCTATATCTTCCATGCCAAATCGAAGAGCTTCAATCACGAGCGCCGTCTCAAGCTCAGCAAGGTCGGCTTCGAGAAACTGATCGAAAAGCACTCGATCGACCGATTGAAGCAGGCGGTCGGTGAAATGAAGCAGCACCCGGCGCTGGAACGCGCCCGACAGCATGTGCGCGCACGTCTCAAGGAAGACAAACGGACATTGAAGCCGGTTTGCTTCTACCTGCCGCAATTCCACCCGTTCGACATCAACGACAAGGCGTGGGGCGAAGGGTTTACCGAGTGGCGCAACGTCGTGAAGGCTGAGCCGCGTCATGACGGACATTTCCAGCCTCGCCTGCCCGGCAAGCTAGGCTATTATGATCTGCGGCTTCCCGAAACGCTTCGTGCACAGGCTGAACTTGCCGCGCGAGCTGGCGTGTTTGGCTTTGCCGTCTACTATTATCGCTTCGGTGCGGAGCGGGTCATGGGCCGGCCGACGGATGTGATTCTGGAGAATGGAGACATTCCGTTCCGGTTCTACTATTGCTGGGCAAATGAAGACTGGACACGGGCCTGGGATGGCAAGACCAGCGATGTCATCCTGAAGCAGGACTATTCCGAAGACACGATCGAACTGGTTGTCGCCGACTTGCTCCACGCCTGCGCGGATCCGCGCTACATTCGAGTGGACGACCGCCCGGTCTTCGCCATCTACCAACTGAACAAATTGCCCGATCCTGCGGCCACGATCGCGAGAATTCGCCAGCGCATGCGGGAAGAGACCGGCTCGGAAATCCTGGTCGCCACGACGTACAACGATGAATTCAAGCCCGAGTGGGCGGCGCTTGTGGATATGGTTGCGCAGTTTCCGCCGCACCGCATTCCACGGGCAAAGACCCGCCATCTCATTCCGCGGTCTGAAGTTGCCGGCTCGGATCATGAAAAGCAGG
This sequence comes from Hyphomonas sp., assembly GCA_041741315.1. Taxonomy (GTDB): domain Bacteria; phylum Pseudomonadota; class Alphaproteobacteria; order Caulobacterales; family Hyphomonadaceae; genus Hyphomonas. The sequence continues at coordinate 3,573 of JBGSKI010000328.1, read as the reverse complement.
ATTTCTTCGAGCGCTATTCAGACGTCGTCGACCATGCGCTTTCCGGCGTGCAACTGGTGCCCAAATTGCATCCCGGCGTGTGCCCCGACTGGGATAATTCTCCACGCCGCGCGAAGAATGCCAACATCCTTGTCGGATCGGATCCGGCTGCATTCTCTGCATGGGTCGCGGAAGCGGCACACTTCACCTTGCAGAAATATTCCGACGGCGAGATTGTCGCGCCTTTCCTGTTCGTCAACGCGTGGAACGAGTGGGCCGAAGGCGCGATGCTGGAGCCCAGCGAAAAGCTCGGCGACGCCTATCTCGTGGCATTGCGGAAAGGCATTGATCTGGCAGAGAATTTGCCGATTAGCCCGGCTACGCCAAAGGCAGAACTGGCCATTTCGAAAGGTCCCGCAGTGGGCGCACAGGGCACCGTTGGGGTGTCTGCCGCCGCATCATCGAAATAGGGCCCCGGCACACGTTTTCCGTCATTGGCAAGAGTTGCGGAAGCCCGGTTGCCAAACAGGGGAGGTTCGCCTAACCAGCGATTTGCGGGGGCACTGCAAAATCAGGCGCGGAGCATTTCATGAAAGTGATCGTCACAGGCGGCGCGGGATTCATTGGGTCGGCCGTTGTGCGGCATCTGGTGATGGAGCAGGGCGCCGAGGTCGTCGTCATCGACAAGATGACCTATGCTGCGAACCGCGCCAACATCGCCCCGGCCGAAGCGACCGGCCGCTGCCGGTTGATCGTCGAGGATATCCGCGACCAGGGAGCGATGACCGAGATCGTTGCCAGCGAAGCGCCGCAGCAAATCCTGCACCTCGCGGCCGAGAGCCATGTCGACCGGTCGATTTCGGGCCCGCGTGACTTTATTGAAACGAATGTGATCGGAACCTACAGCATGCTGGAGGCTGCGCGCGCCTATTGGTCGGCGCTGCCGGCCGGCGAGGCGAAGGACCTGTTCCGTTTCCTGCACGTCTCGACCGACGAGGTCTACGGATCGCTCGGGCCGGAGGGCCTGTTCCATGAGACAACGCCGTACGACCCGTCCTCGCCCTATTCTGCTTCGAAGGCCGCCTCGGACCATCTGGCGAAGGCCTGGTTCCGCACCTACAAGCTGCCGGTGGTCGTTTCGAATTGCTCCAACAATTACGGGCCCTATCATTTCCCGGAAAAGCTGATTCCGCTGGTGATCCTGAACGCGCTGGAAGGCAAGACGCTGCCGGTCTATGGCGACGGCTCGAACATTCGCGACTGGCTCTATGTCGAAGACCATGCCCGCGCGCTGGCGCTGATTGCCTCGCGCGGCCAACTGGGCGAAACCTATAATGTCGGCGGGCGTAACGAGCGGACGAACCTGCAGGTGGTCGAGCGGATTTGCGACGAGCTTGATGCCGCCGTTCCGGGCGACGCACCGCGCCGCAACCTGATCAAGTTCGTGACCGACCGGCCGGGCCACGACCATCGCTACGCGATCGATGCGACGCGGCTCGAGACTGAACTCGGCTGGCGGGCGCAGGAGAATTTCGAGACGGGCCTGCGCAAGACCGTGCGCTGGTATCTCGACAATCCCGGTTGGTGGACGCCGCTGCGCAAATCTGTCTATTCGGGCGAACGCCTCGGCCTCACCGAGCCGCAAAAGGCCTGAGGCCTGGCGCTCTGGCAAGGGGAAGCGGCATGTCCGACAACAAAGTGATCTTGGTCGCAGGTGGCGCGGGGCAGGTGGCGCGCGCCCTTGCAGTGGCCGGAGTGCCGGATGGCGTAACCGTGGTGACCCGCGGGCGGCCGGATTTCGACCTTCTGGATATTGCATCGATCGACGCCGTGATGGATGAGGTACAGCCGGATCTGGTCGTCAATGCCGCCGCTTATACGGCGGTCGACCAGGCGGAAACGGATTCTGAAGCGGCCTTCGCGTTGAATGCGAAAGGGCCGGGCGACCTGGCTGGCGCCGCCGCGCGCCGCAATGTTCCGATCATTCATCTTTCCACGGATTATGTGTTCGACGGCACCAAGGCAGAGCCGTATTCGGAGTCGGATCCGGTTGCGCCTCTCGGCGTGTATGGCCAATCCAAGCTCGCCGGCGAGCAAAACGTTGCGGCGGAAAACCCCGCGCACATCATCTTGCGCACGGCCTGGGTCTACAGCCCCTGGGGCAAGAATTTCGTCAAGACGATGCTGCGGGTCGGGGCCATCCGGGAAGAACTGACCGTCGTGCACGACCAGCGGGGCAACCCGACCAGCGCGCTGGATATTGCCAGCGGAATCCTGGCGATTGCCGATCGGGTGCTGGCGAACCCATCCGCCCTGCAGCCCGGCGTCTATCACATGACTGCGGCAGACGAAGCGACGTGGGCGGAGTTCGCCGAGCATGTTTTTGCGTGCAGTGCGCAGGCCGGCGGTCCGGTAGCACGCGTCCGCCGCATCACGTCGGCCGAGTATCCGACACCGGTCACAAGACCGGCCAATTCGCGGCTTGATTGCGCCCGGATTGCACGTGCTTTTGGGGTTGCGCTTCCGCCATGGCAGGGCAGTGCGCAAACCTGCGTCGTACAACTTGTCCAATCCGGGGAGTGGAATTCATGAAGGGCATTATTCTCGCCGGAGGCAAAGGCACGCGCCTCTATCCAATCACGCGCGGCGTGTCGAAACAATTGCTGCCTGTCTATGACAAGCCGATGATTTTCCATCCGATCACGACCCTGATGTTCGCGGGTATCCGCGAAATCCTTATCATATCGATGCCGGATGCGCTGCCGCTGTACCGGCAATTGCTGGGCGACGGCGCCGCCTGGGGCATGAGTTTCGAGTATGCCGAGCAACCGGAAGCGCGCGGGCTGGCGGAAGCCTTCCTGATCGGCGCCGATTTTGTCGGCGGGCACAAGAGTGCGCTCGCGCTCGGGGACAACATGTTCTACGGGTCCGGGCTCAGCGGCGAACTGACCAAGGCCGGCAAGATCGACAAGGGCGCCGAAGTGTTCGCCTGTCAGGTCAACAATCCGTCCGAATTTGGCATCGTCGAGATCGACAAGGACGGAGTTGCGCTGTCAATTGAGGAAAAGCCCGCCAAGCCGAAGAGCAACTGGGCGGTGACCGGGCTCTACTTCTATGACGAAGACGTGGTCGAAATTGCCCGCGCCGTCCAGCCGTCGCCGCGCGGCGAACTCGAAATCACATCCGTGAACGAAGCATACCTCAAGCGGGGAGACCTGCGCGTCAATCGCCTCGCCCGCGGTACGGCCTGGCTCGACGCCGGCACATTCGATGGCCTGATTCAGGCGTCCCAGTTCGTCCAGACCGTGGAGAAGCGGCAGGGAATGAAAGTCGCCTGCCCGGAAGAAGTGGCCTGGCGCAAGGGCTTCATCGATGATGCTCAACTCGAGACGCTCGCCCACGAATACAAGAACGAATACGGCACCTACCTCAAAGGGCTTCTGACGCACTGGAGCGAGTAGCGGCTGTCTCGTCCAACTCGCGCACGTGAACGCGGCGCTGGCTCATCCGGAACGGATTCCAGGCCATTGCCCGCGCCAGCGTCCAGAGCGGGGCATGCGCCTTTCGCAAGGCCGATCCGCTGCGCCGCATCGC
>JBGSKI010000327.1:0-1583 GCA_041741315.1 Hyphomonas sp. | reverse complement strand
GGCCGGGCTGTCTCGCAGGGTGCATTCAGCGCAGCGCAATGCACCGCACAGGCGCGAAGGCGGTGCATTGCGGCTGTAGGCTTTGAGCGCCCTGCGCCGGCTCCGGTCGCCCTTGGTTACAGTGCCTCCTATTCTGCCGCCACCGGGACGATCCTGCCGGTTTCGAGCGGGCGTTCCAGCGAGGCCCAGTCGATTTCGGCGTCCGTCGCGGCGTTCTCATATTGCAGAACACCAAGCGCTTCGAATTTTGGCTTGACCGTCTCTGTCAGCAGGCCGACCCGCTTCAGATTCGGGATCATCCGCTCGAAGAGGAAGTTGCGGAAGGCCCTGCCGCCGACAGAGTCGATGGCGGCACGGCGGGCCTCTTCGCGATTGAAGCCGAACTCTTCCTCGACAATGGTAGAGAACAGACGCTCACGCATGATTGCGCAGGCTTCATACGCGAATTGGGCGCGTTCCTCGATTTCCTGTTCCGGCAGCGACTTGATCCAGTCTTCCAGGTAGTTGACGCCGAAGGCGACATGGCGGCCCTCATCGCGCATCACCAGCGTCACGATCTGGCGCAGCAACGGGTCCCGCGTCGTTTGTGCCATGGTCTGGAAGGCGGCAAGCGCGAGACCTTCGACCAGCACCTGCATGCCGATGAATTTCAGGTCCCAGCGCGGATCGGTCAGGATCTTGTCCAGCAACAGCTTGAGACTTGGATTGATCGGGTATTCGACGCGGCAGCGCTTGCGCAGGTATTTGTTGAACACTTCCACATGGCGCGCCTCGTCAAAGGTCTGCGAGGAAGCGTAGAGCTTTGCGTCATAAGTCGGCGCGCAGGAGACAAGTTGCGAGGCCACCATCATCGCGCCCTGTTCACCATGCAGGAACTGCGACAACACCTGCGCCTGCGAGCGCCAGGCATATTCATTCTTCTCCTCGTCAGTCATCGCCTTGTAGACAGGATGGTCGTGCAGCGGATTGAGTCCGGCCTGCGAGGGGCCTTCGGACTTGTCGAAGGGCACATCCCAATCGACATCCATTTCCGCATTCCAGTTGAACCGCTTGCCGAGTTCGTACAGCCGGCGGATTTTCGCGTTCGCGCTTTCATAGTCCCAGTTGTAGGAGCCCGTCAGCGGCGTGTTGAAGATTTCGCGAATGATCTCGATGTCATCGGCTGTCAGCTTGTCTGCCAGTTCACCGGGATCGTCGAATTCCCGGACCGTCTGGGGCGGTGCGTCGACCAGTTTGACTTTCATGGCGTTTCTCCCTCGGTGTGCCGGGCCGCACGAAGGGGCGAGCCCGCATCGGAGGAAGGCTAAGGGTCTGTACGAAGAGGCAAAATACGGAAAATGACGTAGGCGTCATTTTTTTTGGGCGGCGGTACGGATTAGCCGACGAGCACTCTCGGCAGTTTGAATACCACGGTTTCCTTGGCGGTTTCGATGCCGTCGACGGTGACGGTGAAGCGGGTGCGGCAGGCGTCGAGGACGCCTTGCACGAGGTCTTCGGGGGCGCTGGCGCCGGCAGTGAGGCCTAGCGTGGTGACGCCTTCGAACCAGGACCAGTCGATATCTTCGGCGCTGGCGATGAGCTTT
>JBGSKI010000326.1:0-6192 GCA_041741315.1 Hyphomonas sp. | reverse complement strand
GAAGCTCGAACACCTGATCGAGCTGCAGGCCCAGCGCAAGGCGAAAGCCGCCGCCGAACGCGAACAGGCCGCCCTCGACGAAGCCGCGATCAACCTGTCATTCCGGCAGGGTTGACCGTTCCCCCCAGCGAACGGCTGTCCTGCGAATGATCGCTTACTGCGCTGTCGCGCCCGCCGGTTTCCCGCCGATGTGCTTCGCGAGAAAGTCCCTCACGGCGCCCAGCGTCTGCCGGCGGCTTTCATTCTCCACCAGGCTGTGGTCGTCGCCCTTGATGCGCAGATAGGTCACGTCCTTGCCGGCGTCCTTCAGGGCGTCGTTCATCCGGTGGCTCTGCTTCACCTCGACGATCAGGTCCTCGGTCCCGTGGATCAGCAGGACGGGATCGTCGAATTTCGCGGCCTGCTTGGCGGGCGAAACGGCGTCGAGTCCGTCGCGGTCGCGGTTCGGGTCGCCGACCATCTCCTTCGTCCGCTCCCACACCCACTTGCGGTCGCCGGCCTCTTTCTTCTCGCTCGCCAGCAGCATCCTGAGATCGCCCACGCCGGCGATGGAGACCACGCACTTGTAGAGCTCGGGCGTCAGCGCGCCGCCGGCAAGGGCTGCATAGCCGCCATAGCTCCAGCCCATGATGCACACCCGATCCTTGTCGGCCCATCCCATGCCGACAGCCGCCTTCACGCCGTCCGAGATGTCGTCCTGCATCTTGCGGCCCCACTCGCCGTCGCCCGCGCGCCGGAACGATGCGCCAAAGCCTGTCGAGCCCCGGAAGTTGGGCTGGAAGACCAGATAGCCCTCATTCGCCAGCGACTGCGCCAGCCAGTCGAACCCCACGGAATCGTACGATCCGGGGCCGCCGTGAGGCAGCATCACCATCGGCAGATCCTTGCGAGCCTCTTCGGCAAGGCCGACCGGCCAGGTGATGACGCCCGGTATCGTCAACCCGTCCCGCGACTTGTATTCGATGGTCATGACCTCGCCGATGTCCGCCGCCTTGAAGGCCGGGCGTGCATTGGCCACCAGCTTCAGGTTCATCCCCTCGCGCTCCAGCACATAGTAGTGCCCGGCGATTGTCTGCCCCTCGACATGCATCAGGATCTTCGACCAGTCGTCGGTCCAGGAATCGATCCTCACCGCCGAGTTCGGGAAAGACTGCTGAACAGCCCGGATCTGCTTGTCGAGCAGGGGATCGAACATCTGGTAGGTCGGGAACATCCCGGAATAGGCGACGCCGTGAACCACACGGTTGGTGTCCATGACGAGCGACTCGACGTCCGCGTCGTCCCTCTGGAACACCGGACCGGAAATCGCTCCGTCCGTCATCGAGATCGAGTAGAGCGCCAGAGTCTCGGCGTCGTCGTCCATGGTCGCCAGCATCGACTGGCCATCCCGGGAAATCCCGAAGACCGACGTCTGCGGCGTATCCTTCGGCTCGTCGCGCAGCCGGCGCCAGCCCGACTTGTCCCGGACGAAAATCTCGTGCCGCTCGGTCTGGTCGCTGAAATCCTCGCGCACGAGCGGCTCTCCGTCCCTGGAGATCAGCCAGTCCTTCGTGGATGAAGTGCCCTTCATGCCGGAGACCTTCATCCCCCGTCCGCTTTCCAGGCTCACTTTCAGTGCATCCCGGGACGGCTCCGAATTGACGCCGACTTTTCCAATGTAGGCAGGCATGAACACATGCTTGCCCCCTGGGTCCATCCCGAGCATCTGTCCGAGACCCCGTTGCGCTGGCCAGAGATCGTCCGTCCGGGCGAGTAGCTGGACGATCTTGCGACTGTCGAGATTGATCGCGAACGCGGCCGAGTTTTCCCACCGGCCGCGAAAGTTGACGTGGTGCGCTAGCTGCGATGCGATGGCCACGACGTGTCTGGAGCCGGCGAACGTCACATCCCGGGCCCGCATCTCGCCAGCGTTCACAAGCGGTGTCGTTTTGCCGGTCTCGAAACTGTAGACGAGCACGTAGTCGACGTCTTCGATGCGCTGCAGGAAGGCGACATGCCGGCCGTCAGGCGAAATCTCGGCGCTGCGGATGTCCGCCATTTCGCCATAGGCCTCGACGGGCGGTTTGGCCGATGCCGGTATTACGGGTGCGAGAACGCAGGCGACCGCCGCTGCGGCGAGGCGAAGGAAATGCACGGATAGTCCCCCCAGAACAGAACGCCCCGCAGACTAGCTGCGGGGCGCTATGATCTCAATGTGCTTTTCGAACGTTTCTGGCCATTCGCCGAGAGGCCGTGTCAGGGATCCGGGTTCTCTTTCCGCTGCGTGCTGACGATCCCGCTGATGATGGCGATGCCGCCGAGCACCAGCCCGATCACCAGTAGCCAGTTCGAGCTCACGCCCAGGTAAGAGGCTCCGACGAGCACGCCGGCGCCGAGGATGAGAAAGCCAAGAATGTAGATCAGGAAGGTCGGCATGGGGGTCTCCAGCATCCGTTTGATGGGCGTAAGTCAAATGCGCGCAATGCAGGCGCGGTTCCCTCGGTTCGTCAGCGCCCGCGCCGCGCGGGGTCCGTGGGATCAATCGCCTTCACCTTCGCGATCAGCCAGCCGCCAGCGATGACGATGGCGGCGACGAGCGCCAGAAACAGGGCCGTCTTGATGGCGAAGCCGATCAGCGCGACGGCGATCCATGCCACCACGGCGAAAATCACGATCCCCACAATCAGCGCCTGCCACATGTTGAAACTCCTTTTCCTCCACGCCGTCCGGCGCCCATTTGACCAATGCCCTGCAGGCGGAAAGGGTTCCCCGGATCGCCGTGCCCAATGCGGAACGAGGCACCGTAAATCCGACCCTTATGGCCCCCTCCACCTCACGAGGCCTGCTCGCGAATCAGCTCCCCCGACTTCGACAAGCGGAGGCAATTTCCCCACGATTACAGGCGCCTGATCCTCCCCGAGCTCCGCTCGGGGGTCGAACGCATGCGTTCGACGACCCCGGCGAAGCCGGGTGGTGGAAGGGTAGAGTCCCACGCCCCGCCATTCGACCGGGTATCCGCCCATGCCAATCTCCACGTGCGCCTGTCACGGGAGGGTTCGGTGGCCACCGAAACATCGAATGACAGGCGCCGGTCGGCGTGGCGGTCCGCCAGCGTCCGTCGGGCTCCCCTGTATCGTGGGCCTGACGGACGCGGCAGATCCTTCGTGGCCCCGGTGATGCGAAACCGGGGCGTCCAGGGGTGACGGTCATTCCTGCACGTGCGGCCCGGTGTAGGACATGGACCAACGTCCAGCGTGACTTGTGTCCGGCCGTCTTCCCGCAAGGGGCGGAAAGCCGGTCAGGGCTCCCACGCTGGTAGCGGAAATCCTCGATTGTACCTTGCCGGGCTGACAACGACCGCGGGGCGCGTGGGAACACGCATCCGGCCAGCAGCAATGCTGGCAGCTACTACAAGTCGGCGTGCGCCCGCGCGCCCCGTCCTCCTGTTTCAAGGGAGGGAGACGACAGCATCACGGACGGCTAACGCCGGTCCGGACGAGGGCCTTAGCTCTCTTGCAGGAGCCCCGATTTCAGTGGGTCCAATTCCCCTCTAGCGCGTTGACGCATGTGCGTCGGGCATTGAGGGTGTCGACTTCCGGCGCATGGGGGCTAATGCCGCACGTCATTCTCGATATCGCGTTGATCGGCCTTCTCGGCATCGGCGCCCAGTGGGTCGCATGGCGAACCCAGCTGCCAGCAATTGTCCTGCTTCTGGCGGCTGGATTCCTTGCTGGTCCCATCACGGGTGTGTTGCGGCCGGAGGAAACATTTGGCGACTTGCTGTCCCCCTTCGTCACGATGGCCGTCGCCATCATCCTGTTCGAGGGCGGGCTGAACCTGCAGCTCTCGGAGATCCGCGAAACCTCGACGACTGTCCGGCGCGTGATCCTGTTCGGTGCGCCGATAACCTGGGGGCTGACTTTTCTTGCCGCGCACCATGTGGCCGGCCTGAGCGTCCCGACCGCAGCCGTCATATCAGGCATCCTCGTCGTTACAGGCCCAACCGTGATCATGCCGCTGCTGCGCCAGTCCAAGCTCGGCGGGCGCACCGGCGCCTTCCTGAAATGGGAAGGTATCGTCAACGACCCGATCGGCGCCCTGTTCGCCGTCGCCGCCTTCGAGATCATCCGCGTCGCCGCGACCGGGGAATCCATCCTCGGCAAGGGCGCGATGATCGTCGTTGCCGCGGCGATCGGTGTCGGCATGGGCATCGCTTTCGGCTGGGGCATCGTGCGTTCGTTCCGGCAGGGCTGGACGCCGGAATACCTCAAGGCGCCGATCATCTTTTCCTCGATCATCCTCTGCTACGCACTGGCCGAGCAGGTCGAGAAGGAAATCGGCCTCGTCGCGGTCACCGCCTATGGCATGACGCTCGCCAATTCGCGCCTTGCCGGCCTCAATGAGTTGCGCAAGTTCAAGGAGGATATCGCCGTCCTGCTTGTGTCGGGCGTGTTCGTCATCCTGACCGCCAACCTGACGCCCGAGGTGATCCGCCAGGCGCTGACCTGGAAGACGCTGGCCTTCCTGCTGGTAATGTTGCTGGTCGTGCGGCCGCTGTCGGTCTGGACCTCCACCTGGGGTACGCTGAAGCGCAACGAGGCGCTGCTGCTCGGCTGGATCGCGCCGCGCGGGGTGGTCGCTGTGGCGGTGTCCAGCCTGTTTGCCACGCTCCTGTCGGACCTTGGCCGGCAGGGCGATTCCAAGTTCAGCTTCTCCGGCGCAGACCAGATCACGCCGCTCGCCTTCGCCGTCGTGTTCACGACCGTCGTGCTGCACGGGTTCACCATCGGGCCGCTGGCGCGGCAGCTCGGCCTGGCGCGCAAGGAGAAGCCCGGCGTGCTGCTGGTCGGGGTCAATCCGTGGAGCATCGACCTGGCCCGCGTGCTCAAGGACCTGAACGTCGAACCGATCCTCGCCGACAATAACTGGCGGCGCCTGCGGCCGGCCCGAGAGGCGGGGCTCAACACCTTCTTCGGCGAGGTCCTGTCCGAGGACGCCGAAATGCGGCTCGACCATTCTGCCTTCGACCAGGTCGTCGGCCTGTCCGCCAACGAGCCCTACAATGCGCTGGTGTCGGGACACTTCGCGCCGGAACTCGGCCGCCACCGCGTCTACCAGTTGTCGGCGCAGGAATCCGAGGAAGACGATCCCCGCGCCATCGGCATGGGCACGCGCGGCCGCACACTGATCCGGCGCGGCCGGTCGTATGACAGCCTGGTACGCGACCATTATCGCGGCTGGGTGTTCTCCAAGACGAAACTCACCGATTCCTACGGACTCGAGCAGTTCCGGAAGGACCGGCCGAAGGTCGACATCATCGCCGAATTGCGGCCGGACGGCACGCTGAACTTCATCGGCCCGAGCCGCGAGGCGAAGGGCGGCGACGGCGTCACCCTGATCAGTTTCGGACCGCAGAAGGAAGTTGCCGAAGTGGCGGCGGATTCTTCCGTTCAAATCTGAGTGCGCTTATGAAACCAAAGTGTTTGGGCGGATGCCCTGCATACTCAGTCCGTATCGTGCATTCAGGTACCCAGCGCAGGACGGGCAGGGATTACCCCAACAACGCGATTGCAACCTGTATGGTCACGATGTCACGCCAAATTTATCTTGACACGGATTATTCGCCTGCGGACTGAAGTTCCGCTCCGTGGATGCGCAGCCAGGAGCGCTGGCGCTTCCAATCCGGGCTGCAAAGGGCCACTTTTGCCCAGAATTTCGGCGAATGGTTCATTTCCAGCAAATGGGCGCATTCATGCGCCGCGACATAGTCCAGAACCCCCGGCGGGGCCATGATCAGGCGCCAGGAGAAGGATAATTGGCCGTCCGAAGTGCACGATCCCCAGCGCGAACGGGTATCCTTGACCGAAATCGAGTGGAAATCGCGCCCCAGCGTCGCGCAATGACGGGTCACGGCGCGCGTCAGGTCGGCCTTGGCCTGCTTCTTGAGGTATCGCGTCACCCGCATCCCCATCGTCTCCGGATCGCCCGGCACACTGAGAATATTGGGATTTCCGGGCCAGAGCCTGGCCACCCGGCCGTCGCCATTGCTGGTCAGGACCGTCGGCTCGCCCCGGTACCTGATCTCGGCGGCTTCCTCGAATTTCACCGATTCCGGCAGGTGCTGCAGGCGCGTCGAGATCCAGTCGACCCGCTCGGCGGCAAACGCGGCGGCATCCTTGATCTGGCGGTGGCTCGGCGCAACGGCCACCGCCT
>JBGSKI010000325.1:0-9538 GCA_041741315.1 Hyphomonas sp. | reverse complement strand
CGGAGGTTGGCTTCCACCATCTCCTTCTTCGCGATGCGGGCTTCGCGCTCGCCCTTCTGCACGGTCTGGACGATCCGGCGATAGTCGTCGATCGGAATGCCGATTTCCTGCGCGATATCTGAAATCTCGGCACGGACATCTTCGATGTCCGCTTCCTTGGAATCGACGAACTTCTTCCACTTGTTGGAATTGCCACGCACCTTGGCAACCCAGTCGGGCTCAAGCTCGCGGCCGAAATAATTCTCGAGGAATTCCTTGCGCGGCACGCCATGCGCGTCCGCCATCCGCATCAGCTTGCCTTCCAGGCCCATCAGCTTCTTGTTGATGGCGTAGAGCTGCTCGACCAGTGCCTCGATACGGGCATTGTTGATGTGAATCGTCTTCAGGCTCTCGACGATATTGTTCGACAACTCGTCATATTCCGACTGTGCCTTGGGCGTCAGGTCCTTGCCTTCGATGCGGCGGGTGACCAGGCGATCCTGCAGCTTGCGGTACCGGCCGAAGCCGTCGGCAATCTCGTCGAGCTTGGCGAGGACACCGTCACGCAGTTCCGCTTCCATGGCTGACATGGACATCGCGGCGGCGTCGTCTTCCTCGTCTTCCTCTTCCTGCTGCTGGCGCATGCGCTCGGCTTCGACTTCGTCGACATCGTCATCATCGCCAGCCTTGCGGCCTTTAGCTTTGCCTTTGATTGGTTCCGGCTCGGGTTCCGGCTCGACCGGTTTCGGTTCCGGCGGCGGGTTTTCCGCGCCATAGGTCGCTTCGAGATCGATGAGGTCACGCAGCAGGATGCGCTCGTTCATCAGCTCGTCGCGCCACACCATCATGGCTTCGAAGGTCAGGGGGCTTTCGCACAGGCCGCGGATCATCGCGTCGCGGCCGGCCTCGATGCGCTTGGCAATGGCGATCTCGCCTTCGCGGGACAGCAGCTCGACGGCACCCATTTCGCGCAGGTACATGCGCACGGGATCATCCGTGCGGTCAGAACCGCGGGCATTGCCCTTCTTGGCAACGACCTTGCGATCCTCGATCTTGGTCAGGGCCTTGCCCTGTTCCTCGGCCTCTTCCTCGCTCTCGACCACGGCGATACCCATTTCCGAGATCTGGGACATGACGTCCTCGATCTGGTCGGACGTCATCTCGTCATTAGGAAGGAGGGCGTTGATTTCGTCATGCGTGATGAAGCCGCGCTTCTGGGCGCGCTTCAGGACCTTCTTGACGTCTGTCGCATTGAAATCGACAAGACCACCTTCGGTGTCCTTCTCGTCTTCGTTCTCACCGTCGCCCTGAGTATTCTTTGCCTTGGCAGAAGCCATTCAATTTCTCTCCCGTGAGGTACGCCCGGATGGCACGTACGTCTCGAAGTTGCGTTGCAGTTTCAGCTTTCGCCGACTTTTCCTGTTGCCTCGTTCATACGAGCTCTGAGGCCGAGTCGTTCCGCGACAAGCTGGTGCTTGCGCCGCCACGCAGAAGGTGACGACGTTGCATCCGGGCTCGCAGCTTCTGTGCCAGCACCGGGTTCCTGCCCGCCGGGACGACCTGCAACCATGTACTGCTCGAGGGCAATCAGCCATTCCCTTGCCTCGGGTCCATCGACCGCGATCTGAGGCGTTTCGGGATATTCTTTGAGCAAACTGGAAGCGCGCGTGTTCCCTGCTTCTGCTAAATGGGCGCTGAGACCCCTGCGGTCAATAGGGATTCCTGCTTGGGCGAAGTCCAGAAGTGCGTCGCGTATCAGGCCGACATCAAGGTCCGCGAATGCCGACAGGGCGAGCGTTTCGGCGCCGATGTCGAGCAGGCCCGGCGTGTCGACCGCCCGCACGATTGCGCCGAGACCCCGCAGCTTGGCCGGGGCACCGCCCCGCAAGGCGCCCTGACCCTGCTCGCCTGATGGTTGAAGCTGTCCCTTTCCGGGGCGCTTTCTGTAATCGCTGCTGCGATTTGCCTGTCTTATCTGCCAGAAATGATCGCGCATGCGGGCCCGCAGGTCGCGCTCATATGCCGAGCGCACGCCGGGATGCTTGATATGGCCAGCCGCTGCCAGCAGCCGCGCCTCAAGTCCCGCCTGGCGCTCCGGCGTGTCGAGCGGTTCGGCATCGCGCTCCCGCATCCAGAGCAGTTCGGACAAGGAAATCTTCTGCACAAGGGCGTCCGTCATCGCCTCCGGCCCGCGCGTGCGAATCAAGTCGTCCGGATCCATGCCATCCGGCAGCAGGACAAAAAACAGCGACCGGCCCGGTTCAACGTGCGGCAACGCCCTGTCGATCGCCCGGTGCGCCGCGCCGAGCCCTGCCCGGTCGCCATCGAAGCAAAGGACGGGTTCCGGGCCAGCTTTCCAGATCAGGCTGAGCTGCTCTTCGGTCAGCGCCGTGCCGAGCGGCGCGACGGCGTGGTCGAACCCGGCTTCCGCCAGGGCGATGGCGTCCATATAGCCTTCGCAGACGATCAGGCCGCCGCCTTCGCCGGAGCCAAGCGCCTCGCGCGCCGCCTTGTAGCGGTAGAGGACGTTGGATTTGTGGAAGAGCGGCGTGTCGCCGGAGTTCAGGTATTTCGGCTTGGCATCCGGCGTAAGGCCCCTGCCGCCGAAGGCGATCACGCCGCCCCGGGAATCGGTGATCGGGAAGATCAGCCGGCCACGGAACGCGTCGTACGGCTCGCCGCCACGGTCGCTTTCCTTCGACAGGCCAGCTTCGAGAATTTCCGCAGCCGTAAATCCTGCCGCCTTCAGATGGTCGATCGTCTTGCGCCAGTCGTCAGGCGCATAACCGAGCCTGTGGCGCTTCCAGGCCCCGGCCCGCAGGCCCCGTCCTTCCAGGTAGGCGCGGGCCGCACCGCCTTCAGCTGCGTGCAGCCGATCCTCGAAAAACGACGCCGCAGCTTCACAGACCGACTGCAGGCGCTTGCGATGATCGTACTCCTCGGCGGCCTCCGGGCTTGCCTTGGGAAGCGGCATCCCGGCCTCTTCAGCGAGCTTCTCCACCGCTTCCATGAAGGACAGCCGCTCGGTCTCCATCACGAAGCTGATGACGTCGCCGCCAAGGCCGGACGAGAAGCACTTGAAGATCCGCTTCTGGTCATTGACGTAGAAGCTGGGCGTCTTTTCCGCCGTGAATGGCGACAGGCCGACCCATTCCTTGCCCTTCTTGGTCAGTTTGACCTTCCGGCCGATCACATCCGATGGGCGGATGCGCGCCTTCAGCTCCTCGACGAAGCCATCTGGAATGCGGATGGGGGACGACATGCTGACAGGATACCGCGTTATCGCCCCAAGGGGGAAGCTGGTTTTCCAGAATCCTCCAAACGAGAAGCGCCCCGCCAGATGACGGGGCGCTCCCTTGTTTTAGAGTCTTGCGACAACCTATTCGGCGTCACGCAGGACTTTCGCATCGGTGAACGTGTCGGCGTCGATATTGATGATCAGTCCGCCGTCCGTGTCGCCCTCGGCAACCGTCACCTTCTCGGCATCGACGAGGTACTGGTCGGCGCCGACAATGCCGTCGGACACCAGCGCGAACCGGGCCTTACCGTCTGCACCGACAACCAGATCATTGATGCGGGCAATGTCGTCGCTGAAGGCAAGCGTGGCATTGGTGCCGATCATTTCCGATGCAAGGCGGTAATCATCCATGCCATCCTGCTCGAATTCCGGCAGGGCATCGAGAGAGTCTTCAGTCACTGAGAACTGGAAATCCGGGTGATCTTCACCGGTCCAGGCCGAGATTTTCGCCTTGTCGAAGGCGAGGAGATGCAGCGTGCCGCCGACGCCAGCGACGCCGCCGTCACGAACCACGACCATCGGTGCGTCGGTGTCGTTGCCGAAATACAGGTCTGCGACCGTCGCGACCTCATCGCCAACTGCGTTGACGACCGGCGCACCGATCAGCTTCGAGGCGCGGTATTCATCGGTGCCGAGCATATAGGCCTCATGCACGACATCCACCGGCTGCACTTCAGCCGGAACCGTCGCATCCGCAAAGGTGTCCTGGTCCGTGGTTGCAGCAGGCGTCTCATACGAGGCCGTGATCGGCTCCTCGCTGGACTGGTTGCAGGCCGCCGCTGTGGCGACCAGGGCGATAGCACTTGCAGAAATAAGGAACTGTTTCATGGGAGGGTCCTTTCAAGGGTGAATTTCCCCATCAACGGACACAGCAACCTGTCGGTTCCAGACGGAACCTCACAAATCATTAACGTTTGGACTGCCCGGCGCTCAGGCGCCTGAAAGGGCTTTTCGTACGGCCTTGCCGGCCGGACCCGACTCGATCAGTCCGGGATAGCGCTGTTTCAGCTCTGCCATGCAGCGGCCGAGATCCTTGAGTTTCGAGGCGCCGAGTTCTTCGACAATTGCACTCACGGCCTGCTCAAGCGCCCGTCCGGTCAGCGGGACCGGCAGGAATTGCTGGATGACATCGATTTCCTCGCGTTCTCGGATCGCTTCCTCGATCTGACCGGCATCTTCATGCTCCCGCGCGGCCATTTCGCGTTGGACAACCATGGTTTCCAGCACGCGGCGCACGTCGGCATCCGGGCAGCCTTCCCCGACACCGCGGCCGCGGGCACACACATCCCGGTCGCGCATGGCGCAGTCGATCAGGCGCAAGGTCGCCAGCCGAACGCCGGATTCCCCGGATTCAAGTTCCATTTTCAGGGCGTTGATGATGCGCGCTTTCAGCGTCATCAACTCGGTCGTATCTTCTCGGCCCATGCCGCGATTTGCCTTTCACACTCCGCCGCCGCCGATTGCTTGACGGCGCGGAGACTCAGCCCCAATACACCGCTCAGCTTCAGTCAGGGCGGTTAATGACCTGACAACGCCGACCGGAGGGTGTGACAAATATGTCTGATGCAGGCAGAAAACAAGCGGACTCATCAGCAACGGGAGCTGTGGCACTGGCGGACGGCACCGTTTTCCTTGGGCGCGGTGCAGGCGCTGTAGGCGTCCGGGTCGGCGAACTCTGCTTCAATACCGCCATGACAGGCTACCAGGAGGTCCTGACCGACCCCTCATACGCGTCCCAGGTGGTGCTTTTCACCTTCCCTCATATCGGGAATGTTGGTGCCAACGCCGAAGATCATGAAGAATCGTCCCCGGAAGGCGAACATGCAGCCCGCGGTGCGATTTTCCGCGAACCCATCACCGCCGCTTCCAGCTGGCGGTCGGACCAGCATTTCGACGACTGGCTCACACGCCGGGGCATCGTCGCCCTGTCGGACGTCGACACGCGCTCGATCACGCGCCTGATCCGCGAAAAGGGCATGCCGAAGGCGGCGATCTGCCACCAGCCCGGCGGCAATATCGACATCCCAGCCCTGATCGAGGCCGCCCGCGCCTGGAAAGGCCTTGAGGATGCCGACCTCGCGGCAGATGTCGATGCCGATGAAAGCTTCGGCAATTCCGAGCGGTTGTGGACGACGAGCGGCGGCTACAGCGAAATGGGCGCCGAGCGTTTCCACGTCGTGGTCGTCGACTTCGGCGTCAAGAAGAACATCCTGCGCAACCTCGCGAGCGTCGGTGCGCGCACGACCATCGTTAACGGCGATACGCCCTTCGATGCGATTGCCGCACTGAAGCCGGATGGAGTAGTTCTGTCGAACGGACCTGGAGACCCGGCCGCCACAATTATCCGCTCCGGCGAAATGATCCGCGCGCTGATCGCCAGCGGGACGCCGATCCTGGGTATCTGCCTCGGCCATCAGTTGCTGGCCCTGGCCCTCGGTGCCCGGACAATCAAGATGGCGCAGGGCCACCACGGCGCCAACCATCCGGTCAAGGACATGGTCACCGGCAAGGTCGAAATCGTCTCGATGAACCATGGCTTCACCGTCGATCCGGCGAGCCTGCCCCCCGGCGTCTTGGAGAGCCACACATCGCTGTTCGATGGCACCAATTCGGGCCTGTCAGTGAGCGGCAAGCCGATTATCTCCGTCCAGCACCACCCCGAGGCGAGCCCCGGTCCGCAAGACAGCTTCTACCTGTTCGATCGCTTCGCCGGACTGATGGAGAAGCACCGGGCCGGCTGAGCCCCGTTCCTCTGATGAAAGCCAACGGGCATGACCGCCCCTACCCCGCCCGGCCATAACTGGCTCGGAGCCGTGACAAGTGACCTCGCCCTGCAGGGCTGGAGCTGGCAGCCGGATTTCCTTCCGGATGCGCTGTATCAGGCTTTGCGGACCGAAATCCTGGCCTTCGATGCCAGCGAGGATCTCACTCCTGCCGGCATCGGGCGGGACGGATCGTTCCAGCTCGACCGGTCGGTGCGCCGGACACGGATCGCCTGGCTCGATGGGCAATCCGAGACGCAGGCGGCGTTCCTGGCGTGGACAGAGGACTTGCGCGCCGCGATCAACGCCGCGTTGATCATCGGCCTGTTCGAGTTCGAGGCCTGCTACGCGGTCTATCCGCCGGGCGGTTTCTATGACCGGCATCTCGACAGTTTCGAAGGGGCGCGCAACCGGGTCCTGTCGCTGGTTGTGTATCTGAATGAGGATTGGCCGGAGGAGAATGGCGGCGCGCTGGTGATCTGGCCGGAGCTGGCCGGGCCCGAAGCCGAGCCCGCCGCGCGCGTGCAGCCGGCGCGCTCCGGTGTAGCGTTTCTTCTGTCCGAGACAGTGCCGCATGCGGTGGAAGTGACGCATGCCCGGCGCTACGCGATTGCCGGATGGTGGCGGGTCAACCCGTCCGTCGCCGGACGGCTCGATCCGATTGCTTAGCGCAGGCCGCGCAGGAATATCTCGAAGGCCTCGTGCGCCGTTTCCGGCGTCAGGCGGGAATTGGTGCCCTGGCCAAGGGCGAAGCCAATGCCATTGAGGGCACTCTGTATCAGGATCGTATAGGTCTCGACACGAATTGGATCGATGCGGCCGTTCCTGGCAAGGAATTCGACCGACCGGCGGACATTGCGGCGGCCGAGATCGTGGTCGGACTCGTACCAGCCCTGCATACCGAGGACGGCGGGGCCCTCGAACAGGACGATCTTGAAATAGTCCGGGCGCGCCGCCCATTTCAGGTAGACCCGGCTGCCAGCCAGCAACTGGGCGTAGGGATCATCGCTGCGCATTGCCGCGCGGGCCGCTGCGCGCGCCTCTGCGTCCATGCCTGTTTGCAGGTCGGTCCAGACCGACTGGAACAGAGCCAGCTTGTGGTCGAAATGGTGGAACAGGGCGCCCTTGGTCAGGCCGGCATCGGTGACAATACTGGCCAGACTCGCCTTGAAACCTTCGCCGGCAAAGCGCTGCCGCGCGGCCTGCATCAGGGCGAGACGGGTTTCGCCGGCATGTTCGGCGCTGCGGCGGGGCATGGAATTCTCGCTTGAAAAGTCCCGAAACCGGGATTGCCGCTGATTCATACCGGTGGTACGTTTACAGCTCGTGAAGGCCGCACCGCATACCTCCGGTGGTGTTGCCTTCCATCCGCGACCGGACTTCAAGGCTGGGTGGGACTGGCATTGTACCAGCGCGGGACGCAAGCGGTCGCGACGGAGTGTCCCTAGGACAGTTCTGGCGCGGCCGTGAGGCGCGCAGGTTCCCCGGCCGGCAGCGACAGGCGCGACCGGCGGAGCGCTGCCAGATCCCGGCTCAGATGCTCCTCGAAATAGCAGTCGCACCCGAGGCACATGTTCGCGACTTCGCGGCCCTTGCCGTCGAGGGCGGAGGACCTGGCCCGGAAATCCTCCCGGCTCCAGCCCGAAGCTTCGCCCATCCGTTCCGGATCGCCGTCATTCAGCGCACGGATCGCCGGCAGGGTGGCGACGCTTTCGAGAATGTCGGCGAGGCGTTCCTCGGCGAGCGAGCCGAGCGGGGCCTTTGTCTTGAGGCAACAGGGATAGATCGACCCGTCCGGCTCGATGGCGATCTCACTGCCGGCTTCGTGCATCTTCAGAAAGTTCTTGCCGCCCGACCAGCGGGCGCAGAAATTCGTGTCATATCCGGCCTGGGTCAGGCCGTTCGCCCAGGCCCGGCCGCGCGGCCAGAGTTCGCCGATCCAGAGGTCCGGCTGCGCGCCGAAGAAGACAAATGTGGCCCCGCCATCCGCCGGATGTTTCGACGTGTCGGGCGCCTTCAGGCGGGCGTCCTTCTCGCCGCCGAATGAGACTTCGCGGACGCCCCGGCTGGCCATCAGGGTGCGGATGTCCTGCATGAAGCGGAACTTCTTCTCGCCCTTCATGCCGACATGGAAATCGTCGATCGAGGCAATCGCAATCGAAGTGATGCCCTTGGCCAGCATCGTGTCGAGATACTCCGCCGTCAGCACGTCGCCGGTCGTCTGCATGGCGAGGCGCGGGGCCTTTCCGCCCCAGCGCTGGCGGATCGCGTCGAGCACCGGCCAGAACAATTCCTCGCGCACGCCATCGATCAGCAATTCCCCGCCGGCGAGGACAATTGTGGTCGGTTCGCGGGTGCCGGTCTTCGGGTTCGACCAGGTCATGTCGTCCGGCAGGTTGGCGAGGATGCGGTCGAAGGCCTGCTGTCCCGTGGCGACGGTCTCGCGCAGGGCAGTGCGGACATAGGGGCGGAAACGGTCATCATAGCAGTGGGTACATTTGCGGTGACAGGCCCAGGTCAGGACCCAGTAGATGGATTGCATGAACGTCTCCTGCCCTGCGGGCTGCAAGGCAGGAGACTAGGCAGGAGCGGCGGCGCCGTCGAGCGCGGTCGCGCGGAGTTGAGCGCCTATTCGGCGGGGTAGAAGACCGTTTCCTCGATCGAAGCCCCTCCGGCCGGGACGGTGACGCTGGCTTCGGCGAACACCGGCAGGCCCGTATGGGTGCCGCCATTGATCATCGACCAGCCATCCTGCGGCATGCCGCTCTCCGACAGGTCGAACACGCCGTCACCATCGAAATCGTGCCAGCCGGCGACCGCATAGGCGCCTTCCGGGACGTCGAAAGTGACTGTCAGGCTGCCGGAGGCCGGGGCGTCGAACTTTTCGCCGGCGATGCCCTCGTTCTTCATGAACTGGTCCTCGGTCTGGACGCCGATATAGAGCGTGCCGCCGCGGGCCTCGAGCCCGTTCAGCGTGACGGTAAGCGGGGCGGCCTGTGCGGCGACGGGCAGGATGAGGGCGGCGGCGGCGAGGATGGCGGTCTTCAGTCGGGTCATGTCACAACTCCTTTTTCCAGGTGACGGAGTACTTTGTATTTCAAAGCGTGCGGGCCTGTCAACAAATTACTTTGGTTTTCAAAGTTTGTGGCTTTGGATACTTTTGGGGGATGGCGGGTCGGGTGGATGGATAAGGGCCCTCACCTCCCACGCGGCTGGGGCCGCGCGGGCCCCTCCTCTCGCATGAATGGGAGAGGAGTGGAAACCGGCGCCTCCGGCAGGACGTGGGAGGTCGGCGCAACACAACAAGCCGGACTGGCCATCGGCCATCCGGGTACGGACGGGAAGGCGGCCCACGATGGGAGCCATGGCGCGGCGGGCGCCGTGGCGCTCCGCCTGAAAGGGATAAAGGCTACGGATTGGAGCGTTACCGCCCGCCGCGCCGGCCTCCGGATTTCAGGAAGGTGTCGGGGATCAGTCTCCCCTCGCCGCCCGCGCGCCA
>JBGSKI010000324.1:0-4334 GCA_041741315.1 Hyphomonas sp. | reverse complement strand
GGCAGGGCGCGGCCGAACACGGCCTGTGCTTCGTGTGGCGCACCGATGGTTTCGACGGCGCAATGAGGGGCATAGAGGTCTGGCGGGCCGGACACGTAGAAAGCGAGGCCGGGTTCGCCGTGCAGGGCCAGCCAGGCCATGGCGGCGATCTGCGGGCCGACCCCGGCGGGGTCGCCCATGGTCATGGCGAGGGGAAGTCGGGTTGAGGCGGTCACGAGGGCCGTTTTGCGCCTATCGCTGGTGCTTGCAAGCCTCAGCGGTAGATAATCGTGGCGTCGCGGCGCAGGTTGCGCAGTTCTCGCTCCGAAATCATGCCGAGTTCGCGGCTCTTCAGGCTGCCCTTCATGTCGTCGCGGGAGGGAAGCGCTTCGGCGCCGTCTTCGCGGCGGCAGACATACATTACGGCGAGCGTCTGACCGGCAGCGAAGACATCCGTGACGCCGCCGACTTCGGTGTCAGCGATCATCGCCCGGCCTTCTTCACCGAGTTCGTCGACATTGATGTCTTCGAGTTCCTGCGCGCGCAGGTCGGAGTTCTGGTTGGCGACGGAATTCACGTCCGCGCACGACTTGATGGTGTCGATTGCCTTGCGGAGGTTCTCGTCGGAAGCCGACTTGGAGATCAGGCGGATCAGGTCAACCTTGGTGATTGGCGTGGCGGGTTCGCGCTTGCCCTGCACCTGCAGCAGGTAGACGCCATTCTCGACGGCGACGGGCTCAAGCAGGCCGGGGCCGGGCGAGCCTTCCACGGCGGTCGCGAGCGTGGGCTCGAGATCGGTAGGCGAGACCCAGCCCATATCGCCACCGATCGCGGCGGTCGGTGCCGAAGACAGGCGCTGTGCCGCAACGCGGAAATCGGCACCGGCGCGCAATTGCTCGACAATCGAGCTGGCAGCCTGCAGGGCCTGCGCCTTCGTCTCTTCATCCGGCGCGTAGAGGAAGATTTCCGAAACACGGTATTGGGTTTTCTGGGACGCGGCCCGAATGCGCTCAAGCTGGTCGTCGACCTGATTGTCGGAGATCCGGATGCGCGAGCCATAGAGGCCGCTCATCACCCGGTTCCAGGCAATCTCGGCGCGCATCTGGTCTTCGAGGCTGACCGGGTTCACGCCGGCGCTGAGCAGCTGGGATTTCAGGACATCGCCAGTGAGGCCCGACTGAGCGGCCATGTCGTTGACGGCGCCGTCGATTTCTTCGTCTTCAATCACCATTTCGAACTCTGCGGCTTTTTCGAGCTGCAGGCTTTCGTCGATCAATTGTTCCAAAGCCTGACCGGTGATCTGCTGGATCTGGTCGGCCGATGGCTGTTGCCCGCCGAGGCTGAGCAGCAGCATGCGGGCGCGCTGGCGGACATCCGAATAGGAAATCGGCTTGTCGTTCACCACGGCGGCGACGCCTTCGAGTGCGAACCGTTCCTGCGCCGCGTCCTGGGCGGAGGCCAGCCCGGCGCTGGAAAAGGCGCAAAGCGCTGCGGCAATGACGAGGGAACGCACCATTCAAGGTCTCCAAAGATGCCCTGCACAGACCGGACAGGCAGAAGCCGAGACCATACTAGTCTCACGGCAGGGCGCAACGCGCCGCCGCAGCACTCCCTGAATTCTTACGGATAATTAGGGTTCATGGAAGGCCGCCGGAATGGCGCGGCCAGACCGCGAATCAGTCGAAGTCGCTGGACCCGAAATCGCCGATGGATTTCAGCGAGAAGCGGACCATGATGTTCTCGGACGGGCCAAGGGTGCGGTCTCGCAGTTCGGAGCGCTGGTAGACCAGTTCGAGGCGCGAACACTCGTCTTCGAGGGCAATGCCGACTTCGCGGCGGGCGTCGAGGTCCTGTGCGATGTCCTTGAGCTGGCCATAGATCACCGACACGGATTTGGTGACACGCAGTTCGCCGCGCAGGAAGATGCCTTCGTCGCGGATGCCGGATGCCTGGATGCTCTCGTCGATCCGGTAGTACTGGCCGGTCGCGCGCCAGCGCTTGCCGGACGACGACACGCGCGTATCGATCCGGTTGAGGCCGAAGCCGTCATTGTCGAGCCGGGCCTGGGTGTCGATGCGCAGCATGCGGCCGAAGTCGAGCGTGGCGGTCGCCAGCCAGTCGGACGAGGTGCCGTCGAGGTTGCTGGTGACGTCGAAGGCCTCGTCGGGGCGCGATCGCCAGCGGTGGCCGAGCGAGGTCGAGATTTCGGTGCCGTTCTTCCACACGGCGCGGGCCGAGAGTCCCGCCGCGATCTTGCCGTCGCCTTCGTAGAGGTCGTAGCCGCCGAACCCATTGGCGTCATAGAGCAGCGAGTCGTCGGATTCGAACTGGATCGAGTCCTCGTTCGGGATCGCCGGGTCGTTGACGTTGGAAAATCCCCAGGCCGCCATGATGTTCGGTTCGAGCAGGATGTCGACGGTCTTGCCGGGGCGCACCAGCGGATAGGCGAACCTGGCGCCGGCATTGCCGACCACACGGGAGACGTCGTCGGTTGCGGTCAGCGTGTCGTTGAGGGCGTAATAGTCGCTGCGCAGTTCGGCGAATGGTTCGAAGGTGAAGCCGCCGGGCAGCAGGTTGAGGTCAGACCAGTCGGCGCCGACGCTGACACGGTGGCTGTCGACGCCGGCGTCGCGCGTCAGGACAGCAGAGGAGGCCTGCACGCTGGCAAAGCCGAGGCTGCCGAGATCCCAGTATTTCTCGCCGAATGCGACCGGGGTGGCGGTGGGCAGGGTGCCGTCGGAGTCGGTGGCGCGCAGGCCCTGGAAGCTCAGCAGGGAGGCGTCTGTGTAGTAGCTGTCGCCCTGTCCGACGACGAACAGTTGCGACAGCAGCCGGCGGGGCTGCGACCGGTAGAGGCCGCGCAATTCGTTCTGGCCATCGATGTCGTAGCGCCGGTCATAGAGGTCGTCGGTCTGCGTCTCGACGCCGAAGCCCCACTGCCAGTCCGGCGAAATCGCGAAGCGGCCGGTGCCGTAAAGGTGGCCGCGATTCTTTTCCTCGCCGAACTTGTCGCCCTTGCTGTCGAAATTCGATTCGCGGGTGAAGCTTGTGTTGATGCTGAGCGAGCCGGAATAGAAGCGCTTGCGGAAGTCGAGTTCGAGCATCGGGTTGACGCGCTCGGTGACCATCGGGGAGACGGTGAGGTCGGACGAGTCCGACAGGGCGATGTAATAGGGCTGCTGGTAGAAGGCACCGAGCTTGGACGAGAACCCGGCCGATGGCACGAGCAGGCCGGAGCGGCGGTCGGAGGACGGGTCCGGGTGCGCCAGAAAAGGAAAGTAGAAGACCGGGATGCCGCCGACTTCGAACACCGCGTCGCGGTACGAAATCATCTGGGTTTCCTCGTCCATCACGGCGCGCCGGGCGCGGATCGACCAGGTCGGGGTCGTGTGTTCGTCGCAGACCTCGCAGGCGGTGTAGATCACCTGGTCGAGGGCGTTGACCGAGTCGCCCTTGCGGATCGCGCTGTTGGCGACGACGGTCGAGCCATCAAGCAGGCGCGCCGAGAAGCCGATGGCGTAGCCGTCCGCAAGGTTCGAGCCGACTTCGACCTCGTCGGCGAACTGCTGGGTGCCGTCGGAATCGATGATCACGACATTGCCGGTCGCCCGGACGCGTTCGGTGCCGCGATTGTAGGTCAGCCGGTCGGCGCGCAGGATGCGGCCATCGTACAGGGCCTCGACATTGCCTTCGGCGACGATCGTGTTCTCGTCGCGTACTTCGTAGACTTGGTCAGCCTCGAGGATGACCTGCTGCCGGGTTGCAGATTCGGGCTCGGCTTCGCGGGTGCGCGATTCCTGCGCCACGACCTGCAGGGGCAGCGCGGCGGCAAGCCCGAGTGCAGCGGCGTACAGGAACCATTTCGCCAAGACGCTAACCCTTACTCCGGCCATTGCTCCCTCGTCGTTCTGACGCGGCATTGGCCCACTTCGTGTCACTTCCGTCGAGGCTTAGAGGCGATGACGGGGATCGTCCAGACACCCAACGCCTATGGCTGAATTTTCATATGCCGGGCATGGCATGGCGGTCACAGGTTTGACCCGGGTGTCAGAAAGCGCGGCAGGCCAGTCCGCCGGGCAGGGTGCTGGCCTCCCCGGAGAGTTCCAGTTCCATCAGGATTGCGGCGCAGGCAGAGGCAGTGACCCCCGCCGTGCGGGCGATTTCGTCGAGCGGCATGGGGTGCGGGGTGAGGGCTTCCAGTACGCGGGCAATGGCGGACGGGTCCGGATCGCCGGGGCCGGGGTCTGCGTCGAAGTCCGGCCGGGCGGGGGCCGATACCCGCTGGCCGTCCAATGACTGCAACACATCCAACACGTCGGCGGCGTGCCGGACGAGGGTCGCCCCCTGGTGCAACA
>JBGSKI010000323.1:0-8886 GCA_041741315.1 Hyphomonas sp. | reverse complement strand
GCGCGAGCGCCCGGCGCAGCGGAGCGACGGTGTTGGCCACCGCCAGCGCCAGCCCGCGCAAGGGCTTCAGGACAGGATTGTCATTCGAAAAGGCGCGGTCGACACCGTCCATGAACAGCGCCGCGCCGGTCGCATCGAACCTGCGCCACTGTTGATAGCGTTCGAGCGATGCCGGGGCCCCCGGGTCGAGCCCGACATTCCTTGCCTCGACCATCACGTCGATCAACGCGCCGACATCCTTGAAACCGAGATTCAGACCCTGGCCGGCGAGCGGATTGATCCGGTGGGCTGCATCGCCGAGCAGGGCGACCCGGCCGGAGACCATGCGCTCGGCCAGCTTCAGCCGCAGCGGATAGGCGCTGACCGGGCCGTCGATGTGCATCGGACCGGCAAAATCCGCAAAACGGGCGTTCAGCTCGGCGTCGATATCCCCGACAGGCATGGCGGCCAGCGCTTCTGCGGCGCCGCGTTTCATGTACCAGGCCAGGTTCGCCCGGTTGCCAGGCATGGGCAGGGTCGCAAACGGGCCCTCGGGGGTGAACAATTGCCTGGCAATGCCGCCGTGCGACCGTTCCAGCTGGACGTTTGCCGCGAAGACCGACTGGCCATAGTCCCGGCCTTCGGTCGGGATGCCTGCGGCGGCACGAACCGAGGAATTGACGCCGTCGCAGGCCGCGACCAGCCGCGTGCGTATGAACGTCCCGTCCTGTAGCTCGATCTGCGCCGGGCGCCCGTCCGGGCCGGAAAGCGCGCTGAACCGCGCCCCTTTCAGCCAGGCAAGCCCGGCAGCCTCGCCCGCCGCAGCATCAAGCGCCTCCTGAAGCAGCGCGGCCGGCACCATGCGCCCGAGGGGCTCGCCGTCCGGGTCTTCCGGAAGGTCGTCGGAGTGAAACATCGCCGCCGGAGCGCCGAAGATGTGGGTGCCGCCATCGACAGCTTCCAATCCGTTGAGCGGTTCCGTTTCACCGGCCAGCCGGTCATGCACGCCGGTTGCCCCGAGCAGGCGCCAGCTGCCACGGACGATGGCGAATGTGCGCGTATCTGCTGCAATATCTGCAGATGGTGCCCGTCCATCGATGAGGATCGTGTCGAAGCCGCGGGCGTTGGCAAGGATGGCGAGCGAGGTTCCGACAGGACCCGCGCCGACCACTGCCAGATCGTAGACCTTATCCGGATCGCGGGATGGTTTCGACATGGTTCCGACATAGTGATCCCGCTTCGAACCGTCCAGCGATGGCGTAGATTTGGGCGATTGGCCGCATCCCTGCACAGGGTTTGACCATGACCCTTCAGATTCGGGGGCACACTTCTTCGCCCGAGCGACATGACCCGCCCCC
This sequence comes from Hyphomonas sp., assembly GCA_041741315.1. Lineage (GTDB taxonomy): Bacteria > Pseudomonadota > Alphaproteobacteria > Caulobacterales > Hyphomonadaceae > Hyphomonas. Next base: position 7,549 of record JBGSKI010000323.1, on the reverse strand, counting down.
CACAATCATATCGCACGTGGGAGAGCGCGGGGGGTCCCGAGCTCCAAGACATGGAGGGGTCCGATGGGCCAGAGAATAAGTGGATGGATGCGCGGGGCAGCCTTGCTGCCGGTAGCCGCGCTGGCCGGAGCGGCTGCCTTTGCACAGGATGCCGATCTCGAATCGCGCCTTGCGGCGCTGGAAGAGTCTGTCAGTGGAAGCGCAAGCGCCTATGTCGACAACTCCTACCTGTTCCTGATCGGCGGCCTCATCGTCATGTTCATGGCGGCGGGCTTCTGCATGCTGGAAGTTGGCCTCGTGCGGTCCAAGAACGCCGCCATGCAGGCGATGAAAAACGTCGTACTGTATGCGGTTGCCGGCCTGATGTTCTGGCTCGTCGGCTACAACATGGCTTACCCCGGCTCGACAATCCTCAGCGGCCTTCTCGGTGTCACGCCCTTCATCTGGGACGGCGGCGATCTCGCCGTTCAGAGCGACGCGGGCTATGCGCCGGCATCCGACTGGTACTTCCAGATGGTGTTCGTCGCGACCGCCGCCTCGATCGTGTCCGGCACCGTTGCCGAGCGCATCAAGCTCTGGTCGTTCCTGCTCTTCACCGCCATCCTGACGGCTTTCATCTACCCGATCGTCGTGTCCTGGGAATGGGGCGGCGGTTACCTCGACTCGGAGTGGAACTTCTCTGACTTCGCAGGCTCGACGCTGGTGCACTCCGTCGGCGGCTGGGCGGCCCTGATCGGTGCCCTGGTCATCGGCCCGCGGACCGGCAAATACTTCGGCAAGCAGGTCAACCCGATGCCGGGTTCGAACATCCCGCTGGCCGCGCTCGGTACCTTCATCCTCTGGTTCGGCTGGTTCGGGTTCAACGGTGCGTCGCAGCTTGCTGCAGGCACGGCTGCCGACATCAACTCGGTCGCCCAGATATTCGCCAATACGAACATGGGCGCCGTCGGCGGCACGCTGTTCGCAATGGTCACGACATCGATCCTGTACAAGGGCAAAGTCGACGCCACGATGGTGTTCAACGGTGCGCTTGGCGGCCTCGTGTCGATCACGGCCGAGCCGCTCACCCCGTCCATGGGCCAGGCGCTCCTGATTGGTGGCTTCGGCGGTGTGCTGGCCGTGCTGACGGTTCCGCTGCTCGACAAGTTCAAGATCGACGACGTCGTCGGTGCCATCCCGGTCCACCTCGTGTGCGGCATCTGGGGCACGATGATCGTTCCGGCAACGCATGGCGGTGCCCTGGTTCCGAACGAAGCCGGCGACCCGAACTTCCTCGGTCAGGCTGTCGGCGTCGGCCTCACGGCTGTGTTCGTGAGCGTTGCGTCCCTGATCGTCTGGCTGGCCCTCAAGTTCACCATCGGTGTCCGGGCAAGCGAAGAAGAAGAACTCATGGGCATGGACCGCGCCGAAGTCGGCCTGGAAGCCTACCCGGAATTCACGAGCCGCTAGGGTCGATTTCCAAACACAGGAAGGCCCCGGCAGGAAACTGCCGGGGCCTTTTTATTGGACGGGGCATTCATCCCCTGGCGCGAACCTATTGCTCCGGTTCGGCATCCGGGGTCATGTCAATCGTGAAGTCCGATTTGACAGAGTCCGGGACGATGACGGTGTCGATGGCGTGGATCACACCGTTCGATGCGTCGATCTCGTCAGCGGACACGGCCGCATCGTCAACCGAGATGCTTCCGTCTGCCTTGTCGACAACCAGGTCGGTACCGGCCAGCGAGGTCAGCGTCGTTTCACCCGGCGCGATGTCGTCGCTGTCATAGGAACCCGACACGATATGGGCCTTCAGGATCGTTTCCAGATCCTCATTCATGCTGCCCGACTTCAGTTGCTCAAGCACCGCCGGGTCGAGTTTCTCGAACGCGGCATTGGTCGGCGCGAACACCGTGTAAGGGCCGGCGGCATTGATGTCGTCCGTCAGTCCGGCGAATTCCACCAGCGAGACCAGCGTCGAGAAGCGCGGATCCTCCGCGGCAAGGTCGCCGATCGTACCCTGCATGGCACGGTCCCTCATGGCGTCCTGCTCGGAGGCATAGTCCGGGCCACCCATGGCGACATACGCGTCTTCGTCACTGCCTTCAGCGCCATCGGCTGCCGGCACATCCGCATCCGCCATGTCGGTCTGCGTGGTGAAGATCGGATCGTCCGTATCGGTCTCGGCGATCATGCCGGATTGTTGCAGCCGGGCGAGCTGAAGCGCGTTCAGCTGTTCGATGGAAAGATCGTCGAGTTCGGGCTGGTCCGCACTGTAAAGAACAGGGGCGGGGGGATTAATGCCATCGGCAGAATTGTTAGACTCCTGCGCCTGCGCGGCGAGACCTGTTAACAGGACAGCGACGGCAGGAATGATCAGTGTGCGTTTCATCTTGGTCTCCAGTTCGGTCTGCACGAGATACTGATTGAATGGAACCGGGCGCCGGAAAGTTCCGTCATTACAGTATTGAAATGCTGTTGCGGCTGCTGGCGTCCCCTCCGGGGCGTGATCTCCAGCCGGCCGGAATCACCCCGAATCTGTCGCGGGAAAAGGCCCGGCGCGGATTAACTTCCATCCGCACAATTCTTTCAGCCCATTTGCCCAGCGTTAAGGCTGGCGCGTCACAGTGCAGACTTCAGCCCCAGATACGGAGATGTCGCGCCTCATGACCGACTATGCCTATGCCGATGACGAAGTCTCCAGCGTCAGCGATCCCGTCTGGCGGATCCTTACCGGCGCGGCGGCGTTTGCCTTCGGCGTGTTTGTCTGCGGCAGTGTCGGTTCCTATGTTCCGAGCGACCCCTCGCTGAACGCGGCGACCGATTCCACCGTCCAGAACCTGTTCGGCAGTGGCGGCGCGATTTTCGCAGACCTCTCGCGGCAGATGTTTGGCTGGTCGGCCTGGACGGCCGGGCTCGCGCTGATGATCGGCGGTGCGATGCGTACCGTGCTGATCGGCTCACCGCGCATTCGCCGCTGGATGCAGGGCGCACTGTTCATTCCCCTGTCGGCGGCCTTCTTCGCCGCATGGCCGGTGCCGCAGTCCTGGCCGCTCAGCGCCGGGCTCGGCGGTGTGGTTGGCGACGGCCTGTTCTACTTCGCCTCCATGCCGTTTCGCGCGCTGCTTCTGCCGTCGCCGGATACATGGGCCGGAATCATCCTCGGCATGCTCGCCCTGTGGGCGGCGCTCTCCGCCCTTGGCTTCCACCGCCGCGACGCCAAGCTTCTCCAGACGGTCGCCGCATCCTCCGGCCGCAAGGCTGCGCGCCAGGCGCAGGGCATTGGCGGCCTGCTCCTGTCGGCTCTCCGTCTCCTCACACGTGCTCCCCGAAGGGCAGAAGCGGCACCCGTGCGGGAAGAGCGCGCCCGCGTCATTCTCACCGACGACGACTACGGCCCCGCAAGCGGCTACCTGCCATCGCGCGATGAGTTGGAAGAAGACGACGAGGATTATGACGAGTACGACGCCGAGGACGATGACGAATACGGCGACGACGCCGACCTCGACGACGAAGACGAGGAAGACGTTCGTCCGCCGCGCTTCACGCTGCCGTCCGCCAATCCGAAGGCCGCCGCGACTCCCAAGGTCACCAAGCCCACCGAACGCCGCCGCAAGGCCTCGCGCCTGCCCTCGATCGACCTCCTCGAAATGCCCGCCGAGCGCGCCGATTCGATCGACGAGGAAGCCCTGCTCGCCAAGGCGGCCAAGCTTTCCGAAGTGCTCAAGGAATTTGGTGTCCGTGGCCGCGTGAAGGAAGTGCGTCCGGGTCCGGTGATCACGCTGTTCGAGATGGAGCCAGCCCCGGGTGTCAAATCCTCCCGCGTGATTTCGCTCGCCGACGACATCGCCCGTTCGATGAGTGCCAAGTCCGCCCGCGTCGCGGTCGTGCCCGGCAAGAACGCGATCGGCATCGAACTGCCGAACGATACCCGCGACACGGTCTATCTCCGCTCGCTGCTCCAGGCCGAAGCCTATGGCGGGTCGCGAGCCAGCCTGCCGATGGCGCTCGGCGAGGACATTGGCGGCATTCCGACGGTCGTTGACCTGGCGAAAATGCCTCACCTGCTGATCGCCGGTACGACCGGATCGGGCAAGTCGGTTGGCGTCAACGCAATGATCCTTTCACTGATCTTCCGGCACACGCCGGAACAGTGCCGGTTCATCATGATCGACCCGAAAATGCTCGAACTGTCGGTCTATGAAGGCATTCCCCACCTCCTGGCCCCGGTCGTTACCGACCCGAAGAAAGCCGTCAACGCGCTGCAGTGGACCGTCCGAGAGATGGAAAGCCGCTACGAGCTGATGTCGAAGGCTGGCGTCCGCAACCTCGCCGGATTCAACGAGAAAGCCACCAAGTACCGCACCGCTGGCGAGTCGATGACCCGCAAGGTTCAGGTCGGCTTCGACGAACGCGGCAAGCCGAAATACGAGACCGAGAACCTGCCGGTCGACCATATCCCGAACATTGTCGTCGTGATCGACGAGATGGCGGACCTGATGTTGGTCGCCGGCAAGGAAGTGGAAGGTTGCGTGCAGCGCCTCGCCCAGATGGCCCGCGCCGCCGGCATCCACCTGATCACCGCCACGCAGCGTCCGTCCGTGGACGTCATCACCGGCACGATCAAGGCAAACTTCCCGACACGCATCTCCTACATGGTCACCACCAAGATCGACAGCCGCACCATCCTCAATGAGCAGGGCGCCGAACAGCTGCTCGGCATGGGTGACCTGCTGTATCAGGCACCTGGCCAGAAATCGGTCCGCCTGCACGGCCCGTTCGTGTCCGACGAGGATGTTGGCGCAGTGACCGACTGGCTGCGCGAGCAGGGCGAGCCGGACTATGTCATGGACATCCTCGAAGGTGCCGAAGACGGCTCGACCGGTTCGGCCGTGATGGATGCGATGCTCGGCACATCGAGCGGCGACGAAGACGAAGACCTGTTCTCGCAGGCTATCGCGGTTGTCGTCCGCGACCAGCGCGCCTCGACCTCGTACCTCCAGCGCCGCCTCAAGGTCGGCTACAACAAGGCCGCCGGCCTGATCGACCGGCTCGAGGAAGAAGGCATCATCTCGGCGCCGAACCATGCCGGCAAGCGCGAAGTGCTGGCCAGCGGCAAGCCGTCGGCGGACTGATCACACGTTAGGTGGGCAGAAGAGGGGCGCCCCCGTTCGCCGCAAGAAGCGGACGGGGGACTTTCCGTTTCAGGGGGCAGTCGTCCAGGCCAGGCCGCTCGCCGACGCAAGGCAGACTCGTTCAGCCCATCGGATACTGGATCTCCTTCGTCACCGCGTCGCAGGCCTTCATCACCTCGTCGGACAGTTTCAGGTCGGCGGCCGCGAAGATGTCGGCCAGCTGATCGAAAGTCGACACGCCGACAATCGTCGATGCCACGAAATCATGCTGTTTCGACCAGGCCGTGGCGAGCGTCACCGGTGCCATGCCGGCTTCTTTCGCGATCGCCATGAACTTCGCGGTCGAGTTCAACGACTTCTCGTTGACGAACCGGTTGGCCATTGCCGCCTGCCGTCCGCCAATGTCCAGGTAGCGCGAGAAGCGCGCGCCTTCCGGGCGGGCTCCGTCGAGATACTTGCCGGAGAGGACCCCGCCGCCGAGCGGCGAATACGGGATCAGGCTGACGCCTTCCTTCTGGCAGACCTTGGACAGCGCATCCTCGAACCGGCGATTGTTGAGGCTGAAATTGTTCTGGATGGTCTCATAGCGCGCCGTGCCGAGACGGCTCGAGGCTTCGAGGCTCTTCATCAGGCCCCAGGCATCCTCGTTGGAACAGCCGAGGATGCGAACCTTGCCCTCGCGCACCAGGTCGTCCAGCGCTTCCATCGTCTCGTCATAGGCAATGCCATGGTCCGGCCAATGGGTCTGGTAGAGGTCGACATAGTCGGTCTGCAGGCGGGTCAGGCTGGCCTCGATGGCGCGGCTGATATTGTGCCGGTCGAGGGCCGTCATGCCGGCCCGCTGGCTGCCCTTGATCCAGCCATGCGACGGGCCGCACACCTTGGTGGCGAGGATGATCGCGTCGCGGTCCTTGGTCTTCATCCAGCGGCCGAAGATTTCCTCCGTCCGGCCGGCCCATTTGGAATCCGGCGGCACCGGATAATTCTCTGCCGTGTCGAAGAAGTTGATCCCGGCATCGAGGCTGGCATCGAGGATGCGGAAGGCTTCGGCCTCGTCGGCCTGCGACCCGAAGGTCATCGTGCCCATGCAGATGTCCGAGACGTAAATGGCGCTGCGGCCGAGGCGGCGGTGTTTCATGTCGGGCTCCCTGATCTGCTCCGGGCGGCACCCTAACGCCGTGAGCGCCGTGCGCCAGTGCTGACCCGGGGTTAGTGCCCGGACCCGGCCTTATCCCGGCCAAACTCCGGCAGGCATCCGGCTGCATGCAGCACTTGCAGGGCCGGGATCAGGCCAGATTCATACCGTTTCCAGCGGTTCAGCGACCGCGTGTAGAGCGGTTCGCGCACTTGCGCCGAACTCGCTGTGGCGACCGGGGCGGTGTTTTCGTGGAACGCCACGCAGGCCGGTTCGAACGCGAGGCCGCAGAAAGCGAGCAGGTCCCGAGCCTCCGTTTCGATGTCGGCGACGATGTGCTCGTAATGAACTTCCCGGAACTGTTGCGCCGGCAGCACATCCGCAAAATGCCGGATTATCCGGTCGAACCCGGCATAGTAGCGGGCCGTGGCCTCAAGATCGTAGGTGTAATCGTAATATGGAAAGCGCGTTGCGAAGAGTTGCCGGTAATTGCTCAGCACCGTGTCCGCCGGATGCCGCCGCAGGCAGATCACGCGCGCCTCAGGCAGCGCCGCCAGAATGGCCGGTACATAGAACGCATTCAGCGGCAGCTTGTCGATGAACCTGCCCTGCATCCCCAGTGTGTTGGTGACACTGCGGATATAGGCTTTGCCCAGCGCAGCCGGATCGACATGCGCCGCCGCACGGAGCGTGTCCGGATCGAGCACCAGGTTCGACGGCGTCCCGGACAGGCGCTTCAGCGCGAGGCCGAAATCTGCCAGTTCTCCGGCGGAGGTTATCTCACTGTGGCTCGACAGGATGCGGTCGGTTAGCGTCGTGCCGGTGCGCGGCATCCCGACGATGAAGATCGGCGCTGCACCCGCAAAGCCGTCCCCAATCGGGATCGTATCGGCAAGGTCGAGGGCGGCCCTGAACAGCGCCTCGTCCGTCGCAGGAGAATAGTTCAGCCCGGCCCACTTCTGCGCCTTGGCGCGTTTCAGCCAGCTCAGGGCTTCCTCGGCCTTGTCGAGGTCTTCATACGCTTTGGCAAGCGCGTGCCCGGTGCGCAGGGCATCGTCCGCGTCGCCGGAGGTCGCAGCGAACACCGTCTTCAGCCGATCCAGATCGTTCGCATCCGGCGTTTGCCGCGTGATCTGCACCAGTCCCGACAGGGCGCGCGTGTCGAGCGGGGTGAGAGCAAGGCACGCCTCATAGGCCTCGCGCGCCTCGTCCATCTGCCCAAGGAACTGGCGCGCCGCACCGAGATTGTAGTGGTAATTGGCCTCTGCCGGGTTCGCGCGCGCAGCGACCTCGTAGAACG
>JBGSKI010000322.1:0-32441 GCA_041741315.1 Hyphomonas sp. | reverse complement strand
GCGCGGAAGCGCGCCTGCTCGGCGCCGCCTGGATGGGCCGCACCCGCCTGATCGACAATATCAGCGTGTCGCGGTGAACTCGGCCAACTTGGCAAGCACGCGCTCGTTGTCCTCTGCCGTGCCGACCGTAATGCGCAGCTTCGTCGGCAGGCCGTAACCGCCGACCGCGCGGATCAGGATATTGTTCGCCTTGAGGAACTCGTTCGCCTCCGCCGCCCGCTCGGCGCTTCCGAAATCCGGCAAAACGAAATTGGCGTCCGAGTGCGGCGTGACGAGCCCCATCGCGTCCAAGCGCTCGGTCAGGATGGCGCGCCATTCGGCATTGTGTTCCCGGCTCTTTGCGATGAAATCCCGGTCCTCGATGCTCGCCATGCCGGCGGCCACCGCGAAGGCATTGATGTTGAACGGCGGCCGGATACGCTGGAACGTCGCCGCAATCGCCTCCGGGAAATAACCCCAGCCGAGGCGCAACGCCGCGAGGCCGTAGATCTTGGAAAACGTCCGGATCATTACCGTATTGTCGCGCCGGTCGACCAGGTCGCGCAGCGCGTCCTCATAGGCCTCGCTGACAAATTCCGCATACGCCCCGTCGATCACGAACATGACATGCGGCGGCAGGCTGTCCTGGATGCGCTGCAGGTCCTCCACCGGCAACATCGTGCCCGTCGGATTGTTCGGATTGGCGAGGAACAGGATCTTCGTCCGGTCGCTCACGCCGCTCAGGATGGCGTTCACCCCGGCCTTGCAATCGGTCTCCGGCACGGTCACCGGCGTCGCGCCGTGGCTGGTCGCCGAGACGCGGTACATCGAGAAGGCATGCTCGGTGAACAGGATTTCGTCGCCCGGCCCGGCATAGGCCTGCGTCAGCAGGTGGATGATCTCGTCCGACCCGGCCGACACGGCAAGGCGCGAGACATCCGTGATGCCCTTGGCCCGTGCAATGGTCTCGCGCAGCACCGTATAGGTCGGGTCCGGATAGACGTGCACGCTGGCCGCCACGTCCTGCATCGCCGCGATCGCCGCCGGGCTCGGCCCGAACGGGTTCTCGTTGGAGGCCAGCATGACGACGCCGGCAGAGGCGCCCTTGAGCTTGCCGCCCGGCACATAGGGCTTGGTCAGGTCGATATGCGGCAGGGGTCGGATCTTGGTCATGCGCGGGCGATACAACAGGCGCCGGGCCCGGGAAACAGGTTTCGCGCCGATTCAGGCCCTCGGGGCAGCGGTCGAATCGCGCAGCACCATGCGGTACTTCAGCAAATGCCGGCGCGGCACCTCGCTCGGCGCGGCGATTTCTTCCAGCAGCAGGCCCACGGCGGCCGAGGCGAGTTCCCGGCTCGGCTGGTAGATCGTGGTCAGCGACGGGCTGATCGTCGAGGCAAGCGGCGTGTCGTCGAACCCGGCGACGGACAATTCGTCCGGAATGGAAATCCGGCGGCGGTAACACGCCGCGATGACGCCCGCAGCCATGTCGTCATTGGAGGCAAAGATCGCCGTCGGCTTGACCCCCAGGTCGAGCAGTTCCTCGGCGGCACGGACGCCCGACTGGAACGTGAAATCGCCCATCGGCGTGAGCATCGGGTCGAGTGGCAGGCCCTTTTCAGCGAGAGCCGCAACATAGCCGTCATAGCGCCGGCCGGCCTGCGCATGCGTCTTCGGACCCCGGATGAAGCCGATCCTCCGATGGCCCAGGCCCGCCAGATAGGTCGTCATTTCCTTCGCCGCCGCCATGTCGTCGATCGAGATGTCCCGGCCCTGCCCGCCCTGATCGGCGGGGGCAATACGCACGAACGGCACGCGATGCTGCAGCAATTCCTCGATGATCGCCGGATCGTCCGACAGCGGCGGCGTGAGGATCGCCCCGGCCAGCTGGGTCTCGGTCCGCAGGGCCAGCAGGGCGTGCGGGTCGCCGCTATAGTCCTCGGTAATCAGGCTGTAGCCCTCGGCCTGGCAGCGCTGCAGCGCGCCGAGCTGGACTTCGCCGAGATAGTTGCGCGACGGGTTCGAGAAGATCAGGCAGACGATCCGGCTCTGCCGGGCGCGCAGGTTGCGGGCATTGTGATTGGTCCGGTAGTCGAGCGTCTTGACCGCGCTCAGCACCTTGGTGCGGGTCTGCTCACGCACATTGGTCTCGCCGTTCAGAACACGGCTGACCGTCTTGAACGACACACCGGCTTCCTTCGCGACGTCGATGATCGTCGCGGGGCGCTTGTCGTGGTGAGTTCGGCGCATCTTGAGGCCGTCCGGCATGAGAAATCCTGTCCAAGTCCTCTGACTTAGAGACAGAAATCCTTTATGTCCAATGGACATCTTCCGGAATCATTGAAGTTTTCGCCGCGCAGGCGAAACTCGGGGCAATGGACCCCGCCAGGCTCAGGCCTGGCGGGAAATCCGGATGGCGGCCTAGCGGATCGACCGGTTGACCAGGTTTTCGAGCAGTTCCTGACGGCCGGAAGCGTGTCCGACGTCCGAATTGCGCTCCACAGCGGCGTCCGCGATGCTGGCGAGGCTTGCGCCCTCCGACAGCATCAGCTTGCCGATGTCGCTGTTGTCCCAACCGGCATAGCGCTCGGCTTTCGCCTTGGCGATTTCGCCCTTCTCGATCAGGTCGGCCGCCGCCAGCAGGCCGCGCGCCAAGGTGTCGACGCCGCCGACATGCGCATGGAACAGGTCTTCGAGACTGTTCGACTGGCGGCGCACCTTGGCGTCGAAGTTGAAGCCGCCCGTATCCAGCCCGCCCGACGGCAGAAGCTCCAGCAGGGCCAGCGTGATGTCGCGCAGGTCGAGGTTAAACTGGTCGGTGTCCCAGCCATTCTGGTAGTTGCCCGAGTTGATGTCGATCGAGCCCATCATGCCGAGCGATACCGCCGTCGCGATCTCGTGGGCAAAACTGTGCCCGGCCAGCGTCGCATGGTTCGGTTCGATATTGACGTGCACTTCGCCTTCGAGGCCGAAGCGCTTGAGGAAGCCGTAAACGGTCGCCGTGTCGAAATCGTACTGGTGGTACATCGGCTCGTGCGGCTTCGGCTCGATCAGGATCTTGCCCGTGAAACCGATCTTGTGCTTGTGCTCGACCACCATGCTGAGGAACCGGCCGAAATTGCCCAGTTCGCGGTCGAGGTCGGTGTTCAGCAGCGTGTCATAGCCTTCGCGGCCACCCCACAGGACATAGTTCTCGCCGCCGAGGCGATGCGTCGCCTCAAGGCAGTCGCGTATCTGGCGCACGGCGCAGGCCGCGATTTCCGGGTTCGGATTGGTCAGGCCGCCGGCCCCGAAACGCGGATTGCTGAACAGGTTCGCCGTGCCCCAGAGCAGCTTGATGCCGGTCGCTTCCTGGTAGGCGCCGAGCCGGTCGGCGGCACGAGCGAAATTGTTCGACAAATCGTTCGGCGTCGGCGAGTTCTCGGTGACGTCGACATCGTGGAAACAGTAGTAAGGCAGGCCAAGCTTGGTGAAGAATTCGAACGCCGCCTGCATCTTGTGGTCGGCTGCTGCGCGATCATTGTCAGGATTGTGCCAGGGGCGGCCGAAGGTGCCGCCACCGAAGATGTCGTAGCCGTCCCAGCAGAACGTGTGCCAGTAGCAGACCGCCATGCGCAGATGGTCTTCCATCCGCTTGCCAAGAACCATCTGGTCCTTGTTGTAATAGCGATACGCCAGGGGGTTGTCCGAGGACGGACCTTCATAGCGAATGGGATCGATCCCCTTGAAAATCGGATCCTTGTCGATCTGGATCTGTCCATCGGCCATTTCAGTCTCCTTTGTATGCGCGTTTGACGGTGTGATAGAGCGCCGAGAACTTTTCGTATTTCGGCTGTAATTGTTCGATGTCGGCATCGCGCGGTTCGACCACGTCGAGCACTTTCGGCGGCGGGAACATGTCGTCCACCGAGCCGCCCTGTATGTTGAAGCGGGCAAGCCGCGCCGCGCCATAGGCCGGGCCGGTTGCCGCGCCGTCGCGATAGATCATCGGCCGGTTCAGCGCCGCCGAGAGGATGCGTCCCCAATAGAGGGATTGCGCGCCGCCGCCGATCACCGAAATCGAATGCACGCTGACCCCGGACGCGAGCAGCGCCTCGAGCCCGTCCGCCATGCCGAAGGCCACGCCTTCCAGCACCGCCTGCCCGATCTGCGCCGCCCCGGAATCGTGTGTCAGACCAAACAGCACGCCGGAGGCATGCGGATTATTGTGCGGGGTCCGTTCGCCGGAGAGGTAAGGCAGGAAAATCTCCCGCGCCCCGAGGCCCGCCTCGGTTTCAGCCCGCTGGATCAGCTGCGCAGCATCCCGCACCCCGGTCAGGCGCAGGGCCCAGTCGAGGCAGCTCGCCGCGCTCAGCATCACCGACATCAGGTGCCACCGCCCCGGCAGGGCATGGCAGAAGGCATGCGCCGCCGATTCCGGATTGGAGCGGAACGACTTGCCCGCCACGAAGATCACACCGGAAGTTCCAAGCGACAAAAGCGCGTCACCCTCGTCGGTCACCCCGACACCGGCCGCACCGGCCGCATTGTCGCCGCCACCGGCCACCACCGGCACCCGGTTCATGCCCCAGGCTTCCGCCGTCTCGGCCCGCAGGATACCGGTGGCCTCATGCCCCTCGTACAGGGTCGGCATATGGCTTTCATTGAGACCGGTCGCATCGAGCAGGATCGGAGACCATTTGCGCGCGCCGACATCCATCCAGAGCGTGCCGGACGAGTCCGACATGTCGGAGGCGAGGTCGCCCGTCATCCGCAAGCGCACATAATCCTTGGGCAGGACGACCTTCGCGACCTTCGCGAACACGTCCGGTTCGTGCTTGCGCACCCATGCAAGTTTCGGTGCAGTGAAGCCCGGCATGACAAGGTTGCCACCTTCGGTCATGAATTCCGGTGTACTGGACTGAAGCTCGGCGCACTCCCTGAAGCTGCGCCCGTCATTCCACAGGATCGCCGGACGGAGCGGCGTCAGCGCCTTGTCGAGCAGGGTCGCGCCATGCATCTGGCCGGACAGGCCGATGGCCTTCACGGCATGACGGCGCGCCACATCCAGCTTGGCAACGGCCATATTCGTTGCTGCCCACCAGTCAGAGGGATTCTGTTCGGACCACAGCGGAGCGGGTCGCGAAATCGGCAGTTCCGCCTGCGCGACCTCAACCTGCTGGCCGGCATCGTCGATCAATGCCGCCTTGACACTGGAAGTGCCGATATCGACGCCCAGAAACACGCTCTCAATTACCTCCCGTGGTTGGCGGATCTTGTGCCCGCCCTCCAAATGATAGCGTTATCATTTTGAGTTTTGGCGCGCAAGAACCCTCCGGACCCGCGACTGCGAAAGCCCCTCGACCCGCAAGCACAGACCAGCATTTCCACAGAAGCGCAACAATTTGGGCTTTGCGTGTAATCGGTCTCATGCTTGACCCTTGCGGAACCTGCCGATGGCTGCGGCAGGCTGCCCATCATTTGTGCGGAGAACGGGGTTTGGACCTTGTACTGGAAAAATTTGGCTTCCGGCTGGAAGTGAGTGCGGAACAGGGCGGCTGCGTCCGGTCCTTCCGTATCGGCGATGAGGATATCCTGCGCGCGGCACCGGACGGCGATGGCCCCCTCGATCCGCTGCAATCGGCCTGTTTCCCGCTGTTTCCGTTCTCAGGACGTATCAAGGACGGCCGCTTTTCCTGGGCGGGTCAATCGATCGCCGTCGAGCCGAACTTCCCGCCGGAACCCCATGCCATCCACGGCCAGTCCTGGCGATCGGCCTGGGTGATCGACCGCCAGGGCGATGGCGAAGGTGCCATCTCCTACACCCATGCAGCAGACAGCTGGCCCTGGGCCTATCGCGCCGTTCAGACCTTCCGCCTGCTCCCTGACGGCCTCTCGGTCGGCCTCGACCTGACCAATCTTTCGGCCAAGCCAATGCCTGCCGGGGTCGGCTGGCACCCCTATTTCCCGCGCGGCGGTGCCCGCCTCAGCGCCAATGTGTCGCGGGTCTGGACCGCCTCCAAAGGCACCGTGCCGGACACCCTGTCGCCCCTGTCGGCCGCAAATGACCTGCGCAACGTCCACGCTGTCGATTCGCTAGACCTCGATCACGCCTTCGAGGCCCGGCCGGCCTCGGCCTGCATCACCTGGCCATCGCGCAACCTGCGGGTCGAGATCGAGTCGTCCGACACGCTGTCCCATCTCATTGTCTATGTCCCGAAAGGACAGGACTTCTTTTGCGTCGAACCGGTGTCGCATGCCCCGGATGCGGTGAATCTGAAACAGGATGCCGCGATCACCGGCCTGCGCACGCTCGCACCGGGCGAAAACTTTTCCGGACGCATCACCCTGTCGGTGTCGGAGACGGATGGAATCTAGCTGAAGATATTCGGCGATACCCCCTACACGATCCTATAAGTACGATTTATCATCGCTCCGAATGCGCAGTCATGGCGCAAGGGAGGAAGGGATGAACCTGAAACGTTTGGGGGCGAGCTTCGCCCTGTGTCTTGCAGTCGCCGCAACCGCTCCGGCCATGGCCGAGGAGCCGATGAGCGAGGATGCCTATATCGCCCTGCTCGAGGAAACCCTGCCCGGCACGTTGATGAACAACCCCGTCAATCCGGGCTGGCACCTCAACGGCACGGAAGGCAAACTGAAAGTCGTCCGCAGCCCCGGTGCGCCGGGCGGCAGCGCCTTCGAACTGAAAGTGAAAAAAGCCCAGAAGAATTTCTGGGACCTCGGACTGTCCGGTCCCCTCACAGCCGGTGTGGAAGCCGGTGACGCCGTCGTCGTGGCCGTCTGGGCCCGCTCTGTCGGCGGACCGGGATCCATTCAGGTCAGTGCCCAGATCAACCAGGCCCCGTGGACGGGAATCTCATCCGGCACGATCACGCCCGGACCGGAATGGGGCCTGCACTATGTTCGCGGCATCTCTGCGGAAAGTCATGACGCGAGTTCGCTCGGCCTGTCGCTGAATGCCGGCTCGCAGAAGCAGACCCTGCAGATCAGCCAGGTCTATGTACTGAACTACGGCCAGGGCCACACTCTGGAAGACTTGCCAGAGGGGCCCGCGAGCTAACAGACGCGGAGCAGTCTCAGCGATTGCGGACGGTGTCGCGCTCGATGATCGCAACGCCGAGCACCAGGTGTTGGTCCTTGCGCCGGGGTTCCTCGTGCGAGATCACTTTGGACAGGAGGTCGACGGCCTGATAGCCCATATCGGCAATCGGCTGGCGAACGGTCGTCAGTTGCGGCCACATGGCGCTCGCGATGGCGGTGTCGTCGAACCCGACGACCGAAAGGTCTTCCGGAACCCGCAGGCCGGCACGGTTCGCCGCCGCGATGACGCCGGCGGCCATATCGTCGTTCGAGGCAAACACGGCGGTCGGCCGTTCGGACAGCGAACAGAAATGCTCGCCAGCCGCGATCCCTGAGCGGTAGGTATAGTTGCCCTGCATGACCAGAGCATCGTCGACGACCAGGCCATTGCGCGCCATTGCCCGGTCATAGCCGCGGTAACGCCGGCGGGACGAGGACTGGTCGGTCGCGCCGATCACGAACCCGATGCGCGTATGACCCCGGTCGATCAGGTATTGGGTCATCTGTTCGGCGGCCGAGACGTCGTCGATCGCGACGCTGACGACGTCCACCTGCTCCTCGCGCGGCGCGATCAGCACCATGCGCAGGCCGGCCTTTTCCAGCTTGGCGAGGATGACTTCATCCTCGCTGATCGGCGGGGCAACGATCACCCCATCCAGCCCCGCGCCACTGATCCGTTCGACCAGCGCATCGATTTCCTTGTCCCTTGACGTCGACGAGAAATCCTCGATCACCAGGTGGTGCCCTGCCTCGCGGCAACGGTTGAGCGTGCCGACCAGAAGTTCGCCGAGATAGTTGTTGCTCGGGTTGTTGAAGATCAGGCCGATGAACAGCGACTTGCCGCCCGCAAGACTCCGCGCAAGCAGGTTCGGGCGGTAGTTGAGGGTCTGGATGGCTTCCTCGACTCGCTCGCGGGTTGAGTCCTTGACGGACTCCCGCCGGTTCAACACCCGCGACACGGTCATTTGCGAGACACCCGCCAGTTCCGCCACTTCGCGGATCGTGGCGTGCTGCTTCGGCTTCAGCCGTGTGATCTTGTCTTCCATCGCATCCTGGCCGGTTACCCGGCCCCCATCCCCATATTCAACCGTGCCAATAGTTGAGCGCCGGCAGCCAATGTCAATGCAACCACAGCTTTGTTAACTCCACCATTCGCCGTATCCATGCGCGGTCCGTGTTGATCAGCCCGTCTCATGCCTGTCGCACCGGTGCGGCGCGCAGCGCGGCCGCCACCGCGTCGCGCATCAGCTTTGGCTGGTAGGATGAATCATACAGGGTCGGGCGCTTCTCGACGCCATCCGTGCGCGGCAGGAATCCCTGCAGCCAGCTCTGCGAATCGACGAGGCCCCACATCAGCACGTCCTTGACCTGCGGATAGGACAGCATCAGGTCGAGATAGTCGCGCGTATATGTGGCGACCTTTGCATCGCGCGAGGCGATGTCCGGCGCGAGGCGCGTGTCGTTGACATCGAACTCGGTGATGTAGACGTCGAGCCCCATGCCGGTCACTTCGTCGAGGAAGGCGCGCCAGGACTTTTGCTTCTCCGCCGTGAACTCGTCCGGCATGTCGTAATTGGAGTGGCTCTGAATGCCGAGTGCATCAATCGGTGCACCGTTCTTCCTCAGTCGTTCGAGCAGGCGCAACACGCCGGCGCGGTGCTTTTCATTGCCCCGCTCCCAGCTCATGTAATCATTGTAGGCCAGTTTCGCCTTGGGTGCCGCAGCCCGCGCCGTGTGGAAGCAGAATTCGATCACTTCCGGGCCCATCGCTCGCGAGAACGACGTCTCGCGCTGTTCGCCTGTCTGGTCGTCGATCGTTTCGTTGATGACGTCCCAGGCGTAGATGACATCGGCATGGCGCGACGCGACCCGGGTGACATAGTCCCCCAGCAGCACCTCGGCCTCTGTGGCGCGGACGAAGACCGTGTTGTTGACCCAGTCCGGCAGCCAGCGCGGATGGTGCCAGACCAGCGTGTGCCCGCGCATGGCGATGGCATTCGCCTGCGCGAAGGCGACCAGTGCGTCGCCGGGAGCCCAGTTCCACTCATCCGGCTGCGGATGGATGGCATAGAACTTGTGCTCGTTCTCGGCGACCATGGTGGCGCAATCGCGCTGCATCAGGGCGACATAATGCGGGTCCTTCAGCTGCCAGGCCGACATGGCCGAACCGAACCGGATGCCCTTCGCGGCGGCGATATCCTTGAGTGCGGCCTCTTCGGTGACGGGCTGCGCCGTATCCTGCGGCCGATGGGAACATGCCGCCAGAGCGGACGCAGACAGCATCGCCAACGCCGTTCGGCGCGACAATCCGTTCATGGCTGATCCTCCCAGATCGTGTGTCTTTTCTTGCCGGTCGATCCGCCCCTGTTGCCAAGTGCGCCGCCGTCTTTGATAACGCTATCATAATCTGATCCGCGGCGTCCAGACGCGGGCCCAAATGGAGGAAATCTCATGACCGCCCGGCTCCACAGACTTGCGCTCGCCGCCGCCATGCTGGCCCTGCCCTTCGGCTGTACGCCCAGCGCGCCGCCACCAGCAGCAGGCAGCGGACCCGTCTTGTTCGACTATTTCGCCTACGAAGGGAACGACCCCGTCTTCGCGGATGCCATGGGCCCGAACGAGATGCGCAACCCGATCCTCACGGGCTTCTACCCGGACCCGAGCATCACGCAGGTCGGCGGCGACTATTACCTCGTCAATTCGACCTTCTGCTACTTCCCCGGTATCCCCGTCTGGCACAGCACCGACCTCGTCAACTGGACGCAGATCGGCAACGTGATCGACCGTCCGGGCATGCTCGACTTCGACGGCCTCGGCCTGTCGCGCGGCGTGTTCGCGCCGACGATCAACCATCATGACGACGTATTCTTTGTCGCCAATACCTGCGTCGACTGCGGCGGCAATTTCATCGTTACCGCCGCCGACCCGGCCGGACCGTGGACCGACCCGGTCTGGGTGCCGGATGTCGGCGGCATCGACCCGTCGCTGTTCTGGGACACGGACGGCAAGATGTACCTGATGAACAATGACGAGCCCGAAGGCGGCTCGACCTATGACGGGCATCGCGCCATCTGGATCCGCGAGATCGATCCGCAAACCTTCCAGCCGGTAAGCGAGCCTGTGATGATCATCAATGGCGGCGCACGACCGGAAGACAAGCCGATCTGGATCGAAGGGCCGCACATCTACAAGGTCGACGATGGCTACCTGTTCAGCGCGGCCGAAGGCGGCACCGCCGTCGGCCATTCGCAAGTCCTGTTCAAGGCGCCCGCCGTCACCGGCCCCTATGCTCCGTATGCGGGCAATCCGGTTCTGACGCAGCGTGACCTGCCGGAAGACCGGCCCCAGCCGGTGACTTCGGTCGGCCATGCGGAGTTCGTGCAGGATGCTTCGGGAAATTGGTGGGCGGCTTTCCTCGGCGTGCGCCCCTATCGCGGCGATCTTTATAACACCGGCCGGGAGACCTTCCTCCTGCCGGTCACATGGACAGATGGCTGGCCGGTCATCCTGGAGGCAGGCAAGACCGTACCCTATTCGCTTCAGCGGCCAGACCTTCCCGCATCGGACGCAGCGGTACCCCCGACGACCGGCAATTTCTCGATCCGGGAGGACTTCGACTCTGGTTTGCCGAAGGAATGGCTGGCCGTGCGCGTACCTGCCGAAAGCTGGTATGCGTTTGAAGGCGGCGCTCTGGAGCTGTCATCACGCGAGGCCTCGATCGGTTCCGGCCTGCAGCCTTCGCTGCTCGGCTATCGCCAGAAGCACACCAACGCGACAGCAGAGACGGAATTGCGCGTGTTCGCCGGAGACGAAGCCGGGATTGCCGCCTTCCAGAACGACAATTACTTCCTGGCACTGACCGTCTCAGGGGATGCGAACGGCCAGACCGTGCGCCTGATGAAAAAATCAGGCGAAGCCGACCCCGAACGCGGCACCGTGCTGGCCGAGACACGAGTCCCGGCGCCCGCCGGCTCACCGGTGAAGCTGCGAATCGAGGCACGAGGCGGCGAATATGATTTCAGCTACTCCACCGGCGATAGTGACTGGCAGGCGCTTGCCACGGATGTCGACGGCAGCATCCTCAGCACCCAGACGGCCGGTGGCTTCATCGGCTCGGTGTTCGGCCTGTTCGCGCAGACGCAAATTCCGGTCAGCGATTGACGAGGCCCTGGAAGCCGCCCGTGGTCTGGGCAGGGGCCGGTGTCGCGCTTTCGAAGGTTGCCCCCTGCCCACGCGGGCCGGATGCGCTGGCTCCCTGGGCCATGGTTTCAAGGTAATCCTTGTGCAGCGGCATCCCGTTGACCCGTTCGGTTATACCGGTCCGGACCTTTGACAGGCGCAGGCGCAAATCGTCTTCGGAAATCACGTCCGCCACCGGATGATAGGACTCCGGCATCAAGCCCTGCCCGGCGAGCACGGCGAACCAGCTTGTCTCGCGGAAAAGCTCGCCCGCCTTGGCCATCACTTCCCCGCGCGTGCGGAAGAGTTCGAGCTTCTCGGTCAGCGAATCCGGAATGCTCATGTTACGGACATAGTTCCAGAACGGCGTGTCATCGCGCTCGGTGACATGATAGTGGGCGATCAGGAAATCCTTCACATTGTCGTATTCGAAATGCATTTCAGCATTGTAACGCTCGATCAGCCGCTCATCGAACCCGTCGCGCGGGAACATGGCTAGGATTTTCGCAATCGCCACCTGGACAAGGTGGATCGACGTCGATTCCAGCGGCTCAAGGAAGCCATTGGACAGGCCGAGCGACACGCAATTCTTGACCCATGATTTCTTGCGGACGCCAGTGACGAATTTCAGCAGGCGCGGTTCAGCCTGCGGCTTGCCATCAAGGCGCGACATCAGTTTCATTGTCGCTTCGTCTTCCGACACGAACTGGTCGGAGAAGACATAGCCATTGCCGGTGCGGTGTTGCAGCGGGATGCGCCACTGCCAGCCTGCTTCGCGCGCCGTTGCCCGGGTGTACGGAATGGGCGGCTCGACCATGTCACACGGCACGGCGACCGCGCGGTTGACCGGCAGCCAGTGCGACCAGTCATGATACCCGGCCTTGTAGACACCTTCGATCAGCAGGCCCCGGAAACCGGAACAGTCGAGGAAGAAATCGCCCCGGATGGTGCGGCCATCGTCCAGTTCCAGCGACTGTACCATGCCCGATTCCGGTGCCTGGTTGACCTTGACGATACGGCCTTCCTCGCGCCGCACGCCGCGCTGCTCGGCCATCTTCCGCAGGAATTGCGCATACAGGCTCGCATCGAACTGGTAGGCATAATTGATCCGGGGTAGGAGCATCACCTTCTGCTCCGCTGTGCGCATGAATTTGCGTTGACGCGCCGCCTCGGTTTCGGCGTTGAACTTGCTATAGTCGAGATTGCCGCCCTGCTTCATCCAGCGCAGCCAGAAATGCGTGAACGCGATGCCGTCCATGTCGACGCCCAGCAGGCCGAACGGGTGGAAATAGGAATGGCCGAGTTTCTTCCAGTCCGGAAACTCGATGCCGAGCTTGAATGTCGCGTTGGTCGCCCGCACGAAATCATCCTCGTTGATTTCGAGCACATTGTTGAACAGCGTGATCATCGGGATCGTCGCCTCGCCGACGCCGACCGTGCCGATCTGCTCGGATTCGACCAGTGTGATCGTGTATTGCGACGTGCCCATCACTTTGGACAAGGCCGCCGCCGACATCCACCCGGCCGTGCCGCCGCCGACCACCACGATGTTCTTTACGGAATTCGTCATCTTGCCAATTCCTTTCAGAAACTGCTTTGCGGCGCACTTGCCGGCGCGGTTAATTCCATATGCGCCTCAATCGACGGCATGCCGGAGACTTCCTTTGCGATAAATCCCAGCATGCGTTGGAAGAAGCCGATCTGCTCAGCCTGCGGCATTTTTCCTGCCAATTGGTCCCAGGAACGGGGAATGAGTCCATGCCCGATCAGGATGGACAACCAGTTCTCCTCCTGGAAGGTTTCGTTGTCATTGATCAGCACACGCCCCCGCGCACCGAACAGGGCCAGCCGGGATGCAAGGCCGGGCGGGAGGGGGACATCGCGCACCTTGTTCCAGAACGGCGAATCGAAACGGCGATTGAGGTGATAGTGCGCAAGCTGAAAATCGCGCAGATTTTCTGCATGGCCGCGCAGGGACGTGTTGTAGATTCTCGCTTCCGGCATTTTTTCCGCATCCACCGGGAACAGCGAAACGAGGGTCGAAATGCCAATATGCACAGAGTGAAGACTGGTCGCGTCCAGCGGCTCCAGCATGGACGCCGCCCCGCCAATGGCGACGCAATTGCCCTGCCAGGCTTCGCGTATGCCGGTGCGCAAGCCCGAAACGACCGCATCCCCTTCGATGCTCAGACGGCTGAGCACCGGCAGGGCATCGATCATTTCACTGTCGGAGACCACACCTGAATCGTAGAGCGCCTGAACGGCAGTGCGGGTCTGCAATGGGTAAATGCCGATCCAGCCGCCCGCATGGGCGAGCACCTGACTGAATCCCGGCAATTGCGACAGACGCGGCGCGGTTGCGGCGATCATCCGGTTGCAAGGCAGGCACTTGCCCCAGTCCTCGAAGCGGTCCGTGGGCATGCGGCAGGCGAGCGCCGCCTCGGCGCCGGTCGCGTCCACATAGAGATCCGCGCTGACACTTTCCCCGCCAACGAGCAGAACTTTCTGGATGCCGTCCCTGGTCGTTTCCGCCCCGGCAAACTGGCCCTCGATCCGCTCAATGCCGAGCCGTTGGGCCAGTGACCGGACAGCACGCACGTAGGGCTGCGCGTCGAAATGATAGCCATAGGTGGCGCGGGAGAAGGTCGCCGTCTCCGGCCCGAAAATCGCCAGCCTGCCCTGTTTGGCCGCCGCCGCGCCGACGGAGAAGTCCTCCAATGCGACATTCATGCCCTCTTCGCGGGCCCGCAGCCAGTAGTGCAGGAACTCAACGCCGCTGAACGGCGCGCCTTGCGTATCATAGGCATGCAGAAAGGGTGGCGCCGCACCGGACCAGTTGGCAAAGCGCTGCCCCAGGACCGGGACGCCTTTTGCGACACGCAGGATGTCGGCCTCGTCAATGCCGAGCAGGCGGTGCAGCGCCTGTTGCGATGGCAATGTGGCGTAAACATCAGCCTTGGTCAAAATGCTTGGCAATTCCAGTACACGGATGGTCACGCCGGCCGGCCCGAACGCACGGAACAAGCCGAGCGCCGTGAGCCAGGCCGCCGCATCGCGGCCGACAATCAGGACAGACTGGACAGGACGGGCCATGGCGGTCACGTCCCTGCCGGAGCGGATTGCCGTTCGGGGCTCCGCGCCGGGCAATAGTCGCGCACGAAGGCGTCATGTGCCGGCAGGCGGCCGACCGATTCCGCAATGGCACTGCGCTGCGCCGCCATGGCGGACAGGGTGCGTTCCATCGGGACATTGTCAACGAGGCGGTCATACCCTTCCGGTGAGAGGCCCTGCCCAACCATGACCGAAATCCAGCTCGGCGGCGCGAACAGGCCGTGCCGGTAGATTTCGACATGGCCCCGATGACGGAACGCCTCGATCTTCTCGGTCAGAGAATCCGGCACGGACATGTTGCGGCAATAACGCCAGAGTTCGGAATCGTCGCGCGAATTGAGGTGATAGTGCAGGATCAGAAAATCGCGGACCCGGTCATATTCAATGTCGACCAGGCGGTTGAATTCGGTTCGTAGCGCCGGGTCGATACGCTTTCCGGGCAGAAGTTTCAGGAGGCTAAGGACAGCCGTCTGGATCAGGTAAATGCTGGTCGATTCGAGCGGCTCAAGGAAGCCGCTGGAGAGGCCTATGGCAACGCAGTTTTCCGTCCACGAACAGGTGCGGCGGCCGGCGCGGAATTTCAGGAACCGCGGATCGCCGAGCGGTGCGCCTTCGAGGCGGGAGACCAGTCTGGCGGCGGCACCGTCATCAGACAGGAAACCGCTCGAATAGACATAGCCATTGCCCATCCGGTGCTGCAGCGGGATCTGCCACTGCCAGCCAGCCTCAAGCGCGGTCGAGCGCGTATAGGGACGCAGCGGTCCGGCGGACTCACAAGGCATGGCCACTGCCCGATCGCACGGCAGCCACTTGGTCCAATCCTCAAACGGCGATTGCATTTCATCGCCAATCAGCAGGCCGCGAAAGCCTGTGCAATCGATGAACAGGTCGCCCGCGACGACTTCGCCCGACTCGAGCGTGACCGAGACGATTGCGCCGCTCTCGCCATTCTTCTGGACGCTGACGATCCGCCCCTCCTGCCGGCGGAGGCCTCGCGCTTCGGAGAACTTGCGCAAATAGGCCGCGTAAAGCGACGCGTCGAGATGGTAAGCATAGGCATAGGTCGAGGCGACCGCAGCCTTGTCGTCGATCGGGAAATCAAACCGGTTCGCCCGGCAAGCCTGAATCGCGAAGGAATAGTCTTCGATATCCGTGGCGTGGCCGGCGAGGCGGGCGCGCGTCCAGTGGTGCAGGAATTCGGCACCCGAAACCGGCTGGCCGAGCACGCCGAACGGGTGGATGTAGGACGAACCCTTGAGGCCCCAGTCGATAAATTCGATGCCCAGTTTGAACGTCGCTTGCGTACGCCGCATCATGTCGGGCTCGATGATGCCGACGGCGTCGTTGAAATCCTTCATCTGGGGCAAGGTCGCTTCGCCTACGCCGACTGTGCCGATCTCGTCGGACTCGATCAGGCGGACATTGCGCATGGTTTCCGGCAGCATGCCGGTCAGCGCCGCAGCCGTCATCCAGCCAGCCGTTCCGCCGCCGCAGATCACGATGTCCAGTGGTGCCGTCATTCCTGCCTCAGTCGATGCGAACGCCACGCTGCCCCGGAGACGGTAGCAAGGGCCCGGCCCATGTCAACGAAACGGCGAACCGGTTTCGCAGTTGCTGCCCTCCACCCGTAAAAAGCGAAACGCGCCACCTTGCGGCGGCGCGTTCCATTTCAGCCGTATCCGGACCTAGTACTTGAAGCGGATGCCCATGGTGACCCGGCGGTCGTTCTGGAACCATGCGTTCGGCAGGCGCAGGCCGCCTTCGCTGGCGTCACGGACCTGTTGCTCAAGGACGGTTTCCGTATTCAGGAGGTTCGACCCCTGCAGGCTGAGTTCGAGATTGTCGGTCAGCTTGTAGCGGATGGATCCGTCGAGATAGCCTTCGTCCTGGTTCCAGATCGAATAGGCCACGCAGCAGTCGATCGCTGTTACCAGGAACTCGGAACGCCAGTTGTAGGCAAGACGCAGGGCCAGCGGACCTTTCTCGTACATGCCGACAATGTTGTAGGATTGCTCCGAAAGGCCTTCGAGCGCATCCACTTCGATTGCCGTTGGCGACTGGGCCGTGACGTTCGTCCCTTCGGCACCGGTGCTGGGAACGTTGGAGTTCTTGATCCCGGTATTGTCGATATATGTGTAGTTCGCCTGCACGCCGAGACCGTTGAAGGGCTCCGGGAGCTTGTCGAAGAAGGTCTGGTAGGCCAGCTCGAAGCCCTTGATGGAGGCGCCTTCGCCGTTGAGCGGACCCCTCACTTCGATCTGGCGCGTCACACCATTATTGGTCTCTTCGCGATAGTAGGTGCCGAACTGGATATAGTCGGTGAACTTCTTGTAGAAGACCGCCGCCGAGAATGACCCGACATCGGCAAAGTAGTGTTCGAGAGTGATGTCGAACTGGTCGGCAATCACTGGCTTGAGGTACGGGTTCTGGCCACCGGCCGTATAACGCACGTTCGCACCGACAATTGTTCCGTTCGAGTCCTTCACCCAGAGCGGATCGTTTGGATTATCCGAATCTGGCAGCTGGGCACCAATTCCGATATAGTTGCGCAGGTTGCCAACGTCCGGACGTGACATCGCCCGCGAGGCCGCAAACCGGACCAGCCACTCATCATTCAAGTCGAACTTGATGTTGAAGCTCGGCAGGGCGTGTTCGTGGGTTTCCTTGACGGTGCTCAGGGCATCGGCATCGTTGGAGAACGCGATGTCGTCTGCCGAAAGGTAGCAACCGATTGTGTTGGCGACCGGGGGTGCCGGTTGTCCCGGAGTCACGACACGGGGCTCACACACAAGGTCCTGCGCGCTCAGGGTCGGGAAGGCGATACCGCCTGTGGACTCGTTGACCGTGTTGACGAGGCGGACACCCAAGTTGCCGGAAACCGGAACTCCGAAGACCATCGCCTGATCACCACCGAAATTGACCTGCGCATAGAGCGCCTTGGTGGTTTCAGCCAGACCAATGGTCTCGGCTGGGGTGAAGCAGGTTCCCGCAACTTCCCCGGCACGGTCACCTGTGTTGGAACAGATTGGATCCCAGCCGACACCACCGGAGAAGCCAAGTGCCGTGGCACCGAGGCTGTTCGCCATGAGTTGCTGGTTCTGCAGCAGGCTCATGTTGGCGAACACGAACTGGTTCTGGTTCAGCAGGCCGCCACCGAGCATTCCGTTGTCAAACACCCGGGTATTATAGGCATCTGCCGGATAGCCATTGAAAGACTGGCCGTTGGCACCCGCCGCCGTCGGATCGGTGACCGGATTGGTCTGGTCGACGTTGAAATAGGCAGCGTTGGCCGTCCACACGTTGGCGACGTTCTGCCAGTTGTAGCCCGACCACCGGACGGTCTGGTCGCGGTCAGCGAAGCGGTAACCCGCCTTGATCGATTCGATCCAGCCATTGTCAATGTCGAATTCGGCATCCGCACGCAGGGCAAGTTCTTCCCCGTCGCTGTCTTCGACGTGGTCCATGATGTGGTGGTAGTAATAGTTGTTTGCGTTCGTCAGGCCGCCCGGCGACTGGTTCACGTTGACCAGCGTATCGAGCAGAGTCAGTTGCGGACGCTCCCCCGAAAGATCGATCTGCGGTGTCGCAAACGAATTCAGCCCGACTTCGATGTCATAGTTCTGGACTTCCGACTGGACTTGCTGTGCATCGAAATTGAAGCGCATCCGGTCGGTCGGCGAGAACTTGAGATTGAAACCGAAATCTTCGGTCTGGTTCGTGTTGTTGTTCGAACGGGTCGCCGTCGCGAAGTCCGGGCTCCGACGTGCCGGATTACATCCGTTCCAGCCATAGCAGGCATTGACCATGGGCTGGCCGGCAGCGTTCGATGCAAACGTTGCAGCCGCAGCATCGTCAGAGCCCCACCAGCCGATGTCGGAGGTCATCGTGCCGGTCTGGAAGAAGCCATTCTCATCGAAGGTGAAGGGTGCAGTGCCGTCCAGCGGCTGGGGCGCGCTTGCACCGTTATTCACGAAGTACAGGTTCTGGCCGTAGGACAGGTCCGCCGGCGCGGTGGAGACGACGTATTCTTCCCAGGCATTGTCATACTGTGACTTGTTGTACTGCGCGGTTGCCAGCCAACGGTCGTCATTGGAGCGCCACTGGCCGGCCAGGGCGATACCGTCGCGCGTACGATCATAGATGTTGTCACGGAAGGTCACGAGCGCCGGGATATACTGGATCGTATCCTGGTCCCAGGAACCATCCGTGTTCTGAACGCCGTCCACATTTCCGTCCCCATCGACGTCATAGAGGCCGCCGAACCGGTTCGCTCGGTACAACTGGGCACCCTGCGAACGGGTCTGCACTTCGGAGTGCGCGTAGTTGGCGAGGAAACCGAACTCGCCCATTTCCGTGACCCAGCGGTCAGAGAACAGGGCCGAGAATTCCGGAGTAACCTGGTCGGACAAGTCGCCATAGTTGGCGTTGATCGTGCCGGTGAAGAGGCGGCCTTCCTGATCGAACGGCGTACGCGTCTTGAGGTTGATCGAGCCGGCGATACCGCCTTCGATCAGTTCGGCGGTCTGGTTCTTGTAGGTGTCGACGCCAGACATCAGTTCCGGAGAAACGTCTCCCCAGGACAGGCCGCGCGAGGAGTTCGCGGAGAACGTGTCCCGGCCGTTGAATTCCGAGCGGACCTGCTGAAGGCCGCGAACGATAACGCCCGAAGGCTCGGCCGAGAAGTGAGCCGTGTCGGACGAGGCGGCGAAGCGGTTGACCGTGATGCCGGCGACGCGCTGAAGGGCTTCAGCGACCGACTTGTCAGGGAACGCGCCGATATCGGCAGCCGTGATCGAGTCGACGACCGTATCCGCGTTGCGCTTGATCGCCTGCGCCGACATCAGCGAGTCACGGATACCCGTGACGATGACCTTGTCGAGCGTGGCTTCGTCATCGACCGGAGCCGCAGCTTCGTCGGCGACAGTATCAACTTCTTCCTGTGCCCAGGCGGCCGGCGCGGCGAAAGCCATGCCAAGGGCAACAGCGGACGTGCTCGACAGCGCGAACAGCTTCCAATGACGATTCATTGTGTCAGATTTCTTCACGATTTCCTCCCGTTGGTGCCCGGATGCCGTTTTTTGGCTCTCGGACGTAAACTTGCTTTTTGAGCGCAACCCGGATTTCCCGGAAGGCACCCCTCCTCGACCTGTGCCCAAGATGAGATGCGCCTGATTTCTTTACCGAATGTGCGGTTGGCGCGTAATGCAACCGACCGCATT
Organism: Hyphomonas sp.; assembly: GCA_041741315.1. Taxonomy (GTDB): domain Bacteria; phylum Pseudomonadota; class Alphaproteobacteria; order Caulobacterales; family Hyphomonadaceae; genus Hyphomonas. The sequence goes on along the minus strand of JBGSKI010000322.1, from coordinate 12,873 downwards.
TCCCCGAATCTAGGCACGCTCACCTTTGCGTGATGTCAAAATGTTACCGGTCGCACTCCAACAATCAAGCGGATTTGTTGAGGCAGGTAGCCCCAAATGAGGCCAAACAGGGGTCAAGTGCGCGCAATTGTCGGGCACTGCGACAAAAATGACATACCAAAGCCGCCCGCAAGGGCTGTATCCGGACCAAACCGGACAATCTGCGGGTGTGAAACCGGTTTCAATCCGGTCTCAACATACGCTTTTGAGAGAAGCCCTGCCCCGGCACTCGCCGGAAGCGGGAATCGTGACTTGGTCATTTGCGGTTCGGCCCATGTATTGGCAATTCGCGCTCGTCTGACTAGCTTGCCTTCTATCCCCTCCGGCCCGTCCGGGTCTGCCTCATTCACGCGGAACTGACATGCCAGATACTGACCTTCCAACGCCTTCCCCCATCCCGGAGCTGGACAGTCTCAACCGCGAGCGTTTTGAACAGGAAGTCCTGCCCGCCGGCCGGCCGGTCGTCATCCGGGGCCTCGTGCGCGATTGGCCGATCGTCCGCGCCGGCCTGCAGTCGGATGAGGCGGTCGTGGCGTACTTGCGCCAGTTTGACTCCGGCAACTCATTCGATACGGCAATCGGTCCGCCCTCGACCGGCGGCCGCCTGTTCTACAATGACGACCTATCGGCCCTGAACTTCCGGATGGGCGGCGCGAAACTGCAGAGCACGCTCGACTATATCCTGTCCTCGCGCGACGACGAGGATCCCCCGGCTGTCGCCATCCAGTCCGTGCCCGTACGACAGACCCTGCCCGGCTATGAGATGCAGAACCGCCTGCCGCTGCTCGACCCGGCCATCGAGCCCCGGATATGGATCGGCAACCGGGTGATCATCGCGGCCCACCATGACCCATCCGAGAACATCGCCTGTGTGGCCGCCGGCCGGCGCCGTTTCACGCTCTTCCCTCCGGACCAGATCGGCAACCTGTACATCGGACCGCTGGAACTGACCCCGGCGGGCGCTGTCGTCAGCATGGTGTCGTTCGATGCGCCGGAGCTCGACAAGTATCCGCGCTTCCCCGAGGCGCTCGCCCATGCCCAGGTGGCGGACCTGGAACCCGGCGACGCGATCTACATCCCGTATCTCTGGTGGCACCATGTCAGGTCGCTCGCAGCGCTCAACATCCTCGTGAATTACTGGTGGTCGCCGCCCGGTGCCGGAATTGGCAAGCCGCGCCAGGCCATGCTGCATGCCATGCTCGCGCTGAACGACATGACGCCAGCCCATCGCGACGCCTGGCGCGCGCACTTCGAGCATTATGTGTTCGGCGCCAATGGCGACCCGGGCGAGCACCTTCCGGAGAACCGCCGCGGCATCCTTGGCGAGCCGGATCCCGAAACCCTGCGCAAGTTCCGCACCGCCATCGTGCAGGCGATGTCGTCAGGGTGAAGTGGGCGGCTCTGGCCGGAAGGGCGGCGCCAGGTGACTGTCAGGCCGGTCGTCGCGCCGTACGACCAGGGACTGGTAGACAAGGCCCGGATCGATTTCCCACAGTGACACCACATGTTCGCCGGCAGCAACATCCGGGAATTCCACCGTCCGTGTGCGGCTATAGGACGACACGGCCACCTCCCAGTCGTCCGTATCCGGCACCATACCGCCATTGGCATTGACGCGTACCGGCGCGCCGCCATCGAGGGACACGGCAAACTCCATCCCGCCCTGACCAGAAAAATCGAGCGTCGGCGCAAGGCCGACATCCACGACCAGGGGCCCCGTCCCGCCAAGGCTGACGGTATAGTCGAGCCGGGCTCCGCCTTCCCTTGGTTCCAGTGCCGGATGCGTACGCGGGAACAGTGCAATACTTGAGTCCTCCCGGCCGAGATTGGGAATGACTTTCCAGGCCATGCCCTCACCCGCAACGTTGCCGGAAATATCGGTTGCCGGCAGGGACACGAAGCTTGCACTTCCGGCAGGCGCGACCGGCACATCGACCTGTATCCGCCCGAACAGACCGGCGGAGACTGTCAGGGTTCCCGTCGCACCTTTATCAGGAACCTTGCTCCAGTCGATCCGCAGGGAAACACGTCGCGTGCCGTCCACCTTGCCTGACGCCGTATCGACCGACATCCACGCCGCGTTCGACCGGATCTTGAAATACCTCGGCTGCTTTCCGGTCGTGAACAGGTCCAGCCATGCTGAGTGGTTCTGTCCCGGAACGATCAATGGCAGCGCCGCATCACCTGCCGCCCCTGGCCAGACGCGTTCCGTACCCGGAACACTGACACGCAGCGCGCTCTGCTTCGGTACGTCCGGCCGCTCAACCACCGGCATCACTTGTTCGTCCGGTTGCTGCCAATAGGTATAGCCGATATGGGTCTGGTCCATCATGTGGGCCCACTTCCCGCCGGCAACGTCCTCATGATAGACGCGTGTCAGTTCCGCATCACGCGCGTAAAGAGCTTCAGCCCTGTCTGCCCAGTCCCGCGCATCGCTGCGGCCCTGCGCCGCGTGGAGCCGGTTCTTCGCGACCGCCCGGTACATCGCGTTCAGATTGGCACTGGCCTGCACCGGGTACCAGACGAGTTGCAGGAAGGCATCACGTCGCGCCAGATCGATTTCCGCCAGCAGCGCGTCCGCCTCCGCGGCCAGATCCTCATATTCTCCGACCACCCGATCCCACTCGCCGAAATTGACGAGGCTGTACGTGTCTGCGTCCAGAAGTTCCGGTTTCACGCGCGCATTGTGTTTTGTGTAACGGTCCAGCATCGAGGCAATCCGCGTTGCATGCGCAGATCCGAATTGCTGTGCCGCCCATTCCTCCGTATACGCCGGCAACCGTTCGACAGGCCAGTCTTCCGGATCCCAAGCATAATCAAGGAAAAAGCTGATCGGTAATTCCATTGGCTTCAGGTCGCCGACATTGGCAATCCACAGGCGGTCCGCGCCGTATTCCCGGGCGAGATTCATCTGCTCCCATGTCCGCTCGATCTGCGTCGTGTTGATCCACTTATAGTTCCGCGGGCCGCCGACATAATCGAAGTGATAGTACACGCCATAACCGCCTGGACGGTCTACATCCGGTTCCGGCAGACGGCGGATATTCCCCCAATTATCGTCTGAAAAAAGCAGCGTGACATCATCCGGAACCTGCATGCCCTGGTCGAAATAGTCCTGCACTTCCTTGTAAAGCGCCCAGACCTGCGGCTGCTCCTCCGCCGGCCTCCCCGTTTCTTCCGCAATGATGGTCCGCTGCGCTGCAACGATCGATTCCAGCAGGCTGATGGCCGTACCTTCGGTCATTGCTTCGTCGCCGTCGCCGCGCATGCCGATGGTCACCAGGCTTTCTACGTCGCTCATCCGGTGCATGCCCTCGCGCCAGAAGTCTTTCAGCGTGTCGGCATTGCCGGCGAAGTCCCATTTACCTTCGCCATAGCGTTCCCATTCGACATGCGCGCGCATCAGCGGTTCATGGTGGGACGTTCCGACGACCACGCCATAAAGGTCCGCCGTCGGACCGTTTTGCGGGTCGTCGTCCCAGAAGGCCTTGCCCCACATGGCGGGCCAGATGTAGTTCCCCTTCTGGCGCAGGATCAGTTCGAATACCCGGGCATAGAAGTCGTGATTGAACCCGCCGAAGGTCTCGTTCGCCCATCCATAGAGGGACGGGTTCTCGTCATTCAGGAAAATGCCGCGATACTTGACATTCGGCCAGTCTGCTACCGCCCCCGGCGCGACGCTGAGATTATCCTGATGCGGAACGGGTACATCCGCCCACCAGGTCCACGGTGACACGCCGGCCCGCTCTGAAAGATCGTAGATGCCATAGATCGTGCCGCGCTTGTCGGTCCCGGCGATCACCAGCGCCATGGAAATGCCCGGTGCCGGATCGCTGACGACGGCCTGGACAAAGCCCTCCCAGCGGCCGTCGATCGCCGACACGTCGATCCTTCCGGCGGCCGCGAGCCCGTCGATGAGCGGCGAACGGCCGAGCGTACCAGCAAGGATGGTAACCGGCTCGCTGGCCCCGGCCGATTGACCCGCAAGCAGTTTGCCTTCCTGGCCGCCAACTTTCGCGAGATCGGCCTGCAGGTCTTGTGCGGCGCGGATGACGCCGGGCCAGTCGGCTTCGTCGACGTGGATCGTCACCGGTAAGCCGTCACGGATCAGCGGGAAGGCGTCGGGCATTGCCGTCGCGCAGACCGCGACGGGCGCGCGGCAATCCGTTTCGGCGTCGGCTTGGCCGAGACCGCACAGTCCGGCCCACATCGACAAGAGCATGGCGCTCACGCGATAGAAACCTGCCATCATAGCCTCCTTCACCACTTGCGTGATGCTTGGCGCTCCGCGCTGACTTGCCGGCGTGCCCGGCTAGTTTTCACACGCCGCAGGGCCCGCTTCGTGCTCGACGATACGGACATTGGCGAGCCCTATTGTTCCGGGTGCAGATGTAGAGAAGGATGCGACCATATTGGCGGCGCGCAGGTCACGCAGGCCGATGCAGATTCCCGCAACCGAATAGTCTGCCCATTCTTCGCCTGCAACCGTGATGCCCTCGGAGCCAGCACATGTCCCATCCGGCGTGCAGCCGCCGAACAGGGTCAGCGGCATGCTGGAGCCATCCGGTACGCGGGCCGAGAAGACCACGTCGACCGAACCGCCGACACTCGACAGGTCCACGGGACCGTTCGGCGCGGCGAACACGAGGTGCGCGTCGGGCGTCACCCACTCGAGCAGCAACGCATCTTCCTGCGTGCCGTAATCGGTGCGCGACACCATCAAGCCGTCGAGCCCCACCGTGCCGGTATCAACCGGAACCGTCTGCCCTTCGCTGTAGAGCATCACCATCCAGGACGGGCCCGCCTCGCCCCTGGCAAAGACAGTCGTTACGTCCACGGAGGATTGCGGAATCTCACCCGGGTCCTCTGACAATTCGGCCATGTCGGCTGGTGCGTCTGCATAGGACAGGCCGTAACCATAGGCAAACAGCGGGTCATAGCCCTGCATTTCCTTGTTCAGCGGCTGCGACTCGGCGGTCTTCGGCCATGAATAGGACAGGCGGCCGCGGAAATCGTATTCCGGGCTGGACTGGAACAGGACATCCGCCACACCGCCACCCTCTGTGCCGGGCAGGAAGGCCGCAACAAACGCATTGGAATCGTTGATCTCCGGGTTCACCCAGAGCGGCCGGCCCGACAGGAAGACCGACACGACCGGTACGCCGCGTGCCTTATAGTTGTCTAGCTTTGCGGTATCGAACCCGTTCGGCGCGAAATCGAGCGTCTTCAGGTCTCCGAAACCCTCGGCATAGGCATTCTCTCCGTACACGGCGATCACCACATCGGCATCCGCCGTCGAAGTTCCCTCCGGGTCGAAGATCACCGTGCCGCCTGCCGGCAGCACCGTTTCGCGGATGCCCTCTAGGATCGTTTCGCCATTCGGAAAGAACGTATTGTCGAAATCGCCGCCCTGCCAGGACAACGTCCAGCCGCCGGCCTGCTTGCCGATATTGTCGGCCCCGTCGCCGACGACCAGCACGGTCTGGCCGGCTTTCAGCGGCAGCACTCCGCCATTGTTCTTTAGCAGGACTAACGATTCCCGCACAGCGCGGCGCGCCACTTCATGGTGAGCCTTCGAACCGAGCAGCGCCTCGTCGCCTGCCCCCGGACGGGTGCTCGGCGGGCCCTTCTCGAACAGTCCGTAGGCGATCTTGACGCGCAGGATACGGCGCACCGCATCGTCGAGGCGTTCCATCGGAATTTCGCCAGCCTGCACATGCTTGAGCGTTGATTCGTAGAGGCCTTTCCAGCTGTCCGGCGCCATGTACATGTCGAGCCCGGCATTCAGCGATTGCGGACAATCGGTATTGGTGCAGCCCGGAACCTGGCCATGGCCGTTCCAGTCGCCGACGATGAACCCGTTGAAACCGAAGCGGCCCTTCAGGAGGTCGGTGAGCATGGCCTTGCTGCCATGCATCTTGATGCCGTCCCAGCTCGAGAACGAGGCCATCACGGTCTGCACGCCGCCCTGCAGCGCGGAGATGTAGCCCTGCGCATGGATCGCCCGCATCTCTTCCTCGCTGATGCGCGCATCGCCCTGGTCATGCCCTTCGAACGTGCCGCCATCGCCCATGAAATGCTTGGCGGAGGAGATCACATGACCGTCGGCGAAGAAGCTGTCCGTACCCGGATGGCCCTGCAGGCCGAACACGATACGGTCGGCATAGGACGCCACAATTTCCGGCGATTCCGAGAAGCCTTCATAGGTGCGGCCCCAGCGATCATCGCGCGGCGTGGCGAGGGTCGGCGCAAAGGTCCAGTCATGGCCGGAAACGACGAGTTCGGAGGCCGTCACCGACATGATCTCCTCGATCAGGTCCGGATCGTTCGCCGCGCCGAGGCCGATATTGTGCGGAAACACGGTCGCGCCATAGAGGTTCGCGTGGCCGTGCACCGCATCGATGCCCCAGATCACCGGGATGGCGATCTCGACGCCTTCCGGATCGATCGACGCATTGAAATACCCGTCCGCCGCTTCCAACCAGCCCTTCGTGTCCGCGAAAGGCTGCGGGCCGGGTGCCGAACTTCCACCGCTCAGAACCGAGCCGAGCCGGTATTTTTTCACCTCTTCCGGCGTGACCGAATTGCTGTCCGCCTGGATCACCTGGCCGACTTTCTGCTCCAGCGTCAGCTTCGCCATGATCGCGTCGATGCGCGCCTCGACCGCCGGATCGAGCCCCGGCAGGCCGAGCGCCGGCCAGTCATCAAGATGCAGCGTCACATCTTCAGTCACTACGAGTGGCGTTCCGGAGGCAACCAGCGACTGGTCCTCGACCGCCGGCTTCGCGACGGCACAGCTCGATAGCGCTGCGGCGGCAATGAGAGACAGCGCCGATGCGCAATTGCGGAAGGAACTGGAACGGGACATCAGCGCTAACCCTCTGTGGCGGATTGAAAGTGTGCTGGGGCAAGCCCCGGCATGCGTGGGAACGGTATCACACGCGGATGGAAAAATCCCCGCTGGCCGGTCGGACCAGCGGGGAGAAACTGTCAGCCTGGCATCTCTTCAAGCTCAAGCCCCTTGGTCTCGCGCACGAAGCGCAGGACGAAGAAGACCGAGATAAGCGCGCAGACGGCGTAAAACATGTACGCGCCCGTGAGACCAATGCCCGGAGCCACCAGCATGATCGGGAAAGTCATGGTGATCGCGAAGTTCGCGACCCACTGGAAGAAGCCCGACACGGCAAGGCCCGCACCGCGCACCTGGTTCGGGAACATCTCGCCAAGGGCAACCCACATGACCGGTCCCCACGACGCGTTGAAGAACACGACATAGGCGTTGGCCGACAGGAGGGCGATCAGGCCGTAGCTGCCCGGCAGGCTCACCGCGCCGTCCACTGTGACCGCCTTCGAGAAGCAGAGCGCCACCATGGCCAGCGTCACCGTCATGCCGACCGAGCCGACCCAGAGCAGCGGCTTGCGGCCGATCCGGTCGATCAGGAGCAGCGCGACGATCACTGCGAGAATGGAGACGGCGCCGGAGATCACGTTGATCAGCAGGGCGTCGCCTTCGGAGAAGCCAACCGCCTGCCAGAGCACGGCACCGTAATAGAACACGACGTTGATGCCGACGAGTTGCTGGAACACGGCAAGGCCGATCCCGACCCACACGATGCCCTTGAACACAGTGCCGCCGCCAAAGGCGTCCTGGATCGACGGCTTGTGGTCATTCGCCAGGGATTCCTTGATCTCGCGCACCTTGCGCTCTGCGGCCGGGGCATTTGACAGTTTGGTCAGAACGCCGACGGCGTTCTCGTCCTTGCCCTGGGCAACCAGAAAGCGCGGGCTTTCCGGGATCAGCAGAAGTGCGAACAGGAAGATGAAAGCCGGGATCAGTTCGATCCAGAACATCCAGCGCCAGGCAGTAAAGCCGAACAACCACGGCTCCAGCGACGAGCCGGTGGCCTTGGCAATGAAATAGTTCGAGAGGAAGGCAATGAACAAGCCCGAGATGATCGCGACCTGCTGGATCGATGACAGCCGTCCACGATATTGCGACGGCGCCACCTCGGAAATGTAGGCGGGCGACATCACGCTGGCCGCGCCGACGGCGAGACCGCCGATCACGCGGTAGATGATGAATTCAAGAGACGAATGAGCGATGCCCGAGCCCCAGGCCGAGACGATGAAGCACACGGCGGCAACCAGCATCATGGTGCGGCGGCCGAAGGCATCCGACAGCGTGCCGGCAAGCGCGGCGCCCGCGGCACAGCCGAGCAGCATGGAGGCGACGTTGAAGCCGGTGCCCATTGTCTCGGAATTGAACGCGGTTCTCAGGCCATCGACGGTGCCGTTGATGACGCCCGAATCGAAGCCGAACAGGAAGCCGCCAATGGTGGCGACAGCCGTGATCAGGATCACCGGGCCGAATTGGGTTTCCGCTTTTTCGGCGGCATGTCTCGTAGCTGCGTCGCTCATGGCGCGCATTCCTCCCTGGGTTTGTCGCAGCTATCGGCCTGTGCCGTGCCGTCTTGTTGGTGAGGGGAAACGATATGAATTTCCCGATTGGAGCAACTAGGAAACCAAGCGGAAGTGTTTGTCAACGTTGCCACGTTTGCGCTAACATTGCTGCGCTCGCGAACAACGGATCGCGTCTGCCTGTGCTGCGGTTGCGCCTATTCCGGCTTGGCGCAGGACTGGTTGAAGGCCGAAACGTCTTCGTTGAACCCCTGCACCATGAATTGCAGGCCGAGTTCGGAATCGGCGAGCGCCTTGCGCGACGCCGTGAAGGCGGCCTTCGCGGCATCGGCCTCTGCCGCATGGGATTTCGAGAAATTGCGCACCGCTTCGGCATTTTCCCAGGCGTCGCCATCTGCCTCGGCGATGGCGGCGAGGTCGTCGCGCCGGGCCTTGGCTTCGTCGATTTCGCGCTGCTTCGGCACCATGGTCGCCTGCATGGCCTTGCACCGGGCCATATCGCGCGCGGACGCAGCGTCGGCACCGGCCACCGGCGCGAGGGCAAGGAACAGGGCGGCAATCATCAGTCGGCTCATGGCGGGTCCTTCCAGCATTGCGGGCAATTTGCCTGCAAACGCCTGAAGCAAACCTGAACGTACCCGCCTCAACTTCGCCCCGATCAGGCGCCCGGCGGACGGGCACGGTCCGACCGGCGCTTGCCCGCCTGCGTCTCGTCGACGATGCGGAATACGGCCGCGAAATCGTCGAGCAGTTCCCGCACACGCCCCGGATTATCCAACGGCGTGTACATGCTGCCCGGCTCGAACAGGTTGCCGCCCTGCAGGGTGATGAACATCTCGCCGCCGTCGAAGCAGCATTTCAACTTGCCGCCATGAAACGTCTTCTCGAGGTCCACCAGCTGCTGCATCAGATCCGGCGTCAGCAGGAACCGGCTTTCCACCTGGTCGGTCGTGTAGACTTCAAAAATCTTCTCGAAAACAGGGTCTTCCAGCGCCGCGCGCTGCATCCCCTTGCCGCCACCGAAGCGGTTGAAAAAGCCGGCATCGCGGGTAACCAAGGTGCGTCCATAGAATGTCTTCTCGAACTGGAAGCGCAGGCACTGGCCCTTGAACACGGTGACCCAACGGGTCTGCGTGCGGCCCTTGGAATCGGTACTGGTGCGGCGCTCCTCAAGGTGGGCCTCGAACAGTTCGAAATCGACGCCGCTGCGCTGGCCGGTCAGCAGGTCTTCGTACGCCGCCCGGTCCCAGCCCGGAACCACGCCGACCTCGCGGTGACGCTGGATGGACGGAACTTCGCCGGGCTCGGCCAAGAAGGACAGGCCGAAATGCGTGGCGACCGGATTGACGATCAGGTCCTTGGCATCCTTGCCGACCTTGGCAAGGTCCTGCCGGCCCCAGGCGACGACGCCGAACCCGACGATGCCCGCAAAGAACAGCGCTATCGGGCTCTTGGTCAGCCATCCGCCGAGCACGGCACCCGCCACACCGACCGCGATGCCGACATACAGCGACTGGCGTGCCTTGGCCGCCGCCCGCACGCGGTCGCCTTCCCGCGCCTGCAGCGCTGGCTGTATCTGGTTCTGGAACATCCGGTCGAAGCCATCGAATTCCGGCGGCAGGCCGGCCATGACGGCCGTAACGGCGGGGTCGAGATCGGGCTGGTCAGACATGCTGGCGATTCCCCTGTGATCGAACCTTGTTTAAGACCGCTTTTCCCGCGGCGCCAAGCGCGGATCAGATATCCGCATAGACGTGGCGCTCGCCGTCGAAACCGGGATGCGTCACCGCCCCTTCATGCGCCGGGCCCACCAGTTTCGCGAATTTCTGCAACGCTCCGGAGCCATAGGCATTGGTGCGCGGCTTCCATGTGTGCCGCCGCTCCTGCAATTCGGCAGGCGTCAGGCGGACATCGATCGTTCCCTTGATGGCGTCCAGCGTGATGATGTCGCCATCCTGGATGAGTCCGATGGGGCCGCCATCCGCCGCTTCCGGGCCGACATGGCCGACACAGAAGCCGCGCGTCGCGCCGCTGAACCGGCCGTCGGTGATCAGCGCCACCTTGTCACCCATGCCCTGGCCATAAAGCGCCGCCGTAGTCGACAGCATTTCGCGCATGCCGGGGCCGCCTTTTGGCCCCTCGTAGCGGATGACCAGAACATCGCCTTCGTTGTAGCTTCGCTCGGACACGGCCTTGAAACACGCGGCCTCGCCGTCGAACACGCGGGCCGGGCCGGTGAATTGCAGGTTCGCAAGGCCTGCGACCTTCACGATCGCGCCATCCGGTGCCAGCGAACCCCACAGGCCGACCACTCCGCCATTCGGCGAGATCGGGTCATTCGCCTCACGGATGACTTTCTGGTCCTTGTTGAATACGACGTCCTTCAGGTTCTCGGCCACCGTCTTGCCGGTCACCGTCATGCAGTCGCCATGGATCAGCCCGGCATCATACAGCGTCTTCATCAGCATCGGCACACCGCCCGCCTCGCCGAAATCCTTGGCGACGAATTCGCCGCCGGGCTTCAGGCTGGCAATATACGGCGTCTTGGCGAAGATCTCGGCAACGTCTTTCAGGTCGAACTGGACCCCACACTCGTGCGCCATGGCCGGCAGGTGCAGGCCGGCATTGGTCGATCCGCCGGTCGCCGCCACCACGACCGCCGCATTCTCGAACGCCTTGCGCGTGCAGATGTCGCGCGGCCGGATGTTCTTCTCGATCAGGTTCATCACGGCCCGGCCGCTTTCGACGCAATATTCGTCGCGCTCAAGGTAGGGCGCCGGTAGCGCCGAAGAGAGTGGCAGTGCGAGGCCGATGGCCTCCGACACGCAGGCCATCGTGTTTGCCGTGAACTGGCCCCCGCACGCGCCGTCGCCCGGACAGGCGAGCTTCTCCAGCGCATGCAGCTTCTCTTCCGTCATGTCGTTCGACCCGGCGGCGTGCGCGCCGACCGCCTCGAACACGTCCATCACGGTGACATCCTTGCCCTCGAACCGGCCTGGCATGATCGAGCCGCCATAGATGAACACCGACGGCACATTCAACCGCAGCATCGCCATCATCATCCCCGGCAGTGACTTGTCACAGCCTGCCACGCCGACAAGCGCGTCATAGGAGTGCCCGCGCATCGTCAGTTCCACCGAGTCCGCGATCACTTCCCGGCTGACCAGCGACGAGCGCATGCCCTCGTGGCCCATCGCGATGCCGTCGGTGACGGTGATGGTACAGAATTCGCGCGGCGTGCCGTCCGCTTCCTTGACGCCGACGCTGGCCGCATGGGCCTGCCGCATCAGGGCCGTGTTGCACGGCGCCGCCTCGTTCCAGCACGAGGCAACCCCCACGAACGGCTTCCTGATGTCCTTGGTCGAGAGCCCCATGGCGTAATAATAAGACCGGTGCGGCGCGCGCTCCGGGCCTTCGGTGACGTGCCGGGACGGCAGGTGCGACTTGTCCCAGGTCTTGCTCATGGTCTCTGATCTCTCTTGTCGGCAAAGGTTCGGCCCACGGGGCTAGCGCCTTTCACGCAACCGTCAAGCGCCCTGGGGTCTCACAGCCGTTTTTCCAGCAGGAACTCCGGATCTTCGTGGGCGCCGACCATGAAGATGAATTCGCTGACCTTGCGCCAGCCGCGGCGTTTATAGAGCCGTTGGGCGTCGAGGTTCCCGGCGTCCAATCTGTCCAGACCAAGGGTTCAGGCGCACCCTGGGCTTTCGGCGGTACGGCAAGGGGTTCGCCACCCCATCAGTTCGTCTCCTCTTCATCTCCATAAATCGCCGTCCAGGAGCCCGTCGCGTCGATCCAGCCGCGGTACATGCCTTCGCTGTTGATGGCGAAGCCGGCCTTGCCGTCGCCGGACAGCAGCACGACGCCGCCATCCCCGCCGAGCGCTGCGACTTCGGCAAGCGCCACATTGGCCGCCGTCTCGACATCCTCGCCCGCGAGCTTCACCCGGTCGCAGATCGTCTTGGCGACGCCGACGCGGATGAAATACTCGCCGTGCCCCGTGGCAGAGACAGCGCAGACGCCATTCTCGGCATAGGTCGCCGCGCCGATCAGTGGCGAGTCGCCGATCCGTCCCGGCGTCTTTGCCGTCATGCCGCCAGTCGTCGTGGCGGCGGCAAGATTGCCCGCCATGTCATAGGCGACCGCGCCGACCGTGCCGTGCCGGTCGGAGGCGAGCGTGCGTTTCTGTTCGTCCAGCACCCGCTCCAGCGCCGCGCGCCGCCACTCGGTGTCGAAATAGGAATTCTCGACAATCTCCAGCCCTTGCCCGCGCGCGAACGCGTCGGCGCCCGCCCCGGCGAACATCACGTGCTCTGACTTGTCCATCACCGCCCGCGCCGCCAGGATCGGGTTCTTGACCACCGTGACGCCCGCGACAGCGCCCGCGTTGCGGTCCCGCCCGTCCATGATTGCGGC
>JBGSKI010000321.1:0-2860 GCA_041741315.1 Hyphomonas sp. | reverse complement strand
GGCCGCGGCGCCAGCCGAACAGGTTGGAGAAGCCGGACGGTCCGCTGTCTGCGCGCACGATACGGTCAGGCGCGGCAGGTGTTTCCTTGCGGGGCGGGAACACGGCACTGGCGGCAACCTGGTCGTCGCCTTCGGCCGCTTCGACGCTGGCAGCGGGCAGTTCCCGGCCGGCGAAATCCGCACGGGGGTCAGGTTCGGCGCGGGCACGGCTGGCCGGCGTGATCACGACGGGGCGGTCGTCGTCTTGGGTCATCGTTGCGGACAGAACGGTGTCCTCAGCCATGTCTTCTTCCGTCTCTTCCACTTCCTCTGCAACCGGCTCAGCAAGCGGCTGGCGCACGCTGGCACCCTGGGGCAGGGCGGTGCCGGTCGCGATGACGGTGCTGCTTTCGACGCCGGCGGCAACCACGGACACGCGGATGCGGCCTTCCAGCTCGCTGTCGAAGGCGGACCCGAGGATGATGTTGGCGTCAGGGTCGATCTCGCGGCGGATTTCGTTGGCGGCCTCGTCCAGTTCGAACAGCGTCATGTCATAGCCGCCGGTGATGTTGATCAGGACGCCCTTGGCGCCTTTCATCGAAATGTGGTCGAGCAGGGGATTGTCGATCGCGAGGCGGGCTGCCTCAAGCGCACGCCGCTCGCCGCTGGCTTCTCCCATGCCCATCATGGCGGTGCCCATGCCGCGCATGATGACGTTGACGTCGGCGAAATCGAGATTGATCAGGCCGGGCATGACCATCAGGTCGGTGATGCCGCGCACGCCTGAGTACAGGACATCGTCGGCGATCCGGAAGGCTTCGGCGAAGGTGGTCCGGTCATTGGCGATGCGGAACAGGTTCTGGTTCGGCACGACGATCAGGGTGTCGACCGCCTTGTTCATGCCTTCGAGGCCGTATTCGGCGATGTTCATCCGGCGCGTGCCTTCGAAACCGAAGGGCTTGGTAACGACTGCGACGGTGAGGATGCCGAGTTCGCTGGCGGCGCGGGCGATGACCGGTGCCGCGCCGGTGCCGGTGCCGCCGCCCATGCCGGCCGCGATGAAGACCATGTTGGCGCCGTCGAGGTGTTCACGGATTTCCTCGATGGATTCTTCGGCAGCCTTTTCGCCGATTTCCGGACGGGCGCCGGCACCGAGGCCGGCGGTGGTGATGGGCCCCAGCTGGATGCGGGTTTCACAGCGCGAGCGGGCGAGCGCCTGTGCGTCGGTGTTGGCGACGATGAATTCGACACCCTGCAGGTTCGCTTCGATCATGTTGTCGACAGCGTTGCCGCCTGCGCCACCCACGCCGAAGACCAGAATCCGGGGTCTCAGTTCATACGTCATCAAAATTCCTCACTCTACGCGCCCCAACAGACGCCAGAATGGGCGGTCGCCGCTAAAAAGCAGTTAAGTGAGGTGAAATTGACTCAGAAATTTTCTTCGAGCCAATGGAACACCTTGTTCACCACGCCGCTTCTCGACTCTGGTCCATTCTCCACCGCTGCAGCCCCTGCCCTTGCTGCGTCGGCAAACCCCAACTCATGATACATTAACAGACCCGAGGCTGTAGAGAAAGCAGGCGTTCCCAGTGTTTCGCCAAGAAATTCGGCCATTGACGGGCGTCCGAGGCGAACCGGCGCGTTCAGGATGCGGCTGGCGACGTCGCGCACGCCGGGCAGCTGGCTGGCGCCGCCGGTCAGGACGATCCGCCGGGGGAGTACGCGTCGTACACCACTTGCGTTCAGCGTATCGCGCACGATTTCAAAGATTTCCTCGATCCGGGGCGCAACAATGGCGGCAATCTGGCCGCGCTCCATGCGCGTGGCCTGAAGGCGGCCATCGTCGCCGAGGCGGGGAACCTCGATCCGCTCAGCGAGGCCGGGGCCTTCGAGATTGGCGGTGCCGTAGACGGTCTTGAGGCGTTCGGCTGCGGCGAAGGTTGTACCGATGCCCTGCGCGATGTCGCTGGTCACATGCGTGCCGCCAGCCGGGACGAGGCCGAGCCAGGCGGGCGAGCCGTTGAGGAAGACCGAGACGGCGGTAACGCCGGCACCCATGTCGATGCAGACGGCACCATGGTCGATTTCGTCGTCGATCAAAGTGCCGGCACCGCTGGCGATGGAGGAGGGGACGAGGGCGCTGACGCCGAGATGGGCCCGGCCGATGCACTCGACGAGGTTCTTGACCACCGACCGGGGCGCCGAGACGGCCGACAGGAGCACGCCGAGTTCGCTGCCGTACATGCCGGCGGGTTCGCGCACGCCTTCCTGCTGGTCGACGCGGTAGGCGACCGGCCAGGCCGAGAGGATGTCCTCGCCTTTGGACGGAACCTTGGCGAGGGCGAGGGACTGGACGCGGCGCACGTCGCGGGAGGTGATTTCGCGGTTACCGATGGCGGTTTCAGCCGTGACGAGCGTGCAGGACAGGCGCGGCCCGGTGATGCCGAGCACAACTTCGCTGATCTGCTCGCCGGCTTCGCGCTCGGCATCCTCTACGGCGAGGCGTACCGAGCGCTCGAGGCCTTCCATGTCGGTGATCGCGCCGCCGGTGAAGCCGCGCGATTGCTGGCGGCCGCTGCCGAGGATCTTGAAATTCCGCGGGCCGGTGCCGTCATTGCGGGCGATCAGGCAGGTGATCTTGGAACAACCGATGTCCAGTGCCGCAACAATGCCGGTGGGGCTGCGGCCACCGGGGGTCTTGCGGCGGGACTTGACGTTGGCCATCAGCTGCGCGCCGCGTCTTCACGAGCGCTGAAATCCGGCGGGTTGACCGGTGCAAGATAGACCCGGCCGGCATTGCGCAGGTCGATCACTTTCAGCGGGCGCTGCATCAGGGCGCTGCGGACCTGCAGGCTGGCGAGGCGGGCGAGGGCGGTGTCGA
>JBGSKI010000320.1:0-3318 GCA_041741315.1 Hyphomonas sp. | reverse complement strand
GGCGGCCGCGGCCGTGGCGACGATCCGGGCCGGCGTGGCCTCGGATGGCGACACGCTCGACAAGCTGCTGAACCTGATCGTGACCGAACGTGCACGGATCAATGCCCTGGTCAGCGGTGCGCCGGGCGAACTCGACACGTTCCTCGAAGCGTTCAACCGGTTCGTTGAAACCGAGGATGCGGCCGCCGCTGTCAATTCGGCGCTCGCGGCGCTGGCGACCGGCAAGCAGGACGTGCTGGCGGGTACGGCGGATGTGCCGGGGCTCGATGGCAAGCTGGGGGAGCGGCAGCGGGACGGGGTTGCGACCTATGCCGCGCTGGCCCTGACCTATCCGCACAGCGATGCGTCGATCCTGTACGTGCGCGGACGGACGACGGATGGCGATGGCGGCAGGGGGTGGTTCAAGTGGAACCCTGCCAACGTTTCGGCGCTTGTGACGGTCGACACCCTGCAGGGCAAGTTTGTTGTGCTGGATGGCCAGACCGGCAGCCAGGGCGCCTGGGAGAAGATCACCGGGGACGATGACAATGTCCTCTATGCCGAGGCCTTCGGGACGAATGAGGCAGCCTTTCAGGGCGCTCTCGACCTCGCCTGGGCAATGGGCCGCAAGGTGCGGTTCCGGTCTGAATTCATCATCGGCAGCTCGACCGGCCTGCAGAACCATCACGGTGTCGAGATCGAGGGCAGCAGCAACAAGGCCAAGCTGAAGCGCTCGGGATACGGGAACGTCCTGTCGAGCTGGGCGGTGCCAACGCTGCAGAGCCATTTCCTCGCCTCGGATGCTTTCTCAGGTAGCCGCACGATCGCGCTTGGAACCGGGATGGGCGCGAATTATGCGGTCAATACCTGGGCGGCAATTGTCGCCGAAGACCGGCCCTGGGACAATGCCGGGCGCAAGGGGCAGTTCGTCTGGATCACCGCGATCAGCGGCGACACGATCACGGTCGCCGACCGCCTGCGCCATTCCTACACGATGGCCAACAGCGCCCAGCTCGTGCCGCTCACGATGATCACGGGCCTGAAGTACAAGAATTTCAAGATCGAACTCGACCAGGCGATCACGCCGCCTGCAGCCGGCCAGTATTTCGAGGGCTGTGGTGTCGACCTCCGGTTCTGCGAAAACCCGGTCCTCGAACACCTTGAAATCTATAACGGCACATCTGCGGGGATCAGGCTGCTCGGCTGTATCGATCCGCGCATCGACAAGTACACAAGCTACAACCTCCTGTCGTCCACGGACGATGTCACGGGCGGGTTCGGCTATTGTGTCGAATTGCAGGGCCAGAACCAGGGTGTCATCTGTTCGAATCTCGACACGGAGGACGCGCGTCACGCAGTCACCACGACGGTTGCCCCGGCAGAAACCGGCTGGGTCTATGGCATGCCATACCAAGTGGATGCCGGGCCGGGTACGGCCAACAACATGCGGGCCACGGCGGTCGACACGCACGACACGGGCGAGTTCATCCGTATCCACGGATGGAACATCAAGGATGCCGGCAATCACGGCATCCAGGCGCGGGCAACCCGAACGATCGTCGAGAACAACACGATCGACGGTGCGGCCTGGTGCGGCATCTATGTCGTCGATGCGATCAGCGGCGGCACGCCGGGGGCGAAGAATACGGTGCTGCGCGGCAACAATATCCACCGCACGAATACCGAGGACGCATCCGGCTCCGGCGGATCGAACTGGCAGCATCAGGGCGCGATCCAGATCCAGGCCGAACGCGTTGTCGTGGAGGGCGGGACCATCGAGGCGGTCGGCGGCCCGGCGATCCGCACCGGTTCGGCAGGCCTGAACGCGCGGATCAGCGGCGTGACGATTGTCGACCCGTGCCTGCTAACAACGGTCAACACATACGCAATCTTCCTGCAGGAAGCGGCGGCCTCGCGTCCGAGGCTGACCGATATCGACATCACCGTGATCGGCGGCAACGTGGTCGACCTGGTGCGCAAGTCGAACTCTGTCTGCGATCCGACACTCAATGACGTGCGCGGCACGGGACACACGGGCGACCTGTATTCATCGGCGGTCAGCGATCGCAATCACCGCATCTACAATTGCGACGGCATCCACGCCAACAGCGCCGGCAAGATCGTCGCTGTCACGCTGGACGCGGACGGTGCATTCGATGTCAGCCAGGCGGAGGGCAACCATTTCGTCATCACGCCGTATGAAGGCGCATCGAGCGGTACACTGAAGCGGATCATCGTGCCGTACAATCATGCGGCCGATGGCGCAAAGATCTTCATCCAGGCTGCTGATACCAAGACGATCATCGTGCAGGCCTATACGGGCTCTCCCGACAACATCAAGACCTTCTCCGGCGCCGACATCACCCTGACGACCAATGAACCGATGGAGATGGCGTTCCGGAACAATATCTGGGTTGCGGTGCGCGGGACCTAAGCGGCCATGACCCTTCCTGATCCGTATGCGGACCTTGCCGCGGAACCCGCCCCGCGCCTTCTGATCGAAGGCCTGAAGACGCTCGGCATTGTCGAGGTTCCGGGGACGCAATCGAATGCACAGATCCTCGGCTGGTGGCGGCTGCTCGCGGAGGCAGGCCTGACGCGGCCCTATGGCGACGGGTTCTATTCGGAGGATTCCATCCCCTGGTGCGGTCTGTGGATGGCGCTCACGGCGCATTGCGCCGGCAAGCCGGTGCCGCGCCTGTTCCTGTCGGCCAAGGCCTGGGCGGACTGGGGGCGCTCCGTGGACGGATCGCCGAAGCTCGGCGATGTGCTGGTCTTCACCCGCAAGGGCGGCGGCCATGTCGGCCTGTATGTGGGCGAGGATCGAGACGCCTATCATGTGCTCGGCGGCAACCAGTCCGATGCGGTGACGATCGCCCGGCTCGGCAAGTCCAGAATGTTCGCTGCGCGCAATAGTTTCGCGATCGCGCAGCCCAGCAATTGCCGCCGCATCTGGCGCGCAAAAGAGGGCATCCCGCTCTCGACCAACGAAGCCTGAAGGAGGCAATTCATGTTCGATTTTGTGAGAAAGCACGCGAGCATCGCGATGGCGTCGATCGCCCTCGTGCTGTCGGCGTGCAACACGTTCACCGATCTCCGGCCGTTGCCGGATATCTATGCGGGCGCTGAAACGCCCGCCGACAAGGCGCTTGTTTCGATCAAGGCCTTCGGTGCTGCCCAGGACACGGTGATCGCCGTATGCGATCCGGCCGTCGCGGAGGCCGCACCGGCGGAAGTCTGCATCCCGCTGATCCAGGCAGAGCAGACGCTGCGACCGGCCGTCAAGGCGGCTGGCCTGATCGCGGCAGAATATGCCGACATCGATGCCCGCATCCGCGA